>JAMXLG010000100.1 GCA_024281135.1 Vulcanimicrobiia bacterium | reverse complement strand
CGTCGGATCACCGGCTTTCCACAAAACGGTGCCGGACGGCGGCGTGGTCGGCGCCGGCGTTGACGTGGGAGCTGTCGTGGGAGCGTTCGTAGGAGCGTTTGTGGGAGCTGTCGTCGGCGTCGCCGTCGGCTCGGGCGTCGGCTTTGCGTTCGCGCCTACCGCGTTGTAATGTGCCTTAACCTGCGATGGGGGGAGCGCCGTCGAGAAGACCGCAACTCCGCCGATTGTACCTTTGAAGCCGGGCGAGAGATTCGACGCGTCGTCACCGATTCCGAAGCCGTAGCCGCTCGCGTATTTCACCGCACCGGTCAAAGCCCTGGAGGTTGCGAGTTTGCCATTGAGGTACAGGCTTGCAGTTGAACCGTCGTATGTCGCAACCCCGTCGTATGTAACGTTGCTAGACACATCTGCTGCAATATCAGCGAAGCCATTTGCCGTCGTGAATTGCGCGATGACCTTACCGTTCTTGAAGTACAGCTCGTAGGATGCGATGCCGCTGCGTTGACCGTAAGCGGCAAGAATCGTGTAGTTTGCGGGCGCGCTGCTAAAGCGGAAGAGCGATTCCAGCGATACGGCGCCGGAAGGTTGCAGAAGCGCGTTTTGAGCGATATTGACGGCGCCGGCCGCGGATTGAACGCCGGGGAATTGATCGGCCGTCGACGACGACGCGAGACCGGCAACTCCGGTTGTGACCGAGGAACCGATGCTGCCGTTGAGATTGTTGCCCGACTCATCGTGCGCCGTTGGCGCGGGATCGCTGAGCGGGTAGTAAGCGACCGGCTTGTCGTTTAGAATCGCAGCGCTAAATGCCGACGACGCTGCCGTCGTTGTCGTCGTAGTTCCGCTGTTCGTTGCATTCGCAACGGCGGGAAGCGTCTGCGACGCGGTTTCTGAACCGCCACCGCTGCATGCTGCGATGCTCGCAATCATGGCAACAGGAAATAGACGCTTTAGGCGTTGTGAAGACATTTGACCTCATCTGGGTTTGCGCTGAACGCGCAAACCCGCGCGGACGCGACAAACTAGGGCGCCGCTCACCCGAGGCGCTTTAAGGTTAAAGTTTGCCGCTGAAACAAGAAAGAGGCTGCGTGGGGCTGGGAGGTCCGTTGCAGGAGCACGCAGTTTCGGAGGGCACAATGCCCTCACACACGTTTTCGGCCGCTAAGTTAAGAAGACTTAGCGTAGAAGACGCGTTGGACGAACCTTTACGATATCCGAATATTCGCGACCTCTACCGATGGTGTTAGCCTTGCGTTAACACCATGTTATCGATTGTCATGTTGACATTTGTCATAGACGAGTTTGTCGGAGCGTCTTTCCAAATCCACTTGTACGGACCGAAATTCCACCATGGATACGCGTTGGGATTTCCCGGACTCGCGTGACTGTCGTGATAGTTTGCACCGCGATCGGTGAATTGCAAGACGCCGTTTCGATAGAGCTGCGTCATCCCGTCGTCACCGCTCGAAATAATCGCAACGATTTTCCAGTCGTCTGTTTCTCCAGGAACGTATCGACCGTGCCAAACGACGCCGTTGCACGTTGAAAATCCCCACTGTTGATTGTCATACGTCACGTTGTCCGCGCCGTTCGTGAACGTTAGCGCGGTGCATGGTGAACCCATTTCGATGTTGCCGTGAATCTGCCAGATCAGGCTGCGCGCGTCGTGATCGGGGCCCATCGGTGACGCGTTCGCGATGTACGGAGTTCCATCTACGAACCGGAACGTCCACGTGTATCTCGCACCGTCGCGAAGATAAAAGGCGTCACCGTCTGCGTCGAGCGGATTCGCCTGGTTACGCATGCATGTTCCCGCACCGTTCGTAACCGTGTACTTCAACGAGAACACGAAACGTTTTCCGAAGTTCACCGGCGTTCCGCATTGCGAGGATGTAGCGGCCTGCCATTTTCCGATCTTCGAGTCGCCTGCTTCCCACACCACACCGTTTGTACTGCTCGCGACGGCGCTTCGGCACGCGGTAGCAGTTGATACGCACAAGAGTGCGAGCAGCGCGATCCGCGCGCTCATCGTCCCTCCAGAGCGTACGCGTTGACGTGCGATTCGATCGTATCGCGGAAGATACGCCCAGTTCGTTCCCACGTGTACTCCTTAGCGATCTCAAAGCTGCGCTCGCCCATCGTTTTGCACAGCGATGGGCTTAGAAGCAGTGTGGTTAGTTTGTCGGCCAAGTCATCGACGTCACCCGGTTTCGTGCGAAAGCCGTTCGCCCCGTTTTGAACGAAATCCGGAATCGCTCCAACATCGGTAGCGACGATCGGAAGCTTGTACGCCATTGCCTCGAGGTACACAATTCCGAACGGTTCAAAACGGGTAGGCATACAAAATACCGACGCGCGTTTGTAGTATGTCCCCAGTTCGGAAGGCGGAACTCTTCCGAGCACTTCAATGCCCTCTACGCGTATGTCCGGAGATGACCCGACGATCGTTAGACGGGCGTTCGGAATTCGAGCGCGCACGCGTCTGAATGCCTCGACGAGCTGTGGTCCGCCCTTTCTGATCCAGTGGACGCCGACGAAGAGTATCTCCTTCGCATCGTACGTCTTGTCCGGAGCCGGTGTCACTTCGGCGTTCGGCCCTCCGTACGCGCATACGACGCGCTGCGGATCGCAGCCGTAATCATCGATGAGCGAACGACGCACGTGCTGACTCATCACAAAATTCGTTTGCGCGTTACGATACAGCTGATGTTCGAGCTCTAGCCATTTAGGCGTTACCGAGAAACGAACGCCGCCGATGTCGGGAAACGCGCGATGCGCTAAGAGCGTATGATCTGTGTACACGAAATGAGGCACGTTTCGAACGGACGCGTCAAAATGAGACTGTATTTGAAAGGAAAACGCGTATGGAGCGCGCGCAACGAGGTCCCGCGCGACCCGGCTGCGGAGCTCGAACAGGTAGCTCGCCCATCCGCGCCTCCACCGTAACTCATGCAGTTTGGGTCCCATTTCGGTCGCGAATTCTCGCGCGGCCGCAATGGCGCTTAAGACCCCCGCGAGCCCGTGCGTTCGCCGCTTGATCACTTTCCCGAGGTCCAACCAATCGACGTCGTATTCGGGAAAAGTAGCACCGAGCGTCTTTAGCACGTGCGAATTAGTATACGAATTAGAGCCGATGCCAATAACGGCGATGCGTCTCTTCGTGCCGCCATGCACTCTCTGCGTACCTCGCTAGTGGACATTCGGGATTATCTCGCTCGGGCGGGTGTACCGCGAGCGTCGATGGTCCCGACGACAGCGTCTAAATGCCCACCGGCGGCTGGCTTGACCGCTAGTTGTCGGTCTTTGCTTGTCCGCGCGGCAGCGAGAATTGAATGAGCGCGCGAACCGGAGCAAGACCGCGGCTCACGACGGCGCACGGGGTAACGCGCAGACCCAACTCCTCGAGCCGCGCTTTTGCCGCAAGCAACTCTCGACCCGAAGTGACAACGTCTTCCAATAAGAGCACGTGCTGGCCCGGATCGAACGGCCCTTCGACATACTCATTTGCGAATGCGCCATAAGCCTTTGGCGTTTTCCGCACCGCGATCATCGGAATACCCGAAAGCTGCGATACCGCGGTCGCAATCACGACACCGCCGAGTTCTGTTCCGGCGATGAGATCGGGGTTCACCTCGGTTAGGAGCGGCACGAACATGCGCGCAATGCGGCGCAGGACGTGCGGATCGGAAAAGAGGCGGAACTTATCGATATAGTAATCGCTGCGCGCGCCGCCGGAGAGAATGACCTCTCCCCGGGTAAGCGCGCGTTCAACGATGATCTTTTTCAGCCAGATCAGCTCGGGAAGCGGACCAGTGGGTTGACCGGGGTGACCTAGATGCTCCATTGATACGCGTTCCACGACTCCACAACGGGATTTGGTTCGAAGTTTTTAAAATCCGGGTTGATCGCTTGGACTTGCCGGCGGTACCAGAAATAGATCTGGGGAGCGTCCGTTGCTTGCAGTTCCTGAATTTGCGCGTACGCTTTCTTCCGCGTTGGCAAGTCGTAATTCGTGAGCGCTACCTTTTGCTCGGCGTCCATCTTCTGCGAGCAATACCGCGTGTAGTTGTATCCGCCCGGAGGAGCATTCTTGCACATCAGCTGTGCGGAATCATCCGGGTCGACCCCTGCAAACCAGCCTGCCAGGCCCAAATCGAATTTTCCGGTCTGGAGAATGCCCAGCGGAGCCGGCGCGAAGAGCGTCGCGCCGTCGAAGTATTTGATCTGAACGTCAATGCCGGCCTGGCGCAGTTGGTTCTGGAGGATGACGGAGGCTTTCCGGCGCGTAACGTTGCTGACGTTCGTGACCAGAAGAAGTGAAAGCCGTTGGCCGTTCTTCGTCATGATATGGTCCGAACCGGGCGTGAATCCCGCGGATTGCAAAAGGTCTTTCGCCTTGGCTACGTCGTGCGGAAGTGCGGGAACGTTCGGATCGTGTGCCCACATCCAATTCGGGATGTCTTCGGTAGCAATCGTTTGCTGTCCATTGGTCAGCGTGTCGATCAATTGCTGCTTATCGATCGCATATTTGATTGCTCGCCGGACGCGTACGTCGTCAAGCGGCGGATGCGATGTATTGAGCTGCACGTATTCGTAACCGTTGACGTCGTTGTACACGCTGCTCACATCCGGCATCGACTTCAATTGACCGTATGTCGAATAGGACGGCTCAAACATCCAGTCGACGTCGTGCGTTCGAAGCAAGTTGAGCGAGGTGTTCTCGTCGGGAACGATCCGAATCGTAATTTGCTTCAAACCTGGCGTTCCTTGGAAATAGTGCGGGTTCGCAACTAACGTGATGTGGTCGCCCTTTACCCATTCCGCGAGCTTGTACGGACCTGAACCGATAGGTTCGTTGTTGAACGGAATTTGGTTTACGTTTGGATACTTCGCCAGGACGTGCGCCGGCGTAACGTCGACCGGACTGTCGCTCGGTCCAAAAAACTCGCTGACGATCGGCGCAAACCTTTCCTTCAGATGAACGACAACCGTCGTATCATCCGGTGTTTCGACCGATGCTACCTCATCGAATCCGTGGCGCGAGACGACGTTGTTGTCGTTGTTCATCATCGCTTGCCACGAGAATTTGACGTCTTTGCTCGTGAGCGGCTGACCGTCGCTCCACGTGATCCCTTTTCTCAGGTGATACGTGACGGTCAATCCGTCTTTGCTGATCCCACCGTTCTCGAGTGTCGGAACTTCGGCGGCGAGGATCGGTACGAGATTGCCCTTCGTATCGGCGCTCACCAGCGGATCGAAGATCAGTTCGTCGATAGCCACGTCCGTCGTATTGGACGAGAGCAGCGTGTTGAGGTTCTTCGGTTCGGATTGAATCGCGACCCGAAGGATACCGGGTTTCGTCCATGAGTGCTCGCCGCCGCCCGCGGTCGTCGAGACTTTGGAGCAGCCGGAAACGAGCGCGGCCAAAGCCGCGAGAGCAAAAAGTCTTCTCACCCCGCCTATGCTTTTAGACGGCGGCTTTCGGTCCTACCCGATTTCCCGGAACCGGATCGTAGCGCTCGTAGCGGGAGTTATATGACCCGAGTCCCTGCGTCGCGGTGCGGAGCTCCGTGATATAGCGCGACAGCTCGACCTGCGGCACGTCCGCCTCGACCACGTCGAAGCCGGTGCGTTCCGCCGGATTCATGCCGAGGATCTGCCCGCGCTTGCCGGTGAGCTGCTGGATGACCGTCGATGTGTAGGAGGTCGGGACCGTCACAGTGACCCGCGAGACCGGCTCGAGTACGACCGGGTGGCACTTGGGCAACGCGTCGCGGACGCCCATTCCCGCAGCTGTCCTGAACGACTGTTCGCTCGAATCGACGTCGTGATACTGGCCGTCATAGAGCGTGACGTGGATGTCCGTGACCGGATATCCGTTCGGACCGTGCATCAACGCCTCGCGCACGCCTTTTTCAACCGCGGGGATGAACTGCCTCGGAACAACGCCACCCACGATTTTCTCCTCGAAGGTCACGCCGTTTCCGCGCTCGCGCGGTTCGAAACGCAGCCACACATCGCCAAATTGTCCGTGTCCGCCCGTTTGATGTTTGTAGCGCGAATGAATCTCAGTACCTGAAGTGATCGACTCTTGATACGGAATCTGCGGCGCCGCCATCTCGACTTCGACCTTGTACTTGCGTGCGAGCCGTTCAACGGCGATCGTGACGTGCTGCTCGCCGCTTCCGAGAAGCAGAAATTCGTTCGTGATGTCGGCGCGCGCCAAACGGAGCGCGGGGTCTTCATCTACGATGCGCGCGAGCATCTGGAAGATCTTCGCCTCGTCGATACGATCTTTCGGTTTAATCGCCATCGCAAAGCACGGCTCCGAGAGCGGGACGCGCGGAAGAAGAACTTTATGCCCGTTGCTCGTCAGCGTATCACCGGTTTTGACCGGTTCCAACCGCGCAATCGCGACGATCGATCCGGGTCCGGCGTCCGAAATTGCTTCTTGTTTCTTGCCTTGCAGCCGGTAGAGGCCGCCCGAACGCACTTTTTCGTCGTTTACCGAGATGTCGGTGAGCGTTGCATCCGCCTTGATCGTGCCCGAGAGAATACGCACGACCGAGAGTTTGCCGGATTGCGGATGGATGATCGTCTTGATGACGCGCGCGACAACAGGGCCGCTCGCATCGGGCGCAATGCGGCGTCCTTCGGCATCGACTTGCTGCGCTTGCGCCGGCGACGGGAACCACTTTTCCATCGCGCGCACGAGCGATCCGATTCCGCTACCGGTCGCCGCAGAGGTGACGAGCACGGGCACGATTTGATCGTGCGCGCATTCATCGCAGAGATCGCGTTCGACCTCATCGAGCGGCGGTTCGATCCCTTCGAGCAACTCTTCCATGAGATGGTCGTCGAAGTCGGCCATTGCTTCGAGCAACTCCGTATGTGCGTTCTTGACGCGATCGAGAATCTCGCCGGGAACCGCGCTGTCGGTTTCGCCGTCGCCGGTGAACGCATATGCTTTCATGTCGGCGAGATCGACGTAACCCGCGAATCCGCTCGCTTTATCGTTTGCCTTCGCTTTGTCGACGATCGGCCATTGTTCGGCAACGACGTGCCGCCCGTACAGTGATTGAAGCGCTTCCAGCGTGCCTTCGTAATCCGCGCCCGGGCGATCCATCTTGTTGATCACGAAACAGTGCGGCATCTTGCGCTCTTCGAGATAATCGACGAGCGTTTGGGTGTGCGACGCGCGTGCGGGATCGGCGTCAACGACGATGACGGCTGCATCGACGCCTGCGAGCACCATCTTCGTCTCTTCGAAGAAATCGATGAATCCGGGAGAGTCGACGATCGTCACGTCGATGGGTCCGCATCCGCAGTGCGCAAAGCCGACAGTCGTCGACTGCGCGTGTGAGACGTCTTCGGGTTCATGATCGGTGACGGTCGTGCCGTCAGCGATCGAACCTCGGCGGCCGATCGCGCCGCAATGCGCGAGCACAGCCTCCACGAGAGTGGTTTTGCCCGCATGATGCGGGCCCACAAAAGCGATGTTGCGTTGGCGATCTTGATCCGCCATGCTACCACTCTCCTTACGGGACTCTCCGGCCCTAACGCTTCTTAGTTGTAGATTTTTTCTTCGTCGTCCCTTTGCTAGACGGCTTAGATGTTTTCTTTACCACACGCGCGGTCGATGTAGACTTCTTCGCGGTGGTTTTCTTAGCGGATGTTTTTGCTGCCGGCTTAGCAACGGGCTTTTTCGCTTTGACGGCGGGCTTCGGGGCCAGCTTCTTCGGCGCCGCTTTCTTGCTCGTTGCCTTCTTTGCTACGGGCGCGGCTTTTTTCGCGGCTGCCTTCTTTACCGGTGCAGCTTTCTTTGCGCTCACCTTCTTTGCAGGCGAAGCTTTCTTTCCGTTCGTCGGCGTCGCTTTCTTGACGGGCGCTTTCTTTTCCGCAGGGGCTTTCTTCTCAGGCGCCGCCGTCTTTTTTACCGGTTCTGCGGCGGGCTTGGCGTTTGTCTTTGTGTCCTTCGCTTTAGCGGACGACGCTGCTGACTCCGCGCTTCGTTTTGAAGATGACGCTTTGACCGGCTGCTCTTCGGCCGCCGGTTTCTTTGTCGTGCGTTCCGGGCTGCTGGCGCGTTTCTTCGGGCCAACGTCGCGCGCGGTTTTTGTTGCCGCGGGTTCGCGAGCTCTTTCCGGCGGACGTTCCGGTTCTTCCGGAAGTCCGAGTTCGGCGCGCCCTAAACCGCTGATGCTGCTACCGGGTTGCACCGGTTCAGGCGCGCGCTGCTGCGCTTCCAAATGTTCGCGCGTAGCACGCAATACGACACGCGCAAGACGTCCGTTGACCGGAAAGACGACTTCATTGATTCCGCACTCATCGAGCATCTGCAAGATGACTTCGAACCCGCCGCCCTGATCCTTCGGACTGTGCGCATCGGAACCGATTGCGATGCCGACGCCTTTTGCTTTTGCCTTGCGCATGAAACGCTTGTTGGCGTCGATATACTTTTGACGTTGTTCGTCCGGATAATCGCGATAGAGCGGACGCGAGTTGATCTCGATACCCATACCGCGCGCGGCTGCTGCATCGAGAATCCGGTCTTCATACGCTTGCAGCTTCGCATCTTCGGGCCAATGGCCGAAGATCGCCGGCTTATAGAAATGACCGACAACGTGGCCGGGAAGTTTTTCGACATCATCGACGAGACGGTCGACGTAAAGTTCCCACGCGCGTTCCACGCCGACGACATCCCAAAGATATGCAAACTCGGGGTTATCGTAGGGCCACTGGAAGTCGGCGCCTTTTTCCGGATGATCGATTGACAAGAAATGGACCGAGCGAATGATTCCGTCCGGTCGCATCGCGTCGACAATGTTCTGCGCATCGGGTCTCGCACGGGGATCGTTGTCGACCTCCGCGCCAATCGAAAAGCGCATTCCTTTGCGTAAACCTTCGCTAACGACAGATGCGTGCGCAACGTCGACGCCCGCGGTTTCCGCTGCACCGTACAGATCGCCGGCGTGGGCGAGTTTCAATGCGCGGCGAACGGTGTGTACGGCGCCGGGGTCCTCGAACGTCAAATAGTTGACGTGATCGCTCACCATGAGGTAGCGCGGAGAACTGCGCCGGCAGGCGTGATAGAACCAAAGGAACAGCATTCGCGGCGAATATGCGATGGGACGTTCCTCGGCGAACGGCCGATGTTCGCCCTTCGCATGACCGTGAATGTCGGGTATGGCCCAAAGGCGTGGGTCGCTCAGCGTTCTACTTCCTTTACACCGCGGGGCATCCACGTGGACTGGCCCTTTTCACGCGCTTTCGTCGCTTCGGGCGTCCGCTGTTCGACCCACGGTACGATCGTTTCAATCATGATTTCGATGCCCTTTTTCATCAGTTCGAGGGACATCGAGGGGTTGGAATCAGCCCCCGCTGCAATGGCTTGCGCGGGCAGGTACGGCAGATGGACCAGGCCGGTAACGACCGGCGGCACCGCATGTTCGGTCAACCCGAGGATTTCGTACAAGGCTTGATTGCCGATGAACGTTCCGGCGGAATTCGAAACGTATCCCGGAATGCCGTTTGCCGTCCAGGCTTCGATAATGCGATCGAATGGGAGATTCGAAAGGCGCGCGTCGGCGTCGCCGCGCGCGACCACATCGCCCTTGCGCATCACGCCTACGTTGTCGGGATGTTCGAAGTCGAGCAGGTTTACCGCGACGCGTTCCATCGAAAGCGCCGTCCGTCCGCCGAATTGCGAGAGCGCAATGACGATGTCGGGATCATCTTCCCGCAATGCGACCTCGAAGCGCTCGCGGATATTGCGCGTCTCAACCGGAATAACGCGCACGGCGAGCATACGGCCCGCTAGCGTTCGCCCTTCGAGACTACGCGCGACCATTTCGCCGGGATTGACTTTATCGCCGCCAAAAGGTTCGAAGCCGGCGATGAGGACACGTCTAGCCACCTTCGTAATGTTTTACGAGGTGACGGTACCTAACCTCTGTAGCCTTCGAGTTTGAGGAGGCGAGCCTTCATTTCCAACCCATACCCATAGTTGTGCAGATCGCCCGATGAGTCCACGACCCGATGGCATGGGAAGAGCAACGGCACCGGATTACGCGCCATTACTTGGCCGACGGCGCGCGCAGCGCGGGGACGGCCGATTTGCGAGGCCACCCACGAATAGGAGCGCACTTCGCCGGGAGGGATCATCGCCGCGGCTTTCAGTGCGGCCTGTTCGAACGGCGTCAGATCTTCGATATCGACGACTTTGTCATCGACGCGCCACGTCGTGAAAAATTGATCGAGCGTCTCTCGTAGCCACGCCGGTGCGTCGCCTGCCACGACCGAACGCCGAAGCCGTGACTCGATCCGAACGCGAACCTCTTCGAATGGCTCGCCCGTATCGACGCCGATGTAGGCGATGCGGTTTTCTTTAAATCCGACGTAAAGACGGCCGACGGGAGTCTGCACCGACGTGAGCACGATCGGTGTCGCGCGTTCTTTCCTGCGGATGGACGCGATATGCTCGACGACTTTTTTCGTCAGGTCACACGAGGGATCGGGTTGCGGTAAACATTCAAGGCAATACGCAATGCCTTCGTACTCTTCATAGAGCTGCTGGCACGGCGGGCACGCTCGGAGGTGAGAGTCCACCGCGTCTTTGACGGAGGCCGTGCACTCGCCACGTACCTCGTCCCATAGTTCGTCGACTTCACGACAGCGCATGAAGAGGGGCTCCTTCGGGGGCGATTCGTCCGATCTGCGGACCCAAAATTCGACGCAGAATACGAACCGCGCGATGTACGTGGGATTTAACCGTTCCGATCGGTTGATGGAGAATTTCAGCGATCTCCGGGTGGCTGCGGCCTTCGATAAACCTCAAGGTCGCGGCGGCGCGGAGATGCATGGGTAATTGAAGCAACGCTTTTTCGACCAGCGCTACCTCGGCGTTTTGTTCGACGATCGTCTCCGGACGCGGCGGACCTTCGTGCGATTCCCGCAGCAACGCATCAGGATCGGCAAGCGCATCGAGTGCGACATTTGCCGGACGCTTGCTGCGTAAGCGGTTCCGCGTGACGTTCAGCGTGATCGTGTAGAGCCACGGCTGCAGACGCAGCTCGCTGCGTTGCTCCAGCGACATTTTTCCGAGCGCCCGGTAGGCCCGGACAAAGGCATCCTGCACGATCTCCTCGGCATCTTCGCGATTGCCGGTCATGCGCAGGGCAAAGCCATAGAGTCGCCGCTGGTATTCATCGACGATATGGTCGAAATTCTCGACGGTGGGGACCGGTTCGCCCGCCTTCCGGGCGGACGGCGGTTGCGGCGGCTGCTGGACCGCTGGTGGCACAAATACTCCCGTGTGGAGCAGTGGTGCGAGCGCGCTCATACCTCACACCAACAACTCCCGGCTCGCGCGTGGTTTCACACGCCGCTAAAAGGTTCTTGCTTTCTTTACCCAGCTGCTCCCCAAGTTGTTTCCGGCGGAAGGGAGGCCTTCAGCCGCCCCGAGAATCCCGAGACATGGTACACGAAGTGCCGCACGCACCATCTCGAGGAACCGCCGGTCGCGACGCGCGACGCGGCGGTTTTTGTTTACGGCACAAGTAATCGAACGTAAAAAAAACGAGGGACGCCGATGCAGCAGGTGATCGAACCCACGGAGATTTCTTTCGACGCGTACACGATGTGCAGTTTCCTACCAAACCTTGATTCGGGCCGTGCAATACCGCTCGTGCTCATCGGGTACCGTCGCAGTCAAGATCCGTGGTTCGTCTGGCTTGTTCCGAAAGAAGGCATCAGCGCTGCAGGCTTAACCGACGATCCGTATTACACCAAAATTCTGCACGATCCGCACACGTATTTCACCAAGAAACTTTCGAAGTACGTCGAGCAATCGGGTTCGGTGAAGCGCGGCATTGAGATGCTCATCGATTGTCACCAAAACCACTTGGCGTTTACGCCGTTTACACATTTGAGCGAGATGCCGTTCCGGCATCCGCTGGAGGTTCAACTCGTCGGCGCCGTATAGGCTAGCGTCTAGCCTCAGCCCAACTGACACCGCTCTGACCCGCGCGTATCGTCCGGTGATAGATGATGCGCACGGGGACGGCGGTGTTGTTGTTTAGCAGCTTACCTTCGATCGTGAGCGTCGCGTCGAGCGCCACCAAAATCGCGTCGCGCTCCGAATAGTACGCGGTTCCGTCCATGTGGATCGTTCCGTTGAGGCTGTCCTCCGGGTGCTGCGGGAGCGCGCCGGTCATGGGGCCCTGCGCGCTAAAGCGCACGCCGGTTGAAATCACGTTCTGAATACGCCCTTTGCCGGCGGGCCGCAGATAGCCGTGGAGGCGGGCGCCGCCGAGCGGCGAGGTTGCCTCGAAGGGCACGGAGCCGTGAAGGCGCTGCAGATCCGTCATCGTCGTCCGGTCGAGCTCGATCGCAAACGGCTGATTGAGGATCGTCAGAAAATCCGGATCCTCGTCCACTTCGTCCGAAAAGCTGCCGTCCCGTCCCATCTGCTGGACGAAACGCGCATGCGCCGTCGCTTTTCCGGAGTCGTCCTTGCGCGTGTACGTGGCTTCGGCGACGAAGCGCGACCCGTTATTGTCGCGCGCAACCGATAGATGCTGCGTGCCGTTATATGCGATCTTTGTCTGCGGAACCGTGTCGCCGATACGATACACGTCTTCCCCGGTTACGCCGTAGGTTTCGTCAGCTTGGGCGCATGCCAGTGCTGCGACCAAAAGGAGGGCGAAAAAGACGACTGAACGCGATCGGGGTTCCATGCTTCTCTATCTCTACAGTATCACTCGCCGCAAGTGCGTTTGGGTTCATATCCCGATGCATCAAAAAACGCCAGCACGATCAGCGCGTCCAGCGGTATCGAATAAATTATACCCAACGGAACGTCACTCCAGAACGACGTCGTTGTCGTTCCGTGGTTGTGCGTGGATGCATTTACGATCAGTGCGCTGACCGCTGTTGGAACGAGCCCTAACGCGAATAGCGCGATGGCGCGCCATAGCGTCGAACCGCGCAATGACGTGCGGACGCTCAAGCCGATTGCGCGAACCACCAGAAACCACCACTGCTCGCCGTCGACGACGGCGGCAATCGGCTCCGCGAAAACGGTGGCCGCGGCGATCAGCAAGATCGGGATGGCGATGATGCGGTCCGCGAGATCTCCGGCAGCAAGCGAAGCAACACCGACGATGCCCACGTAGCTGGTGATGAAATCAACGATGACGACCGCCCACAAACGGTCGAGGACACGCGACCACACGTCGCCGGTGTTCGCGCCGTCGATATCGCCTTTCGCTTGCGCGAACACGATCGTCGCAATGACCGCATCGACGACGATACTCGACGTAAAGAGGACAGCCGGCGCTTTCGTCTGATGATAGACGATCCATTGCACTGCAATGGCGACTGCAGCGAGTCCCGCGTACAACAACGCGTGACGAGCAACATGGGAGAACGCCCCGCGGATGAGAGTTAGGGGTGAAATTCGATACCCGCGCTACGCCGGCGTGTGATGAAGAACCGCACGTCCGCGATGCCGTCGCAAACGACGACGGTGTCGCCGTCGGAAAAGTGCCGGCCGTTGATGTCGACCGTGAAATCGCCCGCGGCTAAACCCGCGAGCGTGCGTTTCATGCTGCGCTGAAACTTATCGTGCGGTGCGCGCATGCCGATCGCTTCACGAACGGCGAGGGCGAGCAGTTCCCGCACGCGCAGCGGCGTGGCAAGCGCGAACGCCGCCGAGCCGGCAGAGGCGACGGCGTGCAGATCAAGCGGCACGCGAACACGAATCACGCCATCTCTTTTGGCGCAACTTCGAGGAGCCGCCTGCATCAAGGGAGTACCGTAGGCAGTGATGTCCCAATTCGGGAACGTGCCCGCCGAGAACATCGTCGACGCGGTGGAGAAGCACGTCGCAAAAATGGACGAGGGCGAACTTGCGTCGCTCTTATGTAATGCTGTCGTTACGATGCCCGACGCTGCGCGAGCGGCGCTCGTGTCATCGATCTTCGATGCATTTCGCGATCGCGGCGAATCATCCGAAGATGCTGCCGAAGGTGCGAATACGTCGCTCGCGGATTTGGAATCCGGCGATGGCCGAGCGGTCGCCGCGCTGCTGAACTATGCGCGCGAGAATACCGGGGTGTTGAAAGAAGCGATGACGCTTTTCGCCGAGGAGCACACCGCACAGATCGACGATTTGCCGCGTCCGTTCGTCGACGCGATCGCGCAACGGTTATAGTTCTTCGTGTCCGATTATCGTAGACGCCGGCTTCAGCCTGAAGAACCTAGAGGAGGCGGCGGCCTTCCGATCTTTCCGCTGATCGTGCTCGTTGTCTTCGCCGGATTGCTGCTCGGCGGCGTCCTCGCAAAGTTTTTCGGTAGCGGCGGTGGACCGGCTCCCTCACCCCGACCGACGTTCACGCCGCTACCAACGGAGGCGAACACCCCGACGTTCGCGCCGACACGAGTCGCTGCAGCGTCGCCGAGTCCGGTGCCTTCTCCGTCGGTCACTCCGCGCGCGACGTCGACGCCGCGCTCAACGGCGACACCCAGTGCGGCTGCTACGACAACGGCAACACCAACGCTGCGACCAACGTCGACGCCGGCGGCAACCGCAACCGCAACCGCAACCCCAACTCCGGTTGAAACAGCGACGCCAACGCCCAAACCGACACGCGAAATAACGTCGCGACCAACGCCGACACAAACACCGTCGCCCGCACTAATCACCGGCGCTGCGACGGCAGATCACGCCGCCGCGATCGTGCGCTCGTATCTCAACGCACTTGCAAATGGGCAATCGTCGTTTGCTACCGGATATTTGAAAAGCGGCTTGCCGACGGAAGATTTTATGAAAGGCGGCAAAGTCACCAACGTGCAGGCGACGGCCAACGGCGACGGCTCGTTCTTCGTCACCACACAAATGACGGCGCCCGGCGGCGTCTACACCGAAAACTTCCGCGTCGAGAATGGTCCGCAAGGTTTACAAATAACGGATCACACTCCGTCCGTATCACATTAATTCGCTCACACTTCCTTCATGTGCATGCTTTAAAAACGTTGAGTCCAACGACGTTTTAAAGGAGATCTTTCCCCAATGCACATGTTCAAAGTTACGAGCGCGGTTTTCGCACTCGGCCTCGGACTCGCCGCGTGCGGCGGCGGTTCAGGTTCCGGCCGATCCGGCGGGCTGTATTCTGCACCTGTAACCGCACCGGTATCGCCCGCTACGCCTTCTAGCACGAGCGCGCCGTCCGGAACCGCAAACACAGTGACCGGATTTTCGGGCGACGCAAAACAAGCGCAAGTAAACGGCAAAACGATTCTCGTCGATGCTTCCACGGGTCTCGCGCTCTATTTCTTCAATGGTGACGCTACGAATCAATCAAATTGTACCGGCGGATGCCTTGCAATCTGGCCGAGCCACGCTGCAACCGCCAGCGAAAAGGCCGATGGCAATTTCTCGATCTTCACACGCTCCGACGGTAGAGGCATGCAATGGGCCTTCAAAGGCCGTCCGCTCTACACGTTCGTTTCCGATACGCCGGCCAACAACGCTACCGGCAACAACGTTCAGAACTTCGTCCTTGCAACGCCGTAATTGAATTCCGCTCACACTTTTCTCATGTGCATTCAATAAAAACGTCCGGTCGAAAGACATTTCACAGGGAGTTTTTCAAATGCATATCATAAAGGTTACCGGCGCGATC
>JAMXLG010000099.1 GCA_024281135.1 Vulcanimicrobiia bacterium | reverse complement strand
CGTCAGCAAACCGATTCTATACAGCTCTGCTTGTTTGATATAATTCGCGCCGGCAAAGATGATGTTTTGGCTTCCACCTTGCGGTGTGATCACCGAGAAATAACTGCTGGCGAACAGCAACGAAAACGCCATGAGCGGCGCTGGAACGCCCCCCGAAATGCCGACGGTAAGAAAAACGCTGAGCAACGCCAGCACCTGCGCCGATTGGCTGACGAACATGTAATGCACGAAGACGTAGATCGCAACAAGCGAGACGTAAAGCAGAGGCCATGAAAGCCCTTTCATGAGCGACGCTAAGAGCTGTCCGGCCCATGTCATGAATCCGAGCTGGTTGAGCTGGCCGCTCATGGCGAAGAGGACAGCCAGCCACAAGAACGTCGCCAGCGTATCGCCCATGAGCGCGATGTCTTTTAGTGTGAGCACGCTTAGCGCCAAGAGCACACCGAGACCCGCGAATGCCACGATCGTCGTGTTGATCTTGAGCGGTTCGCCGAACACCCACAGGATCACCATGATCACGAACACGATTGCAGTGATCCACTCGTTCCGCGAAAGCGATCCAAGTTTTTTAAGCTCCTCGCGTGATGTGCGTGGCGCTTCCGGCGTTTCGCCGACGCCCGGTGGGAAAAGCTTTGAGACGAGCCACGGCAACGCGACGAGGGCGCAGAGCGAAGGTACCGACGATGTGATGAACCATTTCGCGAAATCGATGTTTACACCGGCATCGCGCGCGATTTGAATGCCGATCGGATTCGCCGACGTCGCTGTCATCCAGAGCGCAGACGATATCGCGAGGCTTGCCATCGCGCAAAACATGAGATAACCGCCGAGCCGGCGTCCTTGCTCGTCATCCGGTTTCGAGCCGGAGCCTTCTGAAACCGAAAGCACGATGGGAAATAAGACACCGCCACGCGCCGTATTGCTGGGGAATGCCGGTGCGATCAATGCATCGGTAAGAACGATGCTGTACGCGAGACCCAGAGACGAGCGGCCAAAACGGCTGACCATGAAGAGGCTGATGCGGCGGCCAAGTCCGGATTTGACGACCGCCTGCGCGACCATGAACGCGACGACGACGAGCAGTACCGTCGAGCTCGAAAAGCCCTCAAACGCTTTTGCCGGTGTGAGCGTACCGGTAAAAACCACGGCTGCGATCGCAAGCATTGTTGATGTCAGTAGCGGATAGGCACCGTCTAACACGGCGATAATCGCTGAAATAAAAATCGCGAACAGGTGCCATGCCGCGGGCGTTAGGCCTGAGGGAATCGGCGTTAACCAAATGCCGATGCCCACGGCAAATGGAATGATTCGCCGGACGATCAAGCCGGGACTACTCATGGGTTCTTGCCCGCGCGAATGCGCCCGGAAAGATCGCTCGTTTGGCCTTGTATCCCCCCGTCCTCGGTATCGATCACGAATTGCCACGTGAACGTGTACGAGCCCGTTGCGCCCATGAAGCGCCCGGTGCCGCCAATAAACGTCCCTTCGATTTTCTTACCTCGTGCGACGCCAGTACCGTGAAACTCGCTGAAGATTTGACTGCCGTCCGAGTCCGTCCAGACGCCTCGGCCTTCTGCGTTTGCTCCAGTATCGTTGAACACGATCGCTTCACCGCGGAATCCGCGCGCCGGTCGTTCATCGCCGGAAAGCAGCATCGTGCCTTCTAGATCCGCAATCGACGCACGCCGGTCTGCACCTAACGGAATTGTGCTGCGCGTTCCGGTCGCGATCCAGTTCCCCGTGAACGTGCGCCATTCGCCCGGCGCAGCTGCGGAAGCCGTCGCCGCTGTGTGGCTGCATGCGGTGACCAGTACCAGTGCGACGAGCGTAATCAAGCGCATACCATTAGATTACGGGCACCTGGACAAGGCGGCTATCCGAAAAACGTCAACTCGTGCTTATGCGAACCGATTTTCTTCCGCAAGCGGGTGAACACGACGCTTGTTTTCGTGAATCACGGAGCGATGAACGTCAACGGCTACGGCCGATCGAGTCTCAACGGGAAGCGGCGGTCGCTCGCCAAGATGCGGCTGTACGTGTCGCGCGTGAGGCCGCCGGCGCGTAAGTCTTCGATGATGCGTTGCAGATCGTGCTGATCGCGAGCGACGACTTCTAAGACCCAGTCGTATCGTCCAGTGGTGACGAATGCGCGGACAACGCCCGGCGTTGCGGCGGCGCGAGCCTCGAACTGCGCTGCCGTCGTCGTGGACTCCATCTTGACCTCGATGAGCGCTTGTAACGTCAAGCCGAACGCGCGCGGATCGAGATCGGCCGTAAACCTTCGAATGACGCCGCGTTCTTCCAGTTTGCGAACGCGTTCTGCAACGGCGTTAGCGCTTAAGCCCACGGACTCGGCGAGGCTTTTGAACGAGACCCGGCCGTTCTTCTCGAGTGCGCTGAGTATATCTCTGTCAATCGCATCCATTGCCGCGTTTTCTTCCGCGAAGTGCTTTGAACTCCTCAGATATCGGTGTGAAGCGCAGCTTATTTTGCGTTATCATATCTCTCAAACCGACAGCGCCAACCCCTTTTGGGCCGGGAGATCTTAGTCCATGTTCCACGCGCTCATCCTCGCCGCAACCACCACTTCGCTCACGCCTGTGCAGGTCGACAGCATCATGGCAAATGCTGAGAAGGCGTTCAAGATGTACGTCTTTCCCGATGTCGCGACGCGAGCGGTTACGATGTTGAAGGAAAAGACGAAAGGCTATGAGGCAATCTCGAATCCCGAGACGCTTCGCTCGACCGTGAACGACGATTTGTTTGCCGTCACGCGCGACAAACACGTCCGGCTTCGTTATCCGTTTGATCCGCAAGAAGAGGGAAACGACCCGGTCGACAAGGCGGCGCAGCATCGCGTCGAGCTCTTGAACAACTATGGCTTCGCATCTGTACGGCGCTTACCGGGCAACGTCGGCTACGTCGATTTCAACTATTTCTCGGGAGATCCGGACGTCGGACAAACCATCGCGGCCACCATGGCATTTCTTGCGAACACCGACGCCTTGATTCTCGACCTCCGCCATAACGGAGGCGGCGATCCAATCGCGGCGGAGACGATCGAAGCGTATTTCTTCGATTCTCAGCAGCCCATCACGTCGCTGATGTGGCGGAATTCAAAAACCGGGGCAACGCGCGAAATTCAGCAGTATACCGCTCCGACCGTTCCGGGCCCGCTCTATCTAAACAAGCCGGTTTATCTGCTCACGAGCTCGCACACGTTTTCATGCGCAGAACAATTCACCTACGATCTGCACAACCTCAAACGCGTGACGATCGTCGGCGAGACGACGGGCGGTGGAGCAAATCCGGGAGGCGTGCATGATGTCGGCAACTCGTTCGGTATCTTCATTCCTGAAGGGCGCGCGTACAGCCCCGTGACGAAGACGAATTGGGAAGGCACCGGCATCGCGCCCGACGTTGCAGTCGCTGCAGACGGAGCGCTCGCGAAAGCCTACGCCTTGGCACTGAACTACGTGAAAGCTCACGATCGGAATAGTGACATTCAAGACGAAGTCGCTCACGCATTGGACAATCCGCAAAAAGCGCTTGCTGTGAAGTCATAGCGCTATGTAGAGTAGCAATCGAGACGTCTCGCCCATCGGTGGACAACATCGCTGCGGCATCTACACCCGTGCGCCACACGTCGCCGCGCGCGGTTGCACAACCGACTCATGATCTGCAGCCCGCAATCTCCGCAGCGCATTACATAAAATCTTTTGCTCACACCCCAAAAAGCAGCTAAGCGGCTGGCACATAGCGGCAAATACGATAGCGCCTGGGCAATTGCAAGATCGCGGCTCCGTTCTGGATAGGGACCCAATTCAAGCGGCATTACAATTAAA
>JAMXLG010000098.1 GCA_024281135.1 Vulcanimicrobiia bacterium | reverse complement strand
GAGGTTTGCCAGGCTGTTCCCAGGATGAAAGCAGACCGGCTCGTGTCACTGTTGTTGTTGCTCCAATCGGCGCAACGGCGCACCGCGCGCGACCTCGCGATACGGCTCGAAGTATCCGAACGGACGATTTATCGCGACGTCGACGCGCTTTCGGCATCGGGAATTCCGGTGTATGCCGAGCGGGGCGCTGAAGGCGGCATTGCACTCGCCGACGGCTATCGCAAAGCGCTCTTACATTTCGGCGAGGAAGAGATCCGTGCGATCTTCGTCGGCGGCGGCAACGTGCTCGCCGACCTCGGTCTCGGCGCGAATTTCGATCGCGCGCTCGAAAAACTGCGGGGCGGTCTCTCCGACGCGCAACGCCACGCCGCGGAAAAGGCGCGCGGCCGCATTCACATCGATCAGCGCCGCTGGAATCAAAGCGATCCTCCGACCGAGAAGCTCGCGCTGCTTCGACGCGCGGTGTGGGACGATCGCCGGATCGAGTTAGTGTACGAAGACCGCATGCGCTCGCAGACGACACGCGCGGTCGACCCGTACGGCCTGGTTTCCAAAGCCGGCGTATGGTATCTCGTCGCGAAGACGGGCGAGGGATTCCGCAGTTTTCGTGCCGACCGCATCCGCGAATTACGCGAACTCGACGAACGCTACGAGCGCGACGGCTCCTTCGATCTCGATACACATTGGCGCGAAACGACGATGAAATTATTCGAGACGCAAGGGCGGTTTCCGGTTGTCGTTCGGGTCGATGCCGATTCGATGTCGATGGTCATGGGCTACTGGCCGACGGAGCCAGCTTCCGAGGCGGATCAGTCTCTGCTGCGCATTATGTTCGCAAGCGAAGATTCCGCGGTGAATGCGCTGGTGAGTTGGGGCGATTCAATTACCTTGGTCGAACCCGAGGCGTTGCGCTCACGTATCGTCGAGCACGCGCGCAAAATCATCGAGCGCTACGAAGGCGCTCCGGCGATCCGGTAGCAATTCTTACCCGCGGCCTTCGCGGCGTAGACAGCTTCGTCCGCGCCTGAAATCAGCTGCTCGCTTTCGTCATCTTCCCGCGCGAACGCTACACCTATAGAGCAGCTTAAGCCATTCGAATGAAGTACAGTGTAGATTCGGCCCATTACTACATCGACGGCGCCTCGATCGCTGCGCGGCATGATCAGAGAAAATTCGTCGCCGGCGAATCGAGCCGCAACGTCCGTCTCGCGTGTTTCCGATTCGAGAATGGTTGCGATTGTTTTAAGGGCTTCGTCGCCGGCGGCGTGCCCACGCGTGTCGTTGATCCGTTTGAAATCATCGACGTCAATCATGGCAAAAGCTAACTCGGATCCGGTGCGGCGAATCGTAGCCAGTTCGACGTCGAGCCGTTCCATCAACGCGCGTCGATTGAAGAGTCCCGTGAGGGGATCGCGCATCGCGAGGCGTTCCAACTCTTTCGCCATACGCATTCGTTCAAGAGCAAACGTTGCGTGTGTGGCAAGCTCTTGAAGCGATGCAACGCTCCATGCAGAAGCAGCGCGTTCGTTCGAGCCGTCGGCATACAGAATGTACGTCTTGCCGGACTGCGGGCGGACCGCTGCTGCCGCATAGCGGCGGCGCGTATCGAAGAGCGGGTCATCGAAGTCGCCTGCAAAACCGGTGATAATGTCGCTATCCCGCGATAGCACGCGGTATAAAGCACTCGAATCCGGAAGCGTCCCGCCGTATTCCGAATCATGAACTGCATCGCCGTCGAGTTCGTAGAGCGCTGCTAGCTCGTTCGTCCCTTCGATTCTAAACCACAACGCGCGACTGAAACCGAGCCCGAGCCATACGCCGCGCAAAGCCGCTGCGGCCAAGGCTTGCTCGTTGCTAGCGGCGATGATATCGACGAACGAGCGCTGCAGCATCTCGAGGCGCTGGGATTTGACTAACAAATCGTCTCGCTCGCGTTCGATCGCGTCGATTCGCTCCGTTAGGAACGTAATGCCCTCGGATGCCTCCATTACCGCACGCTTCCGGGCTTGAGATTTGACCCCTCTCTGATGCCTTTCTGACGCGAACCGCGGTAGGCTGACGCCATGCGGTATGCTCCCGCGATTCGTCTCTTTCTTGGATTCGTGTGGCTCGTCAATGGCGGGTTAAAACTCGCGAACCCGAACTTCATTCGCGCAGGGGGGCAATGCGAAAAATGGTTGCGTCAATTCACCGCTGGAACGACAGGACCATATCACGATTTTGTGGTCAGCATCGTTCTCCCGCACGTATCAGTTTTTGCCTTTCTCGTCCAGTGGGGTGAGACACTCGTCGGCGTTGCGCTGGTGCTCGGGTTATTCACTCGCTTTGCCGCATCTGCAAGCATCTTCTTGTTGGCAAACTATTGGGTGATGCGGGGCGCCTATGCAACCATCGGCGGATTTGTGGATATCGAACCCGATCTTGCCGCTCTTGCCGCCGTAATCTTGATGTGGCCCGCCACTCGGGCCTTTTCGCTCGACGAGCGGTTTTCGCGAGACCGGGTTTCATCGCGTTCTGATCGAAGCGTGCGAGCATGAAAAAGATCGCCGCCCGGCTCGTTGTAGCCGTACTTCTCAGCGCGGGATCATTCAGCCCCGCGTTTGCCCAGCCGGAAGAGCCTCCGGCTCACCCCGTCAAGGTTACGACGTGCGATCCGCGTCAGAACGCGGTTGCCTACGGGCCGGCGTACACGCCGGCATACTATCCATACAATCCCTACTTCTGGAACGACGTGTACGGCTATCGCTACTGGCAGCCGGCATACGTGCAAAATAACCCAACGCTTGCGATCAACTACACGAATCAAACGAACAGAGTGATGAAGCAGATCGAGTTTGGATTGATCGCAAACGGAAATCTCGTCGCAGAGGTTAAAGACGTCGGTACGTTCTCTCCGGGTGTCGAGATCAAGCACGAGTTCGGCATCAGCCCGAACGTATTTCCGTTGCAAACCGGACTCCCGCATTGCGTTCCGCTACGCATTTCGTTCGCGGACGGCACGCACTGGCGCAATCCGCATCTCCCGCAGCATAAGCGGCGGCAGATGTACGAGTCACCGCCTCCTCAATAGGTGCATGTATGCTCGCGGGCTGGGTTCTCGCCGCGGCGCTGCTGGTCAAAGTCCTGAGCTGTATGGCGACGGACGAAGCGCGCGTGGTTGCGGTGAACACCCCGTCCGCGTGGCCCGTCAGTCCCTACTATAACTATTGGGACAACGGGTCGATTTACTACAACCCGACGATCTTCGCCCCGAAGCCCGTGCTCGACATCGCGTTTGTGAATCAAAGCGATCGGCCAATTACGAGCGTCGAGTTCGGGCTTTACGCCGGCGACAAGTTGCTGACGAGAGTACGTGACGCCGGACGATTCTCACCCGGCGTCACGATCGAACATCAGCTTCGGTTGCCCGGAAACGTTTTTCCGCTTCCTTCGGGCGAGGTGCGTTGCGTCGCGCTATAGCATGACGCGGCGGAAATCGCGCAAGATCGAAGCGACGTAGACCAAGAAACGAGCGGCGCCGGCGCCGTCGATCACGCGATGATCGTAGCTCACGCTAATTGGAAGCATCAGGCGCGGATCGAACGACGATCCGTTCCATACCGGTTTCATTGCAGCACGTGTCGCACCGAGAATCGCGACTTCGGGAGCGTTCACGATTTGCGTGAACTGCGTTCCGCCGATGCCGCCGATCGATGAGATCGTAAACGTGCTACCCTGCATATCCGCCATGCCTAGTTTTCCGTCGCGTGCTTTGGCGGCAAGTTCCGCCGTCTCGCTCGCAGTCTCGAGCAGTCCCTTCGAGTCCGCATTCTTGAGGACCGGCACGACCAATCCGTTCGGCGTATCGGCAGCAAAGCCGATGTTGTAGTAGCGCTTGAGTACGAGGTCTTCGCCGTCGAGCGAGCTGTTGAACTCGGGGAACTTCTTGAGTGCCGCAACCGACGCGCGAATCAAGAACGCGAGCATCGTGAGTTTGGATCCACCGGTCTTAGTTTGTTCCGCGTTGATTTCGTTGCGGAATGCTTCGAGGTCGGTGACGTCGGCTTCGTCGTAATTTGTAATGTGTGGAATCTGAAGCCAATTGCGATGGAGATTCGGCCCCGAGAATTTCTTGATGCGCGGTAGCGGCTTGCGTTCGATCTTACCGTACTGG
Source organism: Vulcanimicrobiia bacterium (assembly GCA_024281135.1). The sequence goes on along the minus strand of JAMXLG010000098.1, from coordinate 11,014 downwards.
GCGAAGTCGATCTTTGGCCAAGGCGGAAGGCCCGCAAACGACGTGCCGCCACCGGCGGCAACGGCGCCGCTGCCGTCGCGCAACGCGCGCTTCACAAAGTTCTGCACGTCTTCGCGGGTCACACGGCCGTGCGGTCCGCTTCCGCCTACCCCGTGCAAATCGACGCCGAGTTCACGAGCGAAGCGCCGGATTGCGGGCGAAGCGTGAACGACACCGTTGCGCGGCTGCGGCGCTGCTTGCGTTGCGATGGATTGCCCGGCCGTGGCTTGCACCGGCGCGGGTTGCGGCGGCGGAGGCGGTGCGATCGCGGTTGGCGGCGCTGATGCTGGTGCTGGTGCGGCTTCGGTCGAGCGAAGCGTCGCAATGACGGTGCCCTGCGACACCTTGTCGCCGACTTTCACGCGCACGTCTTCGACGGTACCGCTCTGCGTCGCGGGGACTTCCATCGACGCCTTTTCACTCTCGAGCGTGATCAGCGGCGCTTCTTTTTCTACCGTTTGCCCCGGCTTCACGAGCACTTCGATCACCGGCACGTCTTTGAAATCGCCGATATCGGGAACGCGCAATTCGATCTTCGATGTCGCAGCCGAAATTGCGGCAGCGGCGGGCGCGGACGCTTCAGCCGGCGCAGGTGCGTCGCCTTTCGACGCGAGCGTGACGATCGGCATACCTTGCGACACGCGATCCCCGACCTTGACGTTTACGGTCTCGACCACGCCTTCTTCCGTCGAAGGCACTTCCATCGAAGCTTTCTCGCTTTCGAGCGTTACCAGCGAATCGTTTTTCTTCACGCGGTCGCCGGGTTTGACCAGAACTTCGATCACCGGCACGTCCTTGAAATCGCCGATGTCGGGTACGCGAACTTCCAACGGTGTACTCAAGCGTAATCTCTTCTTTTAGACGGTGATCGGATTGGGTTTGTTCGGGTCGATGCCGTACTTCTGAATCGCCTCGGCCACACGTTTTGCGTCGATCGTTCCGTCTTGAGCGAGCGCGTGCAGCGCGGCAAGTGCGACATAGTAGCGATTGACTTCGAAAAACTCGCGCAGCTTTTTGCGCGTGTCGCTGCGGCCGTACCCATCCGTGCCGAGCGTCAGGTAGCGGCGGTTTCCGACGTACGGACGAATCGATTCTGCGTAGAGCCGAATATAATCCGTCGATGCGATCGCGGGGCCTTGTCGGTCACCTAGCATCGTTTCAACGTACGAGAGCTTCGGCTGCGCCTTCGGATTGAACATGTTCTGACGCGAAACTTCGACACCGTCGCGTTGCAGCTCGTTGAAACTCGTGACGCTCCAGATGTCCGACTGCACCTCCCAATCCTTCGCGAGAAGATCCGCGCCGGCAATCACTTCACGTAGAATCGCACCCGAACCCATCAGTTGCGCGCGAGGCGTCTTCTTGTCGAGCTTGCCTGCGTCATGAATCAAGTGCATACCGCGTAAGATGCCTTCGGCGGCACCTTCGGGCATGTCGGGATGCGCGTAGTTCTCGTTGAGCAACGTGATGTAGTAGTAGATATCTTCTTGCTCGGTGAGCATCCGGCGCAAGCCGTCTTGAACGATGACGGCGACTTCGTATGAGTACGTCGGATCGTAGCTGCGGCAGTTCGGAATAAACGATGCGAAGACTTGGCTGTGGCCGTCTTCGTGCTGCAGGCCTTCGCCGTTGAGCGTCGTGCGGCCCGACGTTCCGCCGAGCAAGAAGCCGCGCGTGCGTGAATCGCCCGCGGCCCATGCGAGATCGCCGACGCGCTGGAAGCCGAACATCGAGTAGAAGATGTAGAACGGCACCATCGGCAGATCGTGATTCGAATACGACGTACCGGCAGAAATGAATGACGAAATCGCGCCCGCTTCGTTGATGCCTTCCTGCAGAATCTGCCCGTGTTTGTCCTCGCGGTACCACATGAGCTGCTCGGCGTCTTGCGGGTGATAGAGCTGTCCCACCGACGAGTAGATGCCGAGCTGCCGGAACATGCCTTCCATGCCGAACGTGCGCGATTCGTCCGCGACGATCGGAACGATGCGCGGACCGACTGTTGCGTCGCGCGCGATCGTGTTGAGAATGCGCACGAAGGCCATCGTGGTCGAGATTTCACGATCGCCCGTCCCTTTGAGTTGCGCTTCAAACGCCGAGAGCGGCGGCACTGCGAGTGATTCGGATTTGCGGCGGCGTTGCGGAAGCGAACCTTGCACCTTCATCCGTTCGCGCAGATAGCGCATATCGGCGCTGTCTTCCGGCGGCTTGTAGAAGGAGATTTGTTCGACTTGCAGGTCGTTGACCGGAATTTGAAAGCGGTCGCGGAACGTGCGCATCTGCTCGATTTCCATTTTTTTCGCTTGATGCGCGATGTTGAGGCCTTCGCCGGCCTCACCCATGCCGTAGCCCTTGATCGTCTTCGCGAGGATAACTGTCGGCTGGCCTTTATGTTCGACCGCAGCTTTGTATGCGGCATATACCTTGATCGGATCGTGACCGCCGCGCTGCAGCGCCCACACTTCGTCGTCCGTCCAGTGTTCGACGAGCTTCGCCGTCTCCGGATATCGCCCAAAGAATTCGTCGCGAACGTATTTGCCGTTGCGCGATTTATACGTTTGATAGTCGCCGTCGACGGTCTCGTTCATCAATTGCGTGAGGCGGCCCGTCGTATCAGCCTGGAGCAACTGATCCCAACGGCTTCCCCAAATGACTTTAATGACGTTCCAGCCGGCGCCTTTGAAGACGCGCTCGAGCTCTTGAATGATCTTGCCGTTGCCGCGAACCGGTCCGTCGAGACGTTGCAAATTCGCGTTGATCACCCAAATCAAGTTGTCAAGTTTTTCGCGTCCCGCAAGCGAAATCGCGCCGAGAGTTTCCGGTTCATCCGTTTCGCCGTCGCCTACGAACGTCCACACTTTGCGTCCGGCCGTATCTTTCAATCCGCGATCGTGGATGTAACGCATGAAGTGCGCTTGATAGATCGACATGATCGGCCCGAGGCCCATCGACACCGTCGGGTATTGCCAGTACTCCGGCATCAACCACGGATGCGGATATGATGAAAGACCGCCGCCGTCGACTTCTTGGCGGAAACGCTCGAGGTGCGCTTCGTCGATACGTCCTTCTAAAAAAGCGCGCGCATAGATTCCCGGTGAGCTATGCCCTTGAAAGAAGACCATGTCGCCGCCGAACCCTTCCGACGGTGCGCGGAAAAAATGATTGAAGCCGACGTCGTACAGTGTCGCCGCGGATGCGAAGGTCGCGACGTGCCCGCCTAGTTCAGAGGAGATTTTGTTTGCGCGCACGACCATTGCGGCCGCATTCCAGCGAACGTAGTGGCGCAATCGCGCCTCTACTTCGAGGTCCCCGGGATACACCGGTTGCGCTTCGAGCGGAATCGTGTTCACGTACGGCGTTTCGAGCCCGAGCGAAACGTGTGCGCCGCCGCGGCGCGCTTCAGAGACGAGCTTTTCGAGGAGATCGCGCGCGCGTTCGGGGCCCTCAACGGCAATGACGGCGCGCATCGCGTCGATCCATTCGCTCGTTTCCTGCGGATCCGGGTCGACGTTCGCGGTGGCAAAGGGGGCGGGCAACGTTTCCATGACCTGGCCATTCCGCCCCGGTAAAGAATCCCATTCCAGTGGACCGTGCCAATTGGCGGTCCGGAACGGGCCAATTTATTGAGGGGCGGCTGCGACCAATTCCCGCTCGTCCCGCAGCACAACGAAGACGGCAGTTAGGAGGATCACAGCGCCCAGCAGTGCGAGCGGCGGGACGGGTTCCTGGAAGATGATAAACGCCAGAGCGGCCGCAAAAACCGGTTCAAGTAGATTCGCAAACGAGATGGCGCTTGGAGAAAACCAGCGCAACGACGCGTTGATGGCGGTGTGCCCGAGCAACTGCGAAATGAGCGCCATCGCTGCGATTCCGGCCCATGAGGTCGTTGCCGAGGCGGGTGGCAGTGGTTGATGCGCGACGATCGCCGCGAGAACTAGAACGAGCGCCGCCCATCCGTACGTGTGCGTCACGATGCGCTGAGTGCTCAGCTCGTGTCGAACCGTTCGCACAAGCGTTAGATATGCGGCAAATGCGATCGCGCCGATGATGGCGAGGCAATTGCCGATCCACTCGAATCCCGGATGCGGCGCGGGCGTGCGATCGAAACCGGCGACCATCCACAATCCGATCGCACCGGCAACGAACGCGACGGTTGAAGCGCGAGAGAGCATGCGCCGGTGAACGAGTGCGTCGTACGCTGCAGTCCAAATCGGCGTCGTTGAAACGAGGAGCGTTGAGACCGCGACCGACGTGTAATCGAGTGAGGCAATCCACGACGCAAAATGCGCGGCAAGCGCAACTCCGGCGACGCCGAGAATCATACGTTGATGTGTCGTTGTGGTCGGTCCGAGCGCGGTGCGGCGCGTAACGGAAAGCAATGCGAGAACGGCGGTAGCAATGACGAGGCGTCCCGCTGCAACCGCGAGCGGACCAGCGCCGGCAAGCGCATAACGGGCGAAAATAGCGGCGGCGCCAACTGCGAGTTGTGCGCCGCCGAGTGTCAGATACGGAAGCACGCGCTTCCCGTTTTTAGTTTAGGAGAGGCGTTGGCCTCGTCATCGGATGCGGTAGGCGAATTTGCGGCGCCTGCGCCGCAGGGCGGCCGCTGATCGTAATCGGGACGGCGCTCCGGTCGGCATCGGGGTCGGCGTCGGCGGGGCACCGAGTTCGGAGAACGGGGCAACCATCGATGGGTCACCAGCCCCAAATGACTATCGGCTCATTGCGTCGTAGGCGTGAATCACCGCGGGAGCTTGGTCGGATTTGCGCGTTCAGCGCAAATCCACGCAGGCTGAGAGGGCGCAGTTGCGTCGACCGCTGCACGCGCCGGGTAATGCCGGTGCAGGAAGGGAGATTTCAGTGAAGGTTTACCTCGAGGGCAGCGACCCGTCGATTCGCGTGCCCGTTCGCGAGATTGGGTTGACGGACGGAACGACGCATACCGTCTATGACACGAGCGGTCCGTACACGGACCCGTCGGTGCAGATCGATTTGAAGAACGGGCTGCCCAAATTGCGCGCGCCGTGGATCGCCGCGCGCGGACGCGGCGACGGCAATGTGACGCAGATGCACTACGCACGCCGCGGCGAGATCACGAAAGAGATGGAGTTCATCGCGATTCGCGAGGGCGTGACGCCTGAGTTTGTGCGCAATGAAGTCGCATCCGGACGCGCGATCATTCCCGCAAACATCAATCATCCGGAAACCGAGCCGATGATCATCGGCCGCAATTTCCACGTGAAAATCAACGCGAACATTGGAAATTCTGCCATCACGTCGACGATCGAAGAAGAAGTCGATAAAATGACGTGGGCCACGCGCTGGGGCGCCGACACGGTGATGGATCTTTCGACGGGAAAGAATATCCACGAAACGCGTGAGTGGATCATCCGTAATTCCCCGGTTCCAATTGGCACGGTACCGATTTATCAGGCGCTCGAAAAAGTCAACGGCAAAGCGGAAGAACTCACGTGGGAAATCTACCGCGACACGTTGATCGAACAAGCAGAACAGGGCGTCGACTACTTCACGATTCACGCGGGCGTTCTGTTGCGCTACGTGCCGTTGACGGCGAACCGCGTGACCGGAATCGTCTCGCGCGGCGGCTCGATTCTTGCGAAGTGGTGCCTGTCACACCACAAAGAGAACTTCCTCTACACTCACTTCGAAGATATCTGCGAGATCATGAAGGCGTACGACATTTCGTTCTCGCTCGGCGACGGATTGCGTCCGGGATGCACGGCCGATGCGAACGACGCGGCGCAATTCGGCGAACTCGAGGCACTCGGCGAGCTGACGCAGATTGCGTGGAAGCACGATGTGCAAGTGATGATCGAAGGCCCGGGCCACGTGCCGATGCACTTGATCAAAGAGAACATGGACAAGCAGCTCGAGATCTGCCACGAAGCGCCGTTCTATACGCTCGGACCGCTCGTGACGGACATTGCGCCGGGCTACGATCACATCACGAGCGCGATCGGCGCGGCGATGATCGGCTGGTACGGCACCGCGATGCTCTGTTATGTCACGCCGAAAGAACATCTCGGCTTGCCCAACAAGAAAGACGTCAAAGACGGCGTTATCGCATACAAGATCGCAGCGCACGCCGCCGATCTTGCAAAGGGACATCCGCGTGCGCGGCACTGGGACGACGTGCTTTCCAAAGCGCGTTTCGAATTCCGGTGGGAAGATCAGTTTAATCTCGCACTCGATCCCGACACCGCGCGCGAATTTCACGACGAAACGCTTCCGGCGCCGGGCGCGAAGATCGCGCACTTCTGCTCGATGTGCGGTCCGCATTTCTGCTCGATGAAGATCACGCAAGAAGTCCGCGAGTTCGCTGAAAAGGGCATGGAAGAGAAGTCGAAAGAGTTCTTGGAAAAAGGCGCGGAGGTCTACGTCGCCGTCCCGTAGGATTCGCGGCGTGCTCTTCGACCGCGATGGCACGATCGTCATCGACGTGCCTTACAACGGAGATCCGCAACTCGTTCAGCCGGTTCCGCTCGCGAAGGAACTGCTGGACGAGTTACGTGCTGCCGGACTCAAAGTCGGCGTGCTGACGAATCAAAGCGGCATCGGGCGCGGCATGATTACGGACGAACAGATGCGCGCCGTAAACGCGCGCGTAGACGAATTACTCGGACCGTTCGACGGGTGGTACATCTGTCCGCACGCGCCCAACGACGACTGCGAATGCCGCAAACCGAAACCTAAGCTCGTGTTAGACGCGGCACGCGACTGGCAACTCGATCCGTCGGAGATCGCGGTCGTCGGAGACAAAACGAGCGATGTCGACGTCGCGAGAAACGCAAACGCGCGTGGCTTTCTGATAGACGCAACCCATTCGCTTCTCGACGCGATCGCCTCCATCGTGTCATCCTGAGCTCAGGATGACACGGGGGTTATTGGCTGTTGTTGTCGTTGAGCCAGTAGTCGACGTCGGCGCCGGTTGCGCCAATGCCGTTTGCTTTTGCTTTTGCGAGTTCGAATGAGGCGGTCGGAATGTGGACGGAGTGTTGCAAGTAATGCCACGCGCGTAAGACTTTGAGCACGTAGTGCTGCGTTTCGCCGTACGGCGGAATGCCGCCGAATTCTTCGACGGCTTTCGGACCCGCGTTATACGCGGCGAAGGTCAACTCGTAGCGGCGCGGGTTCGCGCCGAAATGTTCGAGCAGGCCGCGCAAGTAGCGGGCGGCACCGGAGAGATTTTGGACGGGATCGCGCGGATTGACGCCCAGGGTCGCCGCAGTGCCCGGCATCAGTTGGCCGAGGCCGATCGCACCGGTATATGAAAGTGCATGCGTATGCCAACTCGACTCGACGCTGACGATAGCGGCGAGCATATTGGTATCGATTTTCCATCGCTGCGCGGTCACCAAAAGGTGACGCGCAAGATCCTTGCTCTGCCATTGCGGCAGCTGCGGATTGTATTCACGCAAGACGGACGCGTAGGCAGCGATGGTGACGGAGTTTGCCGGGACCGCATGGGTCGCGGCCGGCGCGGCAACTGGAAAAACCAGCCCAAGTGCGCAACAAAGTCCCGCGAGCAGCGGGGCACGGCGTCGGCTCATGGGTCGCGGAGTTTCAATCGGGATAACCGGATTCCATGCAGGACGGTCCTCTCATTTCCCCTGACGAACGGCGAAGGTTGTGTCAAGAAATATGTCGCCTCGCGCGCGTCGTGCTTGGGCCATCGGGATTGTGATTTTCTTTGTCGTGATGTGCGCGGCGATCGCCTACTCGCAGTGGTATGCGGTGCATGTGAACGTGCCCCGATACCAAGCCGAGCACCGCACCCGATGAAGTCCGAGACGACCGGAAAGCTTCTGCGCGTCTTCATCGGCGAAAGCGATCGTCACGGCAACCAACCGCTATATACCGCGATCGTTGAACGCGCGCGTAAGGCCGGGCTCGCCGGCGCAACGGTGTTCAAAGGTATCGAAGGCTTCGGCGGACATTCGGTCGTTCACGCCGCTCGCGTCTTCGATCTGTCGACCGATCTCCCGGTGCTCATCGAGATCGTCGATAGCGAGGAGAAGATCCGCGACTTCATTCCGGTCCTCGACGAAATGGTGCACGAAGGACTCATCACGCTCGAGACCGTTGAGATCATTCGCTACAAGAGCGGCGAGCCGAAACGGTGAGCGCGCTCGTCAACTGGCCTGCGCTCGCAGCCATCTTCATCGGCGGCGGCATTGGTTCTGTATTGCGTTACGTGGTAACGCTCGGCTTCACGCAGCGCTTCGGACCCGGTTTTCCGTGGGGAACGTTCGCGATCAATATCACCGGCAGTTTGATCATCGGCGTCGTCTTTGAACTGTCACAGACGCGCGTTCTCAGCATCAGTCCGCTCGTTCGCATCTTCTTGATGACTGGAGTTCTCGGCGGCTACACGACGTTCTCGACGTTTTCGCTCGATACGGTGATGCTCGCGAGCGAGCGCGCCGCATTTCTCTCTCTTTCCTACAGTGCAGGCAGCGTCATCCTCGGCTTCATCGCGGCCTATGCAGGCATCGTTGCGGTGCGCGCATTGCACGCCTAGGCATGTTCTAGCGCTTCTGATTCTTCTTTGATGCGGTGCGCGCAGGAAATTGGCACTGCGTAAACGGACCGCAAACCGGTTTAAACAAGGAGGAAGAGTGAAGTCACGTCTGTTGGTCGGGCTCTTGTGCTGCGCTGCGATGGCAACGCTATCAGGAGCGCCGGCATTTGCGCAGGCGACGCCGACCCCGGCCGCATCGCCGACTCCTGGAGCTGAGGCTCCCGCGAAGCCGGCAAAGCCGACCCCGACGCCGTCGCCGACGCCCACACCGGGACCGCCGTACGGCAACATGAATTGGCGCGAGATCGGCCCGGCGACCGCCGGTGGCCGCGTCGCCGCCGTTGCGGGTTCCGCGACCGATCCGAGGCTGTACTACATCGGCTCGGCAGGTGGCGGCGTGTGGAAGAGCAGCAATGGCGCTCAGACGTGGGATCCCGTCTTTGAGAAGGAAACCGTGGCAGCGATCGGCGCCGTCACGATTGATCCGACGGACAACAACACCGTGTGGGTCGGGACCGGCGAAGCGAACCCGCGCAACGACGTAAGTTACGGTGACGGTGTCTATAAGACGACCGACGGCGGCGACAAGTGGACGAACATGGGTCTCGCCGCTACGAAGCAAATTTCGCGTATCGTCGTCGATCCGCGCAATCACAATCACGTGATCGTCGGTGCACTCGGCGATCTCTTCAATGACAGCCCCGACCGCGGCGCGTTCGTCACGGAAGACGGTGGCAAGACGTGGACGAAGACGCTCTACACCGGACCGCAAACCGGCGTTTCCGACTTGGCGATGGATCCGCAGAACCCGAACATCGTGTATGCGGGCATGTGGACGTTCCAACGCAGGCCTTGGACGTTCACGAGCGGCGGTCCCGACGACGGTCTGTACAAATCGACCGACGGCGGAAAAACGTGGACGAAACTGGCGGGACATGGATTACCGACCGACACGCTGGGACGCATCGGTCTCGCCATTGCTCCGAGCAACCCGAACCGCGTCTACGCGCTCATCGAATCAAAGCAAGGTATCCTGTGGCGCAGCGATGACGGCGGCAACAACTGGACGATGGTCTCGAAGGACACGCTCGTCGATCAACGGCCGTTCTACTTCTCGCACATCGGCGTTGATTCGAAGAATCCCGACGTCGTGTATGCGGTTTCCGAAGCGCTTGCGAAATCGACCGACGGCGGCAAGACGTTCAAGGAAATCGCCGATCCAGTCCACGTCGACTTTCACGCGATCTGGATTTCGCCCGCGGATCCGACGCGTATCATCGTCGGTGAAGACGGTGGCTATGCGTTGACCGTCGATAACGGCGCCAACTGGTTCTTCTCAGCGAATCTTCCAATTGCGCAAGTGTATCGCGTCGGACTTTCCAACGAGAATCCGTATTGGGTTTGCGGCGGCTTGCAAGATAACAACGCCTGGTGCGCGCCGAACAACACGCAAGATTCCTCCGGCATCCAAAACAAAGCATGGATCAACGTCGTCGGTGGTGACGGCGAATGGTCAGTCCCGGATCCGATCGATCCCAATTTCATTTGGGCCGATTCCGAAAACGGCGTCGTGCTCGTTACGAATAGAGTTACCAAAGACGGCTGGTTCGTTCAGCCTTATCTCCAAACGGCGATCGAGTCGTTCGACAATCGCCAAGCGAGAATTCGCTGGAACTGGGAAACACCGATTGCCTTTGCACCATGGGACGGACATATCGGCTGGGTCGGCGGGAACCGTCTCTTCCAGACGAAGGACCGCGGACTTCACTGGACGATTATCAGCCCCGATCTTACGCGCAACGACAAGGAACACCAAGCGCCGTCGGGCGGCCCGATTACGCATGACGTGTCGGGAGCAGAAGAGAGCGACACGATTCTCGATATCGAGGGATCGAAGATTGCGAAGGGCGAGATTTGGGTCGGCACAGACGACGGTCTCGTGCAACTCACACGCGACGGCGGAAAACACTGGCAAAACGTAACGCCGCCGGACGGCCCCGAATTCGGGCGCTTTGCCTCGATCTCGCCGTCGCCGCTCGTTGACGGCACCGCCTATGCGATCAACGACGGACATTATACCGGCGACAACAAGCCGTACGTCTTCGTAACGCGCGATTTCGGCAAACACTGGACGCCGATTACAAACGGACTTCCGTCCGATCAGTGGGCTCGTGCGGTCGCGGCCGACATCCACAACCGCAATGTCGCCTATCTCGGCACGGAAGAAGGGATGTGGATTTCGTTCGACGGCGGCAACAAGTGGGAGAAGTTCAAGAACAATCTTCCGACCGTTTCCGTTCACGACATTCGCATGCAGCCGCAGTTTAACGATCTCGTGATCGCGACGCACGGCCGTTCGATCTACATCATGGACGACATGACGCCGATTCAGCAGTTGCAAACGGCGCTCGCGCGCGGCACGTACCTGTTCCC
>JAMXLG010000097.1 GCA_024281135.1 Vulcanimicrobiia bacterium | reverse complement strand
AGAATGTCAAAACGCCGCCGCACGCCGCGAAATGCGCGCATGCCTTCTGCAATTCGCACGAACGGAACTTCGAGTTCGCGCGCCACGGCGATTGCGGCAAGGGAATTCTGAACGTTGATCGCGCCGGGTACGGTGAGTTCAATCGTACCGAGACAGACGCCGCCTGCTAGCACGTCGAACGTCGTCCCGAGTCCTTCGGCGCGAAGATTTGTTGCGCGAATCGTTGCGCGCGGACCAAACCCGAACGTAACCGTCTTTGCCGTTCGCGCACGATCTTCGAGCGATGCGGCGAGCGGATCGTCCACGCCGATGACGGCAGTCCCGTCCGGTGGGAGCTTCGCCAGAAACTCTTCAAATGCGCGCACGAGCTGCGGCAATTCGTCGTCGCTTTGCAAATGATCGTTTTCGATGTTGTTGACGATCGCAATCGACGGATCGAGCAATGCAAACGATCCGTCCGATTCATCCGCTTCCGTGACAAACCACTCGGAGGTTCCGTCGTGCGCGTTCGTGCCGAGAACGCCGTCGATACCGCCTAACACCAGACTCGCATCGACGTCACCCGCGCGCAACACGGAATGCACCATCGCGGTCGTCGTGGTTTTTCCATGCGTTCCACACACGGCGATTCCGTGACGCTCGCGGATCAGTTGCGCCAAAATCTCACCGCGATGAAGAATAGGCACCTTGGCGCGTTGCGCTGCAATATATTCGGGATTGCGCCGATCGATCGCGGAACTGACAACGATGGTGTCGGCGCCGTCAATGTTCGCGGCATCGTGCCCAATACTCACCGCGACACCTTCTTCGCGCAGACGGCCGATGAGGGGCGTTTCTTTTACATCGGAACCGCTCACGCGTGCGCCGCGTGCAAGAAGAATGCGCGCAATTGCGCTCATTCCGATGCCGCCCACGCCGACGAAGTGTACGGTGCGCATTATTTCAGCCTGTTCCGTGCGATCAGCGAATCGACCCGGGCGAGAATAGTCGCAACAGGATTGACAGCACGCGCACGCTCGGCCGCCGTGCGCAGCGCTGCTAAACGGCTCGGCTGCGTCACGTCGGCGAGCACGCCGCGCAATTTTCCGGCAACGAGTTCTCGATCGTCGACGACAACAGCAGCACCCGAACGTGCGACCATTTCTGCATTTGCGCGTTGATGATCGTCCGCTGCATGCGGATACGGAACTAGTACCGCCGGTTTTCCTGTCGCATTTAATTCGCCGAGTGTCGAAGCACCGGCTCGCGCAAGAACGAGATCCGCAGCCGCATACGCGTCCGTCATATCGTGCAAGTACGGACGCACGGAGGGTGGAGCGGTGGTTCCGTCAAGCGCGTGGCGCACGCGATCGTATTCCCTTTCACCTGTGACGTGAATGAGTTGCCATCCATCCGGCAAGCCGCCGGATTGCACGAGCGATGTCAACGCGTCGTTGATCGATCGCGCTCCTTGACTTCCGCCCATCGCAAGAATCGTATGGCGTTTTGCCGAGAGTCCGAGCCGCGTGACCGCGTCATCGCGCGACGGCAACGTACGCAGCGTCGAGCGAACGGGAATCCCGGTGTAAAGGTACTTTCCTTTGAAGTGGGGATCGGCTTCGGGAAAGGCGCCCCATACCTCGTCGACGAGCGATGCTAAGACGCGATTGGTCAAACCCGGATGCGCGTTCGGTTCCACGAGTGCGATCGGATGTTTGCGCATGATCGCTGCTGCAAGCACGACCGGGAAACACACGTAGCCGCCGGTAGCAATGATGATATCCGGTTTAAGACGCGCGAGCGCTCGTGCCGCCTGGATCGTTCCGAGTGAATTCGCAAGGCCCGAACGGGCGATTTTGCCTGCCGACGCGCGCGTGAGTGGGCCGCTGGCAACGGTGACGAGACGATATCCGGCTCGCGGCACGATCGTCGCTTCGAGACGGTCTTTCGTTCCGATGAACGTAATCGACGCGCCGCGCGCGCGAAGCGCATCTGCAATTGCAATAGCCGGGTAGAGATGCCCGCCGGTGCCGCCTCCAGTAAAGACGACGTTCACTGTGCGCGCGAAAGCCGGCGATGCCGGCCGACATTCATGATGAGAGCAACGGCGACGAGATTCACGATGAGCGAACTTCCGCCGAACGAAATGAACGGCAACGGCACGCCGGTGACCGGCCACGACGACGTCACGACGCCGATATTGATGAAGGCTTGAACCGTGATAAGTGCCATCGAACCGATCGCGAGAAAGAACCCCATGCGATCCGGCGCTGCAATTGCGATCCTGACGGCACGATACGCAAGCACGAGGAAGAGCACGACCACCGCGACCGTTCCCATCAATCCAAGCTCTTCACCGATAACTGAGAAGATGAAGTCCGTGTACTGCTCCGGGAGATAGAAGAACTTCGCGCGCGAAGCCCCCAAACCGACGCCCATCAAGCCGCCGCTTCCGAGCGCGAGCAGCGACTGAACGATGTGAAATCCCGTGTTCTGCGGGTCGCGCCAGGGATTGATGAACGCGAACACGCGCGCGCGTTGATATTGGTTCGCGAGAATCGTGATCAATGCGGGCGGCACCGTCGCAAGCACGATCGCCGCCAAATGCGGCAGGCGCGCGCCTGCAGCGAAAAACATCGCGAACGAAATCATGATGAGCAAGCTCGCCGTTCCCATATCAGGTTCTTTCAAGACGAGCACCGCCATCAAGAACACCGGAACGCAGAGCGGGAAGAGCCCCTTCGCGAGCGACGTGATACGGTCGCCGCGGCTTGCAAGCATCGCAGACAGATAGACGATGATCGCAAGTTTCGCAAATTCCGACGGCTGAAAACTGATTGCAGAAAAACCGATCCACCGACGTGCGCCGTTCACGACCATGCCGACGTGCGGGACCAGCACGGCAAGCAACGAGAGAATCGAACCGAGCAAAATGTAGGGCGCTGCCTGCCTGAGCTTGTGATAGTCCGTGCGATAGGCGAAGAACGCGCACGTGAGTCCCGCAGCGAGCCACAAGAATTGGCGCTTCAGATAAAACGCGACGTCGTGATGTTCGGCGTACGCCGTTGCACTCGAAGCGGAGAAGATCATCACCAAGCCGATGCCGACAAGCGCAGCAACGGCAGCAAACAGCAGCGTATCCGGCGGCGCCGCCACGTACGAACGTAGACTCGCGTGTTCCCGCGTGTCGTAGCGTGGGCGCTCGGCCAGACGCGCTGCGTTACGCATCAGCAGTCTCTCGTAACGCGTTCACGGCGGCGACGAACGTTTCGCCGCGATGTTCGGCGGAGCGGAACATGTCAAAAGATGCGCAACCGGGTGAGAGGAGCACGACGTCGCCTGAGTCGGCGACCTCGCGTGCCTTGGCGACGGCTTCTTCCATCGATGCGGCGCGAATCGTCGGCACGCTCCGCGCATGCTGCGCGATCTCGTCAGCGGCTTCGCCGATAACAACGAGCGTCTTGGCGCGTTGACGAATGGCAACGCCCAATTCAATGAAGTCCGTGCCCTTCGAACGGCCGCCCGCAATCAGAATCGTCGGCCGGTCGTACGCGCGCAACGCAGCGATCACCGAGCCGGGATTCGTCGACTTAGAATCATCGACATAGAGCACGCCGTCGATCTCCGCGACCGGCTCCAAGCGGTGTGGCATCGGCCGGAACGTCTTGACCGCTTCCCGCAGCTGCGCAACGTCGCAACCGACGGCGAAAGCCGCCAACAACGCCGCCATCACGTTCTGGACGTTGTGCAAGCCGGCGAGCGGAATCTCATCAGTTGCGATAACGGCAATCGGACGCGGATCGCCGGCGATCGGCGCGTACGTGACTTGTTGGTTGTGCAGGTAAATCGTCGCGCGGTCATGGCGATCGTGGAGCGTGAACCACAATTGCCGCGACGCCATGCGCGGGTCGCCCGTATCCGTCTCGAGCGTGGCGATGCGCTCGTCATCGAGATTGCCTACGAAGAAATCGCCGAACGATTGATTGGCGAAGATGCGGAACTTCGCTTCGGCGTACTCGTCCATCGAGTGATAGCGGTCCAGATGGTCCGGTGCCACGTTGAGCAGGACCGCCACGCGCGGCTTGAACGAACGAATCGTCTCGAGCTGGAACGAGGAGACTTCGGCGACGACCCAATCGTCTGCCGTCGCGTCGAGGACCTCGTTGATCAGCGGATTGCCGATGTTTCCACCGACGCGCACGCTCTTACCGCATTCGCGAAGCAAATGTCCGATAAGCGCCGTCGTCGTAGACTTGCCCTTCGTTCCGGTAACGGCAACGATCGGCGCCTTGCACAAGCGGTAAGAGAGTTCGATCTCACCGACGACCGGAATATTCTCTGTTTGCACGGCCCGTACAACGGGCGACGTGAGCGGTACCCCCGGCGAAAGTATCGCGGACGTGATACGCCCGACAATCGATCGAAGATCGTCCGGCGCGACGAACGTTGCGCCCGCAGCCGCGACCGCGGCAATCGCGCCTCCCAATTCATCCGTCGGCTTTTCGTCGGTTGCAAATACGGTCGCGCCGCGCGAACGCAGGACGTCGACGCACGCAAGACCGCTTTTTCCGAGTCCGATAACTAAGGCTGTTTCGCGCGAATCAAAACTCATCATCGAACGAGAACCCATCCAAGGAGCGAGAGAACCAGTGACGCTGCCCAGAATCGAACGGTGACCGCCGTCTCCGGCAAACCGCCGAGTTCGAAATGATGGTGCAACGGCGACATGCGGAAAATGCGTTTCCCGCCGGTCACTTTGAAGTACCAAACTTGGAGAATTACCGAGAGCGCTTCTGCGACGAACACGCCACCGATCAGAATTAACAGCAGCATCTCGCCTTCGAGAATCGCAATACCCGAGAGCAGTCCACCGAGCGCAAGCGATCCTGTATCACCCATGAACATCTTCGCGGGATGGCGGTTATAGAGAAGGAAGCCGAGACACGCGCCTATGCCGAGCAGCGCTGCTTCGGTCGGCGCGACGAGCGGTAGTGCAAACCCGATCGCTGCAAGCACAACGAGCGGCGGTAACATCGTACCCGTTGCAAGACCGTCGAGACCGTCGGTCAGATTAACCGCGTGTATCGTTCCGGTCACGGCAATGATCCCGAGTAGCAGCCACAACCAGTGCGGAACCGTCAACGCAAAGCTGCCGGCGTGGAAAATCACGTCGCGCGGAAAGATTGAATACGAATCGCTGATCCCGCGCAGGAAGACGATCGCAACGAGCGCGGTCGCGAGGAATTTCGTACGCGCCCGCAGACCAAGGTTGCGGCCGCGTTTGATCCCCATAAAGTCGTCGACGAAGCCGATCAGCGCGCAGAGTAATACGAGCATGAGGAGCTGCGCTTCAAACGGGACCTTCAAACTCGCCGCCATCGGGAGCATCGCAAGTGCAAAGAGCACGCCGCCCATGGTCGGTGTTCCGGTCTTCTTTTTATGCGTTTCGGGAGCGTCTTCGTACGCGTGCTGCTTGAACTGCAGGCTGCGCAACAGCGGCAAAGCGACAATCCCGCCGAGCGCGACGATGGCGAACCCTGCAAGTACGCGCGTCACAACAAACGTCAGGTCCACAGCGGATTTGCTCCCTCTGCTCGCCACTTGAGCACGACGATCGGCGTCTGTTCGTCGCCGTTGCCGTGCGGATTGTCGAGCAGCGATCGCTCGACGACGTTCCGGTTCACACCCTGCGAAGCACCGAGTACCTTCGCCTTCTCCAAATCGTTTGCATCGACGACCGTGCAACCGACGCCGGTGCGTTCGAACACCGCTTGAGCGAACGCGTCGGGTTCGCGCGGCGCAAAGACGATTGCGCGTTCGTAGGGCGGCATCGTTCCCGTGTACCCGTCAAGCGCGGTAATCGCTTCGCCCATGACTTCGTAGAACGCACCGCGCTTGCCGCGCAGCCGTCCGAGGATGTGCATTGTTGCCGCGTACACAACTTTCCACGGTCCGACTTCATCGATCACGAGTTGCAGCGATTCGGGCTGATTGATCGTCGCGAGTGCACCGGCACGACGCGAGAGCGCGTACGCAAGCTTCGACGGACGAACGAATTCGGCGGGAACGAACTCGCCCTGCGCGATCGCGACCGCCGTTTCGGAAACCGCAAGCACGTCGCCTTCGCGAGCGATACCACGAACGCAATCGGCAACGAGCGACACCAGATCGTCGTTCGGGCGCACCAGACGCGTACGAACGGGGATGGCAACCAGCCCGGGCGGCACTTCGCTTCGCGTGATAGCGAGCGTAGACGTCACTTGCGTAGCTCCTCGACAATCTCTTCCAGATGGTATTTGCGCGAGCCCTTGAGTAAAACGGCATCGCCCGCGCGCGCATTCTTCCGAACCCACTGCGCGGCCTGGGCATTGGTCGCAAACGAAACGATGCGTTCGGATGAAAGACCCGCACGTACGGCGCCGGCCGAAAGTTCGCCTGCGAATTCGCCGCCCACCAACATCATGTCTACATGTGTTTCGGCAGCATGAGCTCCGACACGCAAATGAAGCTCGCTTGCTGCTTCACCAAGCTCTGCCATGCTAGCAAGTAAGGCAATCCGACGCTGCGCCTTTTCTTCTTCGAACGCATCGAGTGCTGCGAACATGCCGGCTGCGTTCGCATTGTAGGCATCGTAAATCAGCGTCACGCCGCTACGTAATTGCATGCGTTCGTACCGGCCTTCCGGCATCGAAAGATCCGGAATCGACGACGCGATCGCTTCGAGATCGACGCCGAATTCACGCGCGCCCGCTGCCGCCGCGGCAAGATTCTCGCGGTTGTGCGCACCCGGAATGCGGATATCCACGTCGATAGCGCGATCGGTTCCGCTATCGATATCGATGTCAATCAGCTGCGATCCGCAAATCGCAGTGACACGTCCGCTCGTCGGGATCTGCGAACGTTCGAGCCCCGAAAAAAACCAATGTGGACGATGAGCGAGACCGGGCGCGCGCGTGATGGACGCCACGTCGCGCGCATTGATCACCGCCGCCGCGCCGGTAGCAAAGAGCGACCACTTCGTCTCCTCAAGCCGTTCGCGCGATCCCATGATCTCGATATGCGCGTCGCCCACGTTCGTCAAAATCCCGACGTGGGGACGCGCGATTTCGACGAGCGCCGCGATATCGCCGAAGTGACGCGCACCCATCTCCACGACGAGCACGTCATGCTTCTCGTTGCTGGCGTTGAGCAACAGCTTGCTCACGCCGATCTCATTGTTCTCATTCGCCGGCGGCGCCAGCACGCGCGTCCCGTAGTGCAGCGAGAGCAGCTGCGTTGCAAACGCCTTCGTCGTCGTCTTGCCCGTGCTGCCCGTGATCGCGAGAACGCGCCCGCGAAAACGGTTGCGCGCCGCGCCGCCAAGCGCCATGTAGGCCTTCAGCGTATCGGCAACGAGAAGCGCAGCCGTTCCCGCCGGCCGAACACTGACGTCGTCGATAACGACGGCAACCGCGCCTTTCGCAATTGCTTCACTGATGTACGCGTGGCCGTCAAACCGCTCTCCCCGTAACGCGAGAAACGTATCGCCCGGCGCGATCGCGCGTGTGTCGGTGACGACGCGCACTTCTTTCGGCGGGCGGTCAGCATCAAACACTTGCGCGTGCGTCGCTTCGACGGCGACCTCGAACGGCAGCATCATTTTCGCAATCTCCGCGCACGGATTGCACTGCGCGCGATTTCCGCATCGTCAAATGGCAGCGTCTGATTTCCGACGATCTGATACTTTTCGTGCCCTTTGCCGGCGATCAGCACAATCTCGCCGGGCGACGCCTCCTCGATCGCGCGTTCGATCGCGTGCTTGCGATCCGGTTCGACGACGTACGGATGGTCGCCGATGCCGCGCTCGATATCTTCAATGATCGCCATCGGATCTTCGCTGCGCGGATTGTCGCTCGTGAGATAAATGCGGCGCGCATGTTCGGCCGCGATGCGTCCCATCTCCGGACGCTTGCCTTTGTCGCGGTCACCGCCGCAGCCAAAAACAAGCGACACGCCGTTCGTTGCTTCGCGCAGCGCCCAAAGCGCTTGATATAGCGCATCGGGCGTGTGCGCGTAGTCGACAATCGCGTGGATGATGTTGTCGCCGACGTATTCCATGCGACCGGGAACGCTTGCAATCGTCCATAATGCGCGCTCGATCGCTTCAAAGGGAATATCGAGCTGGCGTGCGACTCCGATCGCTGCAAGCGCATTCGAAATATTGAATCGCCCCGGGACGAGCAGCGTGATCAGCTTGCCGTCGACCTTGAAGCGGCTTTCCTTCGAATCGACTTCGATATCGGTTGCGACGAGATCGGCGTTACCTTTCAACGAATAGGTCAGCGTAGGAATCTTGCGCCGCACTTCATCGGCCCACCGCACGCCATGCTCGTCGTCAATATTGATCACCGCCGCATCGCACATGCTGAAGAGCCGCCGTTTCGCCGCGGCGTACGCTTCGAGCGTTTCATGGAAGTCGAGATGATCGCGCGTAATATTTGTCAGCGCGCCGACACGGAAGTGGATGTCTTCCACGCGATCGAGTGCCAGCGCGTGCGAACTGACCTCCATCGCGACGGCTTGCGCACCGCGTTCGCGCATCGCTGCAAGCAGCTCGTGCAATTCCGGCGGCAGAGGCGTCGTGTTCGAGAGCTCCCAGCGAAAGCGGCCGAGCTCCGCGCCGACGGTTCCGATGATACCGCACGTGCGATTCGCCGCATTGAGAATCGCGGCAATCATGTGCGTCGTCGTCGTTTTTCCGTTTGTCCCGGTTACGCCGATCACGTCGAGAGCGCGCGACGGATTTCCGTAGAATGCCGCAGCGATCGACGAAAGGGCGCGCCGTGAATCGGGAACGTAGACGACCGTCGCGCCGGAAGCATTGATGCGACGTCCATTCTGCGCTACGATCGCAGTCGCGCCTTTCGCCAGCGCAGCGGGAATAAAATCGTGACCGTCGACATGTTCGCCGGAAATGGCGACAAAGAGCGATCCAGGCTCGACCTTCCGTGAATCGATCTCGAGCTTCGTGACCGCGACGTCACGATCGCCGATCACTTGCGTGCTTGCGGGAAGACGATCCAGCAGCGATTTCAGCTCGACGCTCACTGCGCGTGCGCCCCGGTTTTCGGCGGCGGCGAAGGCGAGGGCAAAATGCCGCTATGCAACATCGCAGCGCGCGCAATTTTTGTAAACGCCGGCGCTGCAACGATACCGCCGTAATACGAGCCGATCGGATGCTCTACTTTTACGTACACGACGTACCGCGGATGTTCCGCGGGAATCATCCCGATGAACGACGCGGCGTACCAACCCGGCTCGTAAAATCCATTGACGACCATCTGCGCGGTACCGGTCTTGCCGGCCGTGGTATATCCGGGAATCTGCGCTGACGGATCGCCCGTTCCGTGCAACACGACAGCACGTAAGAATTGGCGTAAGTTCGCTGCGGTTTTCGCCGAGAATACGCGGTGCTCGATCTCCGGCGGATAGACGTACACCGTTTTTCCTTGCATATCCGAAATTGCGCGCACGATGCGTGGACGCATCAGCAGCCCTCCGTTTGCGATCGCGCAATAATAGCGCGCCATCGCAATCGGTGTGACCGAAACACCTTGACCGAACGCCATTGTTGCAAGCGATGAATCGCTCCAGTCCTTCGGATCCGGAACGATACCCGGATTTTCACCGGGCAGTTCGATGTCGGTGGGAGCGCCGAATCCCGCTTTGCGTTCCATCTGGTAGAACCGCTGCGCGCCTACGGCCATGCCGACTTCAGCTGCGCCGACGTTGTGCGAATACTCAATGATCTGCCCGAGCGTCTCGGTGCCGCTGCCGGCCGGCATATCGTCGTCGGCATTGTGAATGACGCTTCCGCCGACTTCGATCGAATCGCGTGCCGGGAAGCGCGATTGCAGCGTCACTTTTCCGGACTCGAGCGCGGCGGCTGCCGTGATTAGCTTGAAGGTCGATCCGGGTTCGTACGCGTCGGTGACCGCGCGGTCGCGACGGTCGTTGTCTTTATATTTCCAGAACCGGTTGGGATCGAAATGTGGAACGTTTGCCATGGCCAGCACCTCGCCGGTCCACGGGTCCATGACGATCGCGGTGCCGTCGAGTGCGTGATAATTCGAGACTTGCTCCGCCAGCGCTTCTTCCGTCACGTACTGCAGATACGAGTCGAGCGTCAACTCCAAGTTGAGGCCTGGTTGCGCAGCCTTCACGACGCGTTGCGCTCCGAACGGAATCGGTCGTCCGAATTCGTCGGCCTCCAGCGTCACGCGCCCCGAATCGCCTTTGAGGATCGAATCGAACGAGTACTCGAGCCCGTCGAGACCGTTTTCGTCGGTACCCACGAAGCCGAGCAACGTGGAGGCCATCGTTCCGGCCATGTCGACACGTTTGCCCGTGTCTTCTTGTTGTAGCTGTACACCGGGCAATTCGAGCGCGCGGACGTGCTCCGCCACCTCGAACGGAACCTTGCGCGCGATCCAAACGAACCACAGCTTTTTGTCGCGAAGCGCCGCGATCTTCTCCGGTGAGAGTTTGCCGAACATCCGTTGCAGCTTCACGATCGTCGATTCGGTATCAACGATGTCGTGAGGCACCGCGTAGACGCTCTCGGAGGGAAGAGAGCGTACGAGCACGTTGCCGTCGCGATCCGTAATGCTGCCGCGACGCGCGAAGACTTCAACGGTATCGGAGCGTTGCGCGAGCGCGAGACGCGCAAGCGATGGACCGTCTAACACTTGAACTTTGTAGAGCCGCCACGCTAAGAAAAGCGCCATTACCGCACAGACATAGAAAAACACTTTCGCGCGCATCGGCCCGACGCGCGCGAACTGTCGCTGGTGACTAAGGCTTCTCGCAGCCAAGTTCGCGTTTACCTATTTTCGTTTAATGTGTCTGCGTCCGTGGCGCCGACGAAAACCAACTTGCAATCGAATCTATGACTGCCAAATGCGACGTCGCAATCTGTTGGGGAGCCAGACGGACGAGCGCGAATACTTGCGGGTCGGTCATCTGCAGTTTGCGTGCCATTGCCGCAAGACGCTCATCCGAGCGCGCCGCTGCGATCTGATCGTCCAATCGCGCCGTCTGCTGTTGCAGGATGTCACGCTGGTGATGCGCTTTCGCAGCCGCGTACGTTAAACTCGTGACATTCGACGTCAACATCACATACACCATCAATCCGGTAAGGACGAGCGTAAGCACGGCGCCGACGCGAGTCAGCGCGCCATAACGGGCGCGGTTCGACTTGACGATGCGCTTCTGCGTTGCGTTGCGAGCGGTGCGCGGGTTGGGAATGCGTGGTTTTGGTTTTGGCGCGTACGCCGGTTGCGCGAGTGCCATCGTAGCTTAACTTGCCTTCCGTTGGGCGGCACGCAGTTTCGCGCTGCGCGCGCGTGGGTTCTCGGCCATCTCCGTCTCCTCCGGGACGACCGGTTTTTTCGTAAGAACATCGACACGCTCGTCATCGCGAAACGTCTGCTTCACGATCCGGTCTTCGAGCGAATGAAAACTAATCGCGACGACGCGGCCCGCGGCGCACAAACTTTCGATCGCACCGTTCAAGCCTTCACGCAACACGCCGAGCTCGTCGTTAACCGCTATGCGCAGCGCCTGAAAGACGCGCGTCGCGGGGTGAATGCGCTCGCGCCTGCCCGGACGATGCACGATCCCGGAAACCATTGCCGCAAACTCGAGCGTAGTTTTCGGCAAACGTCCTTCGCTGCGCCGTTCGACGATCGCACGCGCGATACGCCGTGCGGCGCGTTCTTCACCGAAATTGAAGAAGATGTCCGCGAGTTCGCGTTCGGAAGCCGTAGCGAGAATGTCGTATGCGCTTCGCCCCACGTACGGGTTCATGCGCATATCAAGTGGTGCGTCTTCACGAAAAGAGAAGCCGCGGTGTGGGTCATCCAGCTGCATCGACGATACCCCCAGATCGAAGAGGACTCCGTCGACTAACCCGATCCCACACTCGTCGAGTACGCGACGCAGTTCGGAGAAATTTGCCGGGACGAAGGTAAACGCGCGATCGTCGATCGTGCGCGCGCGATCCACTGCTTCCGGGTCCGCGTCCAGTGCTATAAGCCGTCCACCATTCAGACGTGCCAAAATCGCGCGCGAGTGGCCACCCGCGCCGAATGTCGCATCGACGTAGATCCCATCCGGCCGGATCGCCAGATATTCCAGTGATTGGGCGAGTAGAACCGATTGGTGCATTACGAACGCACCACATTAGTAGAGACCGAGGTCGGCCATGAGATCGGCCACCTCGCCTCCGGGGCTGGCATACTCGGCGTAGCGTTCCTTCGCCCAGACCTCGACCCGGGTGAGGGAACCCACCGAGACAACTTCACGATTGATGCCGGCGTACGTACGAAGAGCCGCGGGGATGACAAGACGGCCCTGAGCGTCGCACGCGACTTCCTCGGTATGGGCGAAGATGTGCCGGACGAGACGGCGGTATCGCTCGTCCTTGCGCGGAGCTTCCTCTAAACGCGCGCATACCTGCGCCCATGCCGGGGTGGGGTAGAGGACAAGGCACGGCTCGGGCTCGGCTATCGAAATCACGAAGCCGGCCCCTAGTCGTTCCCGAAAGCGCGCCGGGACGATAAGCCGACCCTTTTCGTCTAGGGCATGCTCCACCGATCCCGTAAAGCGCGGCAGTTCCGTTTGCAAAGTTCCTCCCCACGGCACCACCAAACACCACTTTGCACCACTATACCCCCTCAGGAACCCCAAAGGCAATTCAGGCACTGTGCGATTGAGCAAACAATCGCGAGCCACTTACAAAAGGTGAGCAGAAATGGGGCGCCCCATCCATTTCTCGTCGGTCTAGGAAGCTGGGCGGGCGACCTCACAGGATGACTCTGCGGCAACTCCTCTTTATGATGGTGATGTGAGACCGGCGATATGGAGCGCATGAACGCCTCGCCCCAACCGTTTGGCGAGTTGTTAAAAGAACTTCGGATGGCAGCCGGACTTTCGCAAGAAGAGTTGGCGGAACGCGCTCGGCTAAGCGTCGAGACAATTAGTGCCCTCGAGCGCGGCAGGCGGCAGAAGCCATATCGCCACACGATTGGACTGCTCGCAGGTGCGTTGCAGCTTTCTCAAACCAGACGCACCGATTTGGAACGAGCTGCGGCACAGCCCAGTTCTCCGATTGACGCGCTGTCTTCACCGGTTCGTTCAATTCCGGAGTTGCCGAACAATCTACCCACACAGATTTCGAGCTTCGTCGGACGCGACCGTGATGTCGCCAAAATCAGCGATCTCATTGCGAATTACCGACTCGTAACTCTAGCGGGGACCGGCGGTATCGGTAAGACTCGGATCGCACTGCACCTTGCTGCGGAATTG
>JAMXLG010000096.1 GCA_024281135.1 Vulcanimicrobiia bacterium | reverse complement strand
TCGGCAGACCGTGCGCGACGGCTTTGAGCGAAATATCGTAGCTCGCCGGCTGGGTCGTCAGGTCGAGCAGAACGTCAGGCTTGCGCTCGAGGACCTCGTCGAGCGACGCGAAGATTGCGCGTTGCGGATCGGCCTGACGCGCTAGGCCGCAACAGTACAGACCCTGTTGCTGCAGAGCTTCGCGCGCAACGGTACCCATACGCCCTTTCGCGCCGGCCACCCCAACCCGCAACCGTTCGGCCATTGTCTTTTGGCAAGCTTACGATGACACTGCTCGGATCGAGCAGTATCAGATTTTCTCGAGCGGCGCGTATTTCAGCATGAGCATCTTCTGGCCCACGTTGGGAAAGTCGATGGTCACCAATCCGTCGCCACCGGCGCCGACGATGCCTTCGATCTGCCCTTCTCCCCACTTCGGATGGCGAACGCGGTCGCCGGCTTTGAGCCCGAGGTGCACACCCGCACCAGCCGACTCGTGGATTGCGACTTCGCGCCAGCGGCCGCCGGCCGGGCGCGGCAGCGGGACGCTGTCGCTTTCGAGCACTTCGACTGCCGGCATCTCTTCCAAGAAGCGCGACTTCGGATACGCGTACGTGTTGCCGAAGAGCGCGCGCCGAGCGGCGTAAGTCAAAAAGAGGCGATCGATTGCGCGCGTAATTCCGACGTATGCCAGCCGCCGTTCTTCCTCGAGCTCGTCGGGCTCGGTGAGCGTGCGGCTATGCGGAAAGACTCCCTCTTCCAAGCCGGTCAAGAAGACGCTCGGGAACTCCAAGCCTTTGGCGCTATGGAGCGTCATTAGCGTAACGTACGAGGCGTCTTCTTGGAGCGCATCGAGATCGCTGACGAGCGCGATGTTTGCAAGAAATCCTGCCAGCGAAGGTTCGTCGTCGCCGGACTCATATTCTCGAGCCACGCCGACGAGCTCGGAGAGATTCTCGAGCCGAACGCGCGCATCGTGCGTATCCTCGCTCTGCAACTCGCGCAGATAGCCCGAGCGTTCCATCACCGCGACCAGCAAGTCCGCAACTCCCGCGTTCTCGGCGAACCCGCGTAGGTCGGCAATCAGCTCGGCGAAGCGCTCGAGCTCCTTGAGTTTCTTCGGCACGGCCGAGCGCAAAAGCTCGCTGCTGAAAATTGCCTCGCCCACTGAGGTGCGCGCCGCGTTAGCGGCCTGCACCACCGCGGCCAGCGTTTGCTGGCCGATGCCGCGACGCGGTACGTTCACGATTCTTTTAAAGGCGAGTGCATCCGACGAGTTTACGATGTAGCGCAGGTAAGCAACCACGTCTTTGATTTCCGTCCGCGCGTAGAATCCAACACCGCCGACGACGCGATACGGAATCCCGTCCGCAAGCAACGCTTCCTCAAAGACGCGCGACTGCGCGTTCGTTCGATACAGCACGACGAAATCGCGGTACGCCGCCCCGTCGCGAACCATATTCTTGACCTTTTCAACTACGTACCGCGCCTCGTCACGCTCCGTCGCGGCAGGATAGAGCGTGATCGGCTCACCTTCATCGCGTGCGGTAAAGAGCCGCTTTGGCGCGCGCGCACGGTTATTGGCAACCAGAATGTTGGCGGCCTCGAGGATGCGCCCGGTGCTGCGATAGTTTTCTTCGAGCTTGAAGATCTTGGCGCCAGGAAAATCCTCCTCGAATCGAAGTATCATGCGGTAGTCGCTTCCGCGCCAAGAATAGATCGATTGATCGTCGTCACCGACGACCGTGACGTTGCCGTGATAGCCTCCAAGCAACGCGATGAGACGATACTGAGCAGCGTTGACGTCCTGGTACTCATCGACAAGGATGTATTCAAACCGCTGCTGGTATTTCTCGCGCGTTCCTTTGTCGCGCTCGAGCAAGTCGATCGTTCGGACGATCAGATCGTCGAAATCGAGGGAGTTCGACTCCGAAAGCCGCCGCTGATACTCGGCGTAAACGTTGGCTATGCGCTCACCGACGAAGGACGTCTGGCTCTGCGCGTATTGCTCGGGCCAAACTAAAGCGTTCTTCGCCTTGTCGATTTCGGCGAGACACACACTTGCCGAAAGATGCCGCTCGTCGTAATCGAGATCGTCGAGAATTTCTTTGACCAGCTGCCGCTGGTCGGAGTCGTCGATTACTGCAAAGCTCCCGCCAATGCCGATGCGCGTGCCGTCACGCCGTAAAATGCGCACGCACATCGCATGAAACGTGCCAACCCAAAGGTCGCGCGCGACGGGCCCGACCATCGAGTGCAGACGCGACTTCATCTCGCCGGCCGCCTTGTTCGTAAACGTCACGGCCAATATTCGCTCGGGTGCGACACGCAGCTCGCCAAGCAGATACGCGATCCGATGCGTCAAAACGCGCGTTTTACCGCTCCCGGCACCGGCAAAGATCAAAACCGGGCCATCAGCTTGCTGAACGGCGGCAGATTGCGCGTCGTTTAGGACTTCCGTTTGGAGGAGCATTTACCTCAATTCGCCGAGGGACTCGTCGTTGCCTGTTTTATGACGAGTTTTGCGACATTTGCCGCAACGCTTAGCGAACTGCGCGAAGCACCCGAGCTCGTCGAGCCGCCATCGTGTAGGCCGCCGAGAGCAGCGCGAGCGTAGACTCGGCGCCCATATTCGGGTTGATCGACTCCTCCGACAAACCGTCGTAGCATCCGCCGCCGTTTGCCATCGTGATGCCTCGCGAATTTTTCCCGTAATACCACTCAAGCGCGAGTTCGGCGGCGGCAACGTGACCGGCTTTTCCCGTCAGGTCGAAGGCAGCGAGCTCCGCGTCGACCATCGCGCAAGCTTCGAGCGGCTGTTGCGTGTAGCGCGCCCGCCGGCCACCCCGGACGTACCATCCGTCATTCCCGATCGGTACGTGGACGCCGTTCTCAGTCGTGACGCTCTCATAGAAGGTGAGGGCGGCGAGCCCCACCTTCCCGTACCGCGATTCTCCAAGGATCCGACCCGCTCGGATGAGCGCTTCGGGCAACCGCGCGTTATCGTACGTCATGCGGTTCTCGAACCACGACCACTGCGGATCGGCGTTCGCTTCGTACGCGCCGAGGATCTCGCCGGCGAGGTATTGCAGCGCGGTCGAGTACCTGGTCGCCTGAAGCGCACTTAGCGCATGAGAGAAACCGAGCGCCGCGTAGGCGCGCGACCGGATATATTCGAGCGATTCGAGCGAAGGAATCGTTCGATCAAGCAGGGTTGCGCAGACTTGACGCCACGTCTCCGTGGGCGCATTTGCGACGCCGTAACCGAGCGCCCAGATAGCGCGTCCGCAGCTATCGTGCGTGCCGATCTCGTCGAGCCACCGGCGATCGTAGTCCATAAAATTATGAAACCGGCCGTCGTCGAGCTGGGCGTGTTGGAGAAAAGCAAGATACGTCGAAGCCAAGCGTAGGCTCAACTTGTCCGACGGCGACAAACGCAAGTACGCAAGCACAACCATGAAGGCGCGCGCGACGTCGTCGGTGCAATAGCCGAATTTCCGGTTCGGCACGTTCTCGAGCGCGTGCTGCATGACGCCCACGTCGTCGGACATCACCGCCAGATGATCGAGCGGCGGAATCGCGGCGACGGTGCGAGCCTTAGGCAGAGGTCACCAGTTCGAGCGGATCCGGCGGAGCAAGCTCGCTGAACAGCGCACCGTACTGTGCGGCGACATGCGGCCAGGTCATTTGCCGCCCGAAGCGATACGCGCGACGTTCGGTTGCGCGTCGCAACGCCGGGTCGTCTAGCAGCATATTAAGCCACGCCATAATCGATACCGAATCGCGAAAGTTGCACAAGAACCCGCGGTTGTGCGCAAGCAGTTCTTGGGCGTAGAGATACGGTGTCGAAACGATCGCTTTTCCGCATCCGACCGCATACGCCAGCGTACCGCTGACGATTTGCGTCGGGTTGAGGTAGGGAGTCAGGTAGATGTCGGTCGCAGCCAGGTAGC
>JAMXLG010000095.1 GCA_024281135.1 Vulcanimicrobiia bacterium | reverse complement strand
CGAATTATGCGTTCCGTATGCCGTATTCGACGTGCCGTTGTGACTGTACGTGCCGTTATTAACGGAACCGGTCCCGGTGTGGTTGTAACTTCCGTTACTCGACGTTGTCGTTCGGTTGTAATCGCCCTGCGAACCGTTTACCGAGGTTGAGCGATTTGTACCGGCCGGACCGGTGCTGGAGTGGTTGTACGATCCGGGACTACTGGTATGCGCAGCCGGAGCCTCACTGTGCATATCGAAACCGCCATGAGCGCCGCTGAACCCCCCGCCTCCGCGACTAAAGCCGCCTCCGCCGGAGAATCCGCGCGCGTCAACACCTAAGGGCATGAGGCTCGCAATCAGCGCGCCTGCGATTAGTACCTTAACCTTCATTTGTTCATCACATCCACGACGCCGGTCAACGAAACGTAGCTGCCTCGCTTTGTCTTAAACGACAACATCACGCCATGTGGGCCAAGCTGCGTGGTCGAGTTTGGCAATGTTTGCGCTGTTTCGGTCGGATTGAGCCACGCCGTGCCGTCGACGATCGTTATGGGCAATGTTTCGCCGTGCTGCTTCAGCACGGCATCGTACGGATAGCACCGTACAAGCTTATCAACAGCTGAGCAAGCTGCGCGAGAGATAACGAACTTTCCAACACCGTCCGCTGACGTCAACGTCATCTGACTTTGCTGGATTGCAATTCGTACGTTTTTATACGTTTTTACATCGCCGCTCGATTGCTGAATGCGTGCGGTTCCCGTTGCAAACGCAACGAGAGGCGCTACCGCGATGCACGCAAAAAGCGCAATCCCTGCGGCCTTCATCAGAGTCCGAGGCATATCACCACGATACTCCTGCAATGCCTGTCTACGTATCCAAAAAACGCACGTCCGCTAACGACCTCGCACGCTCCCACGCCGCTTCGGATTCATTTTTCACCTGTTGAAGGAGCAGACGCCGGATGAGCACCATTCCCGGTGAAAGCAATGCCCAGTATCGACGGAAGCGCGCGCGGCTTATCGGATCCGTCGTTTGAACGCGCGTCTCGGTGCGCGCTTCGCAGTGCTCCGACGACACTTCGTCGACACGAATCGCGAGGACGATTTTTGCGTATCCCGGTTCGGAGAATTCCCGGAACGCATCGGAGTCGACAGGACGGAAATGGACCTTCGCGCGCCAAGGCTTCGTAACGGTTCCGAGAACGATTTCGCGTCCGGGATCGATCGCGAGTACGGCCCATCCGATCGCGGTCAATTGCTCGAAGGGCAAACTCTCCGGTCCGCCTTCCTCCTGCCTTGCACCCATGAGAACGTCGCGCACACCGAATAGTGCGCGCACGATCGCCGAACGCTCGAAGTCACTCAACCGGACCGCTGCGAAGGTTAAGCTTGCGGGAGCGTGCACGACGGTCGCATGGCGCAACGCAACCTCGTAGTTCGGCAAGAACCGATCGAGTAATGAATCGCTCTGCGCTCCGCTTGATGTGGCGCCGTATCGCGCCCAACTGGTGAGGACCGAGCCGAGATATGCCGCGCCTGCGACGCCTGCAGCAGTCGCAATCACTCGACCGATTTTTGCCAAGCGCTTCGCACCCATTCCGTCGGCTTCCGCGAGCTCGTCCATCGTTTCAAACCAGCGATCTTTCGTGCGCTCCGATGCAAGCTCCACGCCGCCGATCACCGTACCGCTGACCCGTCCTATGCCTGCAAAGCGAAGCAGACGCGAAAGCATCTTCAGCGTATACGCGCCCATTACTCCGTAATACACGAACCGCGGCTGGCCCATCGTCACAACGATGCGCGCAGACTTTCCACGTACGGTAAATCCGGGGCGGAACGTCTGCTCGAAGAACGCTTTCAACAGGGACGGCATGTCCCACATCCACAGCGGAAAGAAAAACACCAGATGGTCCGCCCAGGAGATGTCACCTTGCGCTTCGGCAATATCGTCCGGCGGAATACCCTCGGTAGACTCCCTCGGGTCACGCATAATTGGGAAATCTAATTTCGCGACATCGATACGCCGGATCTCGTGGCCCGCTGCTTTAGCTGTGTATGCGTACCGACCGGCAAGCGCATGATTCAAATGGCCTTCCGACGGATCGGGATGGCCGTCGATGATTACCATCTTCATGCTATGAGGGTACGCCGCGCCTCTCAACGCGGCAAGGGGGTTATTTGAGTTCGATCTTCTCCGCGCCGTCCCACTCGGCGGACTGCTTGTGCATCACCGATAGCGTGCAGCTGTCACGGAAGTGCGCAGCGACGCTGTCGCTCGGATTGAGCGCCGTTACACGGTTGAATGCGCGTTGGGCACTGAGAAATAGTCCTTTGCGAAACTCGGTGACGCCGCTATTGAAGAGTTCGATCGAGTTGAGTTTGTGTTCGCGCATCTCAGGCGGATCGTTATCGAAACACTCGTAAATCTCGTCGCTTCGCGTCTTTACTTTTGCTTTTACCGCTCCCAGATGCCGTGAGTCCCTCGATGCGTGATGCAAGATTGACGGCATCGGAGATAACCGTCGTCTGCATGCGTTCTTCTTCTCCGATCGTACCGAGGATCAACTCGCCTCGGTGCAGCCCGATTCCGATGCGGACCGGCGCGTACCCGACCATTCGTCGTCCTTGGTCGGTAATCGTTTCGCGACCCAAGTGTTGAAGAAACTCGCGCTGAACGAACTTGCTCGATGCATTTGAATACAGCTCGATCATGGCGGTTTCATTCGCGTCTGGTTTCGTCGTCCGCAGGCGAACGGTGAACTCGCGCAGGCGTTTGCGGTGGAGGCATAACTCGATCCGCCGCGTGACGATGAGCGCGTTAGCGGGGTCGAAAGGCGTAACGATGTGTCTCGAACGTGTGGAAATCGACGCCGTTGCCGCCCACACGAAGGATCCTCG
>JAMXLG010000094.1 GCA_024281135.1 Vulcanimicrobiia bacterium | reverse complement strand
CGCCTGCGTCACGTCCTCGGCCGCGGGGGCATCACCCAGCATGCGCGCAGCCATGCCGTACACGAGGCGATGATGCTCGTCGTAGAGCGTTTCGAACGCGTCCGCATCGCGTGCGCGCACCCGTGCCATGAGCAGCTCGGCGTCTTGAGTCACTGGTCTTCCCTTCGCTCCCCTTCCGCCGTGCCCTCGACCCCTCAACGTGCGTAACGCCCCGGCAGATTCTAGTAGCGACTCCGCGAAGCGCCCCTCGATGGAAGAGCTGCTTGCGCGCCTCAAGCGTGCGACCTCGGTATTCGTTTTGACGGGTTCGGGAATTTCGGCGGAGAGCGGACTCCCGACGTTTCGCGGCGTCGGCGGCCTCTGGCGCACGCACCGGGTCGAAGAGCTCGCATCGCCGGAAGGCTTCGCGCGGGATCCGCAGCTCGTGTGGACATGGTACAACGAACGCAACGCGGCGCACCGCCGCGCCCAACCAAACGCCGGCCATTACGCGCTCGCGGAGTTGGAACGACACGTTCGCGACTTCACGCTTGCAACGCAAAACGTGGATTCGCTCCACTTGCGCGCGGGCACGAGACATCTACTAGAGTTACACGGTTCGCTGCGCGAAGCTCGATGCACGTTCTGCAGTACGCGCCGCTCGCTCGACGCCACCGGACTTCCGCTCGAAGAAATCCACCATGACTGCGGCGGACTTATGCGCCCCGACATCGTTTGGTTCGGCGAAGCCTTGCCGCGCACCGCATGGGAAAATGCCGCGGCGGCCGCATCGCGGGCGGACGTCATCCTCGTGGTCGGAACGAGCGCGGTCGTGTATCCCGCGGCCGCTCTCGCAACGCACTACGCCGGCAACGCCTACGTCGCGGAAATCAACCCCGAAGCGACGCCAATTAGCGAAGGTGTCGATTGCTCGTTACGCGGCACAGCCGGCGATGTGTTGACGCAACTCGTCGAGCGCTATGGTGGAAGTTGAACCGGTGGTTCTTGATCGTCTTCGTAGGTGCCGGCTGCGGGAGGTGTTTCGGGAAGTGCGGGCGCGTCGTCGTCGTAGCGTGAGAAATGGCCGAAGAACGGCGTCCGTGTATCGGTGATGCGTTCGTCGACGAGCGACTTCTCTTGCTCGGGTGCGTCGGGAGCGATGTAAGCGCCGGCTTCGACTTCCGGTGAGGCGGTGGCTTCATACATGTGCACGATCGTCGTTGAAAACGATCGCTGCGACGGCAGCGTCAACGCGTGATCTTCCGTCGCGCGTTTCGTCAGTCCGCGAATAATGTACGCATTGTGCAGTCGCCGCAGACCTTTGAGCGGCAGCGACGACGTCGGGATGCCGACGAAGAGGTCGCGCACCGCCTCGTACGTCGTTTCGGAAGCGATGATCGACGCGTTTAGCTCTTCCGACGCCGCTTCCAACTGCGCGGCAACGTGCGCCGGATTTCCGACGATAGCAAACTCGCGCCGCTCCTTGTATCCGGTGTCGCCCG
The DNA here is from genome assembly GCA_024281135.1 of Vulcanimicrobiia bacterium. The sequence continues at coordinate 1,793 of JAMXLG010000094.1, read as the reverse complement.
CGACGATCTTGCCCGAATTAACGCCTATGCCGATCGTGAACGGTTTGCGCCGTTGTTCGCGCCAGCGCGACTCCATCGCGGCCACGACGCGCATGATGTCGAGGGCAGCGCGCAACGCGCGTTCTTCTTGGAACCGCTCTTCGATCAGCACGCCGAAGACGGCAACAACGCTGTCGCCGCGCAAGCTCTCGATGAAGCCGCGATGACGGCCGACCGCTTGGCCGACGATTGCATAGAACTCGTTGAGATACCGCAGCGTCTCTTCAGGCGTGAGCGCCTCTGAGAAGAGGGCGAAATTCCGAATGCGCACGTGAAGCAGGGTCGCGTAGTACTCGCGTGCCTCGAGCAGACGAGGATCTTTACGTGCAAGCAAGTCTTCGACGACGGGAGCAGGCATGTAGCGGCTAAAGAGCGCGACGACGCGACGGTGCTCTTGGCGCTCGCGCGCGTACCGTTTGAAGAAGACGTACGCGTAACTCGCCGCCCCAATCGCAACGGCGACCGCGACGAAAACAATCGCAGCCATGTGCCTCGAGGTTGTTCCCGAGGCGCCTCGGTCTCACCCGTCGTATCGCCTGGGATCATGGACGCCCTTACGAAAATCCGCGCAAAAATTAACGATTTCCCGGGCTACGGAGCCGAAACCGACATTACTCGTTCCGACGAGGAGACGCGCGCCTATCTCGGCGAGCGTCTTGCGGCGCTGCAGGAGCGTCTGAACGAAGCACCGGCGGCAGTGCAATCACTCGATCCGCTGATCCAACGAGCCGCTTTTGCAAATCAACGAATTCTTGCGCCGCTCGAGCTGCCGGATATTCACCCCTTAGCGGAGAGCGCGGTCGCCGAAGCGGACCTCACCTTGCTGGAACTCGCCGATACGGCGGCCGACGTTGATTCATCGCAGCTCCGTGATTACGCGGCAAGAGTTGCCGCTGCATTCGACGCGCGCGATGCGGCGCTCATGCAGCTCAAGCCTCGAACCTGACGCTACTGATGCGCGCAGGTGTCGCTCTTCGGTGAGGGCGACGGGGACGGGGCCGACTTCTTGTGACTGAAGATACTGCCGATGATCTGACTGCCGTATCCGTTCGTGGCGTTGTCTACGGCACTTGACGCTTGCCCTTGCGCCATGCCCACGGCTTGCGATTGGAGATTCGCCCAACTCGTCGGCACACCAAAATCCGGAGTGAATTGATCGATCATTTGTTGCGTCAACTGTTGGACCTGCGCCTTGACGATGCCGTTGACTAATTGCGCGAGCAGGGACTGACCCGCGGCGAGTTGGTACGTTTGGTCCTTCACCGTTACAACGACCGGTTCGTTCGGATCGCAGACTTCGTAGACGTTGACGCGAAGCGAGTTGCCGTCGCTTTCGATATCGCCTTCGGTACCGCGTACGGCGACCGACGCCGTCGGCGTTTTGAACGTGTAGCTCGCCTTTGCGCCTTGCGGATGCTGAACGATGAAACGGACTTTTCCGTTGTAGACGATGAAGTTCGCCGTCGTCGTTTCGGCTTGAGTGAAGAATCCGAGTTGAATCTTGCTTTGCGAACCGACGAGCACGCGCGAACTGTCGGGAAGGTTCACGCCTGCGAGCGACGCGGCGCCGGTAATAGCGTAGTCGTCGTTGGCGAGCACGACCGTGGAATTCAGACCGAGCGGTTTGGGCGCGGTGGAGCGCGTCTGATAGCTGACCGAACCCTTCATGTTCTGCAATTGCTTGTCGTCGCCCGCGCGCGCGGCGAGCACGCTTGCGGCGGAAAAACACAAGACGAGCGCGGCCCAGAAGTTGC
>JAMXLG010000093.1 GCA_024281135.1 Vulcanimicrobiia bacterium | reverse complement strand
TCAAACGTAACAATGCCCGTCGTTCCCTCGATCCGCACGGCCATATGCGGATCGGGTGACGGCGCGGCATCGGCATGCGGATGCGCGGCTGCATAATTGCGGGCCGCGTCGAGAATCATCTCGCGCGTGTGGGGTGCGCCGTTTGTCCCCACCGACACGTAGTCGGGCGCAAGCAGCGACTCGAGATACGCCTGATCCCCCGTGACGAATGCGTGCTGCCAATGCGTCTCGATCGCGGCGAGCGCAGCGGTCGTTGAAGCGGTCTCGGCACTGGGTGAGCCGCCGAGCGCGAGCGTGGTGGCAAGAATGAGTCCCGTCAGCAACTTTTTTCCTCCGGCATGTCGAGAATGCGGACCGTGCTTCGACGTGGTGAGTGAAGGGCCGATCAGGGCCCGGTACTCGCAAGGAGACAAGCACCATGTCCGTCGTTTCGCTTATCGCACGTATCCTGCTCGGCCTGCTCTTCACGTTCGCCGGCCTCATGCCGCTCTTCATTGGAAACCCGCCGCCGATGCCCGGCCTCGTCGGCATGTCTAATTCGGTCTTTTATCAGAGCCACTGGATCTACGCGATCGCGCTCGCTCAATTCGTCGCCGGCGTGCTGCTCTTGGCCAACCGCTACGTTCCTGTTGCGCTCATTATCCTCGCCGGATTCATGTATAACAGCCTCGCGTTTCACGGGCTCCTAATGCCGTCGACGCTCCCGATTCCGGTCACAGTTGTCGCATTGTGGATTCTCGCATCGGAACCGTACCGCGAGCAGTTCGCTGCACTCTTCAACGCGAAGCCGCGTCAAAAGGCGGTAGATGATGGAACACTATGTGAACCTGCGTGAGGTTCGCACGTGGTATGCCGAGCATGGCGAGGGTGATCCCCTCGTCATGCTGCATCCCGGTGGTGTCGGCGTTTCGTCGCGCGCATTCGAACCAAACATCGCGTCGCTTGCATCGCATTTTCGTCTTTTTCTCCCCGAACGGCGCGGTCACGGACGCACGCCGGATACGACGGGTCCGTATAGTTTCGAACTCGTGGCGGAAGACACGATTTTTTTCATCGAGCATGTTGTGCGCCGTCCCGTCCGGCTTCTTGGCGTGAGCGACGGCTCGATTGTTGCGCTGCATGCAACTAAGAATCGTCCCGACCTGGTGCAACAACTCGTCTGTGTCGCCGGCGTCTTTCACAACGCGGGTTGGTACCCGCAGGTTATCGAGCCGACAGAAAAACCGCCGGATTTTCTCATCGAAAGTTACGCCGAGCTATCGCCTGACGGAAAAGATCACTTTCACGTCGTTCATCGGAAACTCGACGAGATGCACGCTGCGGGCCCGAGGTTTACCACGGCAGATCTCGAGAGCATCAGCGCTCGTACACTTGTGATGCTCGGAGACGACGACGAGATGAGCCTCGAGCACGCAATCGCCTTCTACCGTGCGCTGCGCAATGGAGAACTTGCCGTAATTCCCGGCACGTCGCACGGCTTGCTATGGGAGAAGCCGGAACTCTGCAGCAGCGTCATTGTCGACTTTCTCACGCAGGATCCAGTCGAGACGCTCGCTCCCATTCGACGCGCCTTATAGCGTCGCCGGAACTTTGTCGAGGAATCCGTAGACACTTTTGATGCGGCCTTCCTCAATTGCTACGACGTCGAATCCGACGACGAGCGGCCCTGCGTCCGGGGTGCCGAGATGCCAGGTAAAGCGAGCAACATCGTGATGCGTATCAACCGCGCTGCCAAGTGTAAACGTCAGTCCCGTGAATTGCTGTTGCGCCATGCCGATCGTTTCCGCAATAGCATCCGCGCCGGCGACGTCAATCAGTGGGTCGGTGTACGTAGCGTCCGCATCATAGAGGTCGCGTACCTGCGCCAGCCGGCGCATCGCGTCCGTTTCGTTCCAGGCAGCAATGTAGCGCTGGACTAGTGATTCAGCCGGATTCATTTCTCGTTGGTCTCCTTCGGACGTTGCGGTGGGTTGTGGGTGCATCGTGCCAGAGGGATGTCAAGGCGTCGATTACCTCGCGGGTAATGACATGCGATTTGCTGGGCCATAGGCATCACCCCGGATAACAGGGGAAACCTCTCCATAGCCCTAAGCCCTTTTTTTCGGTGTAGCAACCTACACGCAGGCTGCACAAAACTGAGGGTGCAAGTGGAAGGCATTTCCAGGGCCGTCATGGGCCCCGCTTCGGCGGGCGAAGGCTTTATGTCAGCCTGGCGCCGGACGCGTCGATTAGACCGTACCGTCGTTCGTTACGCGCTGATCCTCGTCGCCGTTTTGGCGATCATCGTGGGCAGTTTCGCTATGTCGAATATCCTCGACGGACGCTCACGCCAACTCGACGAGGTTCGTCTCGACGCTCGCCTCGCGATGCAATTCTTCCAGGACCAAGTCACGGCTGTCCGCGGGTTCGACGAAACCGAGCAGCGCCAATTTCTCGCTCCCTACCTTCGCGCGAGGGCGCCGCTGAAATCGCTGTTGCTCTCGCTCACGCGCCGTACGGCCGATGATCTGGCGGCCTCGAGCGCGCTCGCCGATTTCACGAACTTGCACGATGCGTGGATCAATGACGTCGCAGCTCCCACCCTCGCGCGTCCCGCCGATCCCAAGAACCACATCCGGGAACGGGCCGGCGAAGAAATAACTGAGGCCGCGAGGGGCGAAATCTCGAAAATCGAGCAGCGATATCAGACGCGCTACGACGAGATCATGGCGCTCAAGTTTGCTCTTCGCTGGTTTACCTTATGCGTTATCGTGGTCTCCGTGCTGTCGATTGCGGCGACCGGTTATCGCACCGAGCGGCAGAGCGTACGCCGTGAAGAAACGTTGCTGCAAACCATTATCGACGAACGCGACGCGGAAGCGCGGCGCAGTGAATGGCGTACGAAGATCATCGCGATGCTTGCGCACGACTTCCGTTCGTCGCTCAGCGTCGTCCGTGCGTATACTGAGATGCTCCAGACGATGCCTGAGCGGCGCGACGACCCTCACTCGTACGACGTAATGGCGAAGACGATCGAAGACCTCACCGCGATGACCGAAGAGGCGTTGCTCATGGCACGCATGAGTAACAATGCCGTCGCGGTTAACCTGAGACCCCAGCGAATCTACGACATCGTGTGCGAAGCCGCCGAACGCCATCGTGCGGAACGCCAGATTCGAGTCTTGGACTCAGACCTGATGGTGATGGGTGACCGGCCGTATCTCGTGCGCGTTTTTGACAACCTGCTCAGTAACTCGGTGAAATATTCAGCCGCCGCAACCTCGATCGAGGTGGCGATTTCGCGTAACGGTGGTCCCGACGTCGAAGTTGCCGTTACCGATCGCGGCCGCGGCATCGATCCCGCCGATTTGCCGCACGTCTTCGAGGAGTTCTGGCGAGCACAGAGCTCGAGCGAGCGCAGCGGCAGCGGCATTGGTCTCTTTATTGTGAAGAAAATCGTGGAAGCGCACGGCGGTCAGGCATCGATCGAAAGCGCACCCGGTGCAGGAACGACCGTTCGCATACATTTGGCAGCTGTGTAATGATCCCCATGGGCGAGGAGCGCGAGCTCTCGTTCTGGCGGCGAAGTCGACGATTGGACCGGCTGATCGCGCGCTACGTTGTGGTACTCGCATCCGTGCTCGGTATCTTCGTTCTGACGTTCGCATTGCTTGAGGATTTGGAATTACAGTCGCGCGATACGGATGCTGCGCGGTTCGACGTACAGCGCGTGCTGCACGCGCAGAACGACGAGCAGACGGGACTCAGCGGCTTTGCAGCAACCGGCAAGGCGTCATACATGCAGCCGTATTTTCTCGCCAAGCGTGATCTGACCGACTCGCTCGTCGACTTGCAAATGCGCGCGCGTGACCACCCCGTAGCGATGCGGGAATTGGACGCGTTTAACGCGAGTCACCAAAGCTGGGAACACAGCGTCGCCGATCCAATTCTCAACAGGTCGCCCGACGAATTCGTAGTCGATCGAACGCGAGGAGGCGAAGGGCTTACGAGCGGCATGCGGGCTTCTATGGCCGCCATCGATACCTATTACGCGCAGCGGAGCGTCCGCATCGAACGAAATCGCAGCCTCGTGCGCTATGGAAGCTACGCGCTTATTTTAATCGTTATTCTTATCGTCGCCACTTACGGATACTATTCCGAGCGTTCCAGCGCTCATCGCGAAGAACGTTTGCTGCGTTCCGTGCTCAGTCAGCGCGACACAGTTACGCGTCAAAGCGAGTGGCGTACGAAGATCATCGCGATTCTCGCGCACGATTTTCGGACCTCGCTTGCCGTTATTCAAGCAAATGCGGAACTGCTCGAGATGCATCCTGAACCGTATCTAAAGGCGAACGCATTCCGGGCAATCTACAAGGGGGTCGGGGATCTCTCAGCGATGACCGATGAAGCGTTGCTGATGGCACGCGTTGCGAACGATACGCTCGTGATCGCGCCGCAGCCCGTGTTCATTTACGATCTGGTCGCCGAAGTCGCGGACCGCTTCACCGCGCGTCAGGACATTCGCATCACCGTTTCCGACGAGTACGTCTTGGGCGATGCGGAGTATCTCGCGCGTGTCTTCGACAATCTGATTTCGAACGCGGTGAAATACTCCAACGGCCCGATTGACATTTCGATCGCAGTGCGCGAGAAAACGGTGGAGATCGTCGTTCGCGATCGCGGCCCCGGCATCGATGCGGCCGACCTGCCCCACGTCTTCGAAGAGTACTGGCGCGCCGACAGCGTGAAGGGAAAGCGCGGCAGCGGCATCGGGTTGTACATTGTCAAAAAAATCGTCGATGCGCATCATGGAACGGTACGCATTGAGAGTGCCGTGGGTGAAGGAACCGCTGTGCGAATTACTTTGCCGAAGGCCGAACTCATAAAAGAAGAGCAAGACGCGAACGAAGAGGCGTACGAATAGCGCCGTTCAGGCATACCCAGTCCCTGCCGCGCGCTATTCGCGAACGGCAGTCGGGTAGCTTACGACGCTTTGATGCCCCTGCGCGTCAATAGCACGTACGCCAAGGACGTAGTCGTCTTTACTCACCGGAACGGTGGCTTGTGTAACGTTGCCGACGTTCTTCGCAAATTGCCATTGCGGCGCGTCGGTCGCACGCCAAACGATTTCGTATGACGCTGCGCCGGACGAGGGCTGCCATCGCAAGGTCGAGTCGTAGCCGAGCTTATGCATGACGAGTTGCGCCTTCGCCGGCGGCAACGGGGCCGATGCCAGTGATGCGAGCGCAGCGATGTTCGCCTGCGTCGCGCGCTTCAAGTACTCCCAATCCATGAACTGGGGGAGGTCGCCGTACTGCACTCCGCCTTCAACGCGCACGTCCTGGTGCTGGTGCGTGAAATTTTCATTCGACTCGACGAATCGGATCGCAGAGTACCCGTCTGCTTGGAACGATTCTTGATCGCCGCCGCGCAGAAACCGATCGGCGCGCCAAATCTCGCGTACCGAGAAATTCGTAACGTAGAGCGGCACGATTTGGCCGATGTAGCGCGCGAGTTCACGCGATGGCGAATCATTCTCGGATCCGACGAGGTTCACGCGATCGATTACCGCGCCTGCGGGAAGACCTTGGCTGAAGACGCGGATGACGTCGGGCTCGTGCGCGCCGCTTCCGCCATCGCTATTTCCGATGATGTCGTTGTTCAAATTTGCCGCGACTTGCGTTCCCGCGTGCTTGAGCAAATCAGCGTAGTGCTGGGATCCCCACAAGCCGAGTTCTTCACCGTCGAATACGGCGAAGACGATCGTTCCGCGAAAGTGATGCGGCGCCATGATGCGCGCCGCTTCCAACACCGCCGACGTTCCCGACCCGTTGTCGTCTGCGCCCGGCGCAACCCGTGTCCCATTCGTGCAGTCGCCGTTGCAGTCGTCGTAGTGGCTGGACATGATGTAGAGCGGACCTGGCTCGTCGCCGCGCAGCGTCGCAATGATACTTGATTCCGTCACGTCTCGCGGCGTTTTCTCGGTTTTCGGATGAACGAACGTATCGAGCGTCACGCTCATGCGTCCGTCACTTGTCTTCGCGATCTCTTCGAATTGCGAGCGAATCCAATCGCGCGCGCCGAAGACGCCGCGCATCGCCGTTGACGCGGTTTCCGAAAAGTCGTTACGGGTGAAAAACCCGACGAGTTTCGTGTCGTTCTCGCGCAGTCGATCCGCGCTGACTGCACTCACAAGTGAGGCAATCTGCGGATCCACCGGCGGGGGAGAGAGGGGAGTCTCAGGAGCGGCAGCGAGGAGCGGCGCGCAAAGGATAGCGGCAAAAAGTGCGGCGCGAAATCTCATGGGCCCCGGTATTTTACGAAATGCCGCGCCGTTCCGTGTTTTCGTACTTCCGACGCCAACGGCCCATCGTTATTTCCGTCCCATGCCCGGGCGCGCTCTTCACGTTCATGAAGTCGGTGCAGCGCTGCATGATCGGAATCCCGCGGCCGCGTTCCGCGAGCGACTCCGGAAGCGGCATCTCCTGTTGCGGAACGATGTCGAGACCTTGACCGTGGTCAACGACCGTGGCGACGATGCGTTCCTCGTCGACTTCTGCGAAGACTTCGATGTCGAGACCCGTTGCCGAATGCTCGATGGCATTCGCCAGAGCCTCACCCACAGCAAAAAGGAGCGACTGCACATCCCAATCGGCAATGGAGTGCAGCTTACCGAACCCGAGGATCGCGTCGCGAACCGTTCGGGCATACATTGCATCGGGCGGGACCCTTAGATGAAGGGTCCGCTTGCTGAGGCCGTTCTCCCGGCCGAACACCTGACTCGACATGGCACCGAATCGGTTATAACCTCGGCCTCGCAACTTTAAACGCGTCCAAAAGGCCCCGCTTGCTTCCGGCAGGCTGTACTGAGGTCGCGTACAACACCCGGGGCCATGGCACGCACACCACCGCAAGCCGATGAGCTTGCAGATTTCAGCGAACGCGCCCGTTCGTCGCAGGTCCGGATATCGACCGACAAAGGCGATATGGTCTTTACACTTTTTCCAGATGAGGCACCGATGCATAGCGCCGCGTTCATCAAACTCGCGGAAGACGGGTTTTACGACGGCCTCGCGTTTCACCGCGTCGAGCCGGGCTTTGTGATTCAGGGCGGCGATCCCGACGGCGATGGAACGGGGGGTCCCGGCTATCGTCTCAAGGCGGAGTTCAACGATAAGCCGCATCTTCGGGGCACCGTCGCGATGGCACGCTCATCCAACCCCGACTCCGCGGGCTCGCAGTTTTACATTTGCCTGAACGACGCGCGCTTTTTGGACAATCAGTACACGGTGTTCGGTCAACTCTCCGACGGCTATGAAACGCTTGACGCCATACGTCGCGGCGACAAGATGAACAGCGTCAAAGTCGAAGCGAAAGGCGCGTAACCTACACGTCGCTATGGCCGGCTAAGCCGTACGACAATCGCGCGATGCGGTGCATCGCATCGTAGACGGCGTCGTAGTTCGTAACGTCTTTGCTGTACACCGTGAGAATGTAGGGCGAATCGGCGAACGGCTCGACGATCGCAATATCATTGCGCGTTCCGTCGATCTCGCCCGTTTTATTCGCGACCTGCGTTCCTGGTGGAAGGCCGGCGGGAATGCCGTCGCGATCGGTTTGGCCGAGCATGATGCGAATCATGCGTTTGCAATGTGCCTGGCTTGCGACCGTTCTTAGGTCTTCGCGCGCTCCGTGCGCAATCGAATAGAGCAGCTTCCCCATATCGTGCGGCGTCGTTATGTTGTCGTGATGGTGCACGATTGCTGTGTAGTCGAGGAAGTGACGAGCGAGACGGGTGTGTTCCATCCCGACGCGAGCCCCGACAGCGTTGATCGTATCGAAGCCGAAGAACGTCATGAGGTAATTGCTCGCGGTATTATCGCTGAGCTGAATCATCGGAACGAGCAGCTCGCGAACCCGGAAGCGCGCGCCGTCGGGTTGCTGCGCCATGAAGTCCGAACCGCCGATCAGATCGCTGCGGTGCGTCGTGATCCACTCGTTAAGCGTTCCGGGCCGGCGCTCTTCCATCGCAAATGCCGTCGCCATGATCAAAACCTTGATCGTAGATGCCGTCGGAAACGACTGCGCGCTACGGTATTCGAAGAGCGGCGGTTCCCCGGCGAGCGTGCGGCAATACACACCCATTGTCCCCGGTACGGAACGCGCGATCGCTTCGATGCGATCGTAGACGGCGGCGCGCGCATGAAGCGGAAGCGCGGCAAAAACGCCGAGCCCAGCAAGAAACGCGTGGCGCTTCACGAGCCTGTTCCCTGATAATGACGAAGGCCTATGCGCCAGAAGGCATACGATGCAAGGAACCACGCCGCGCCGATGGCTGGCGTCAAAAGACCGACGATCGGATTCAAGTGAAGCCCTGTTTCTGCTTTCTGCAGGAAGTATGTTGCCGGAAAATAGTTCATGAATGCAAAGGGAAAGACGAATGCGAGAACGATGCGCACGCCTCGCGTGTAAATGCTGATCGGATATCGCGTGAAGTCTTGCTCGAGCGACATTACAACCCAGCGAAGTGTGTCGACGCGGACGAACCAAAACGAGAGCGTCGCAACGACGAGCGAGATCCCCAAATCGATCAGCGTTCCGCCGATGACGATGAGCGGAAGGAAAACTATGAGCATGGCGTCGACGTGCACGTGCGCAACCGCGATGGCTACGATCAGCGTCGCGACTCCGAGGAAAACGCCATCCGGCGAGATTTGCTGCGGCACCGTAATGACTTGGAAGAGCGTATCGAGGGGACGCACGAGGAAGCGGTCGAAGCGACCTTCTCGCACGAATTCGGGCACCGTAACGATATTGAAGAAGAGGACGTTGTGCAGCTCATGACCGCACATCCACAGCGCATACAGGAAGAACATCTCGCGGAAGCTCCAGCCGTTCATCGACGGGAACTGCCGCATTGTCACGAAGAGCGCCGCAAGCGCAACGCCGTGATAGACGATCGTGAATCCGAACCACATGATGAAGTTGGCCCGGTATTCGAGCATCGTCAAGATGTTTATGCGCCAATACTGCACGTACGCGGCGAGCATCGCTGATGCGATTCACCACGCGCGACGTCATCCCCGTCACGCAACCGTATCGTTTGGATCTGACCGTCGATGCGTTGCGCCGTCTTGCCGCAAACGTGGTCGACGTCGTCGGTCCCGACGGCGCCTATTACCGGGCTCTCTCACATGCAGGCGGAAGCGTCGCGCTGCGCGTCACGCAACACGAAGACGGTTCTCTCGACCTCCAGACAAGCGCCCGCGACGCGCGCGCGATCGTGCCGACGGTGCAGAAGATGCTCGGAACGGAGTTCGACGTAAGCGAGTGGGAACGCCGAGCGTCGCGGATTCCGTGGCTTGCGCGTCTTGCGCGCGAACTGCTTGGCGTTCACCCGCCGCGCTACGCATCGCTCTTCGAAGCGTGCTCGCACGCGATCGTATTTCAGCAGATTAGCATTCACGCGGCCGCGGCGATTATGCGACGCGTTGTTGACGCGATCGGCGAACCGGTGCACGTCGACGGCGTTGATCTCGTTGCGTTCCCTACGGCACACGCGATGTTGCGCGCAAAAGAATCGACGTTGCGTGAAGCGGGACTTTCGACGAATAAAGTGATGCATCTGCGTTCGGTGGCCGACGCAATCGAGAGCGGCGAAGTCACCGCGGAGGAGATCGAGGCACTCCCCACACCGGCTGCGTCCGAGCGCTTGGTTCAGATTCGCGGCATCGGCCCGTGGAGCGCTGCCGTTGTGCTTTTACGCGGGTTCGGCCGGCTCGACACGTTTCCGATGCGGGATTCGGGGGTCGCGCGCACCATCAAGCTGCTTTCGGGCAATCCGGAAATCAACGTCGATGCCGTGCTCGACCGCTTAGGCCCGATGCGCGGCATGCTGTACTACCATCTCTTGCTGGGACGCATCCGCAACCTTGTTCCGGCCGTGTCCGATTGAACCGGATGCTATGGCACAAACCACGACCCCCGTATTTGCTGTCCAACGATCGGCCGATCGCGCGTTCTTCGACCACGGCTGGCTGAAGACGTATCACTCGTTCAGCTTCGCCGAGTATTACGACGAAAAGAATCTGCATTGGGGCGCGCTGCGCGTCTTCAACGACGATTACGTCGCCGGTCATAACGGCTTTCCGCCTCATCCCCATCGCGACATGGAGATCGTGACCTACGTTCTCCAAGGCGAGCTTACCCATCAAGACAGTATGGGAAATCGTGGTGTCGTCGGTCCGGGCGGCGTTCAATTCATGAGCGCCGGCACCGGCGTTCGTCACAGCGAGGACAACGACGGCGCCGAAACGCTGCATCTCGTGCAGATGTGGGTGTTGCCGGGACGTACCGGTGAAGCGCCATCGTACGGTCAAATGGAGTTCACCCCGGATGCGCGCCACAATACATGGCTGCGCATTGTCAGCGGCGACGCGCAGGTTGATGCGCCGATTCGCATCACGCAAAACGCTACGTTTTCGGTCGCGCGCGTCGAAGGCTCGCTGCCGGTCTATGAATTCGCGCCGCAACGATTCGGCTTTCTCTTCGTCGCCGAGGGCACGGTCGAGGTAAACGGAGAGAAGCTCTCAAGCGGCGATGCTGTGCGGCTTTACGATGTGCGCAGGCTCGACATCACGGGGAACGGCGAACTCGTGCTTTGGGATACGGTGGGAGTCGCGTAGTGGAGACGGAGACGTGCGCCCACATCGAACGCGCCGGTGATCCGAAAACACGCAGAGCGGAAGGTTGCGAAGAGTGTCTCAAAACCGGAGATAGTTGGGTGCACTTGCGGCTCTGCTTGGAGTGCGGGCATGTCGGTTGCTGCGACAGCTCCAAAAACCGCCACGCCACGGAGCACTACCACGCTACGCAGCATCCCGTAGTCCGCTCGTTCCAGCCGGGCGAAAACTGGCGCTGGTGCTACATCGACGAGGTCTTCGCTCGGTAGAAGTGTCGTCCTGAGCTTGTTCTAGCTTTTTTTGCGGCCCGCACGCCGCTTCTCGACGATCTCCGCTCCGCGCTGAAGCACCCTGCCTGCCACTTCAATGACGGCGCCCAATTTTTTGGCGCGCGTCGTCCTGGCATCTGTCGCTGTGTCCTTCGGTTCGGCGGTAGCGGTTTTCACCGGCGATGTCTTCGCCGGCGTTTTTGTAGCGGCCGTTTTCTTCACCGGAGATTTCTTTGCCGAGGATTTCTTCGCCGTGCGCTTCGTAGTCGAGCGTTTCGCGGCTGTTGATTTCTTTTGAACCGACGCTTTTGTGCCGGACTTTTTTGCTGCCATGATGCCTTTCTCTCCCGATTTCGCTTCTGCTCGAAGCGCCGTCACCCACCTTGAATAGTAACACGACGCGATGCGGCTCTCCACACAAGCGTCGACAGTACAGCGAACAGCGAGAGCCAGATGACTTGGACGAGAAGGTACGTTGCCCACTGCGACTGAGGAATGACGCCGACGTAGATGAGCAGCGGCGTCGAGTAGATGGCGGCAAACGGCAGTGCGAAGACAACACGGCCGATCGCTCCCGGAAAGAACGTGAGCGGAATGATCTGCCCCGAGAGTAGATCGGAAACCCACCGCACGACCAGCTGCACCGCGAATGTTTCGAGCGTCCAAAACGCTATCGAGTTCATCAGGAAGTTGACGAAGAAATTAACGCAATAACCGAGCAGAAACGACAGACCGAAGACCGCAAGCGTCGCAGGCGCCGGCACGTCGATGTGCACGAGTAAGAGCGCGAAGAGCAGCGAGGGAATTACCAGCACGGCGTGCAGCAGCGTCTGCCCGATCCCATCCGAGAAGAAGTACATCGGAACGCTGATCGGCTTCATTAAATCGGTCGCAATGGTTCCTTCCCGAATCTTCTCACGAATCAAACGCGTCCCGTCGACTTCGAGAATCAGCGACATCAACAGCGAAACCGTCGCATACGTAATCATCGCATGCAACGGCAAATTCATCGGCTCCGCATTCTGCGAATACAACGCCGTCCACAACGACCGAAGCAAATACACCCGCAAAACAAGCGACCCGACTTCAGTCAAAACCTCCATCCGGTACGTAGCCTCACGAGCAAACGCTTTCTTCGCAAACTCAATATAGGGCGCCGCGATCACCAATCCAAATTCCTACAAGCGAAAGAAACGCAAACGACCCGAGATGTTTGCAGTGTTGTTCGGGTGTTGCTCTTCGGTCGCGGGGCCTCTGAGAATCCGCCGGAGCGCAGGATGCGCGAGAGGCGGATTTCAGGGAGTAGCATTTTCACACGATGTGAAAATGCGGGCGTCCCGGCGACCGAAGAGCAACGCCCGAACAACACCGCCACCCAAGCGCTCTCTACCGTTTGGGTTTCTTGAGCGCCTCGCGCCGCCGGGCTTCCATTTCTTGGAGTTCGAGCATCATGACGTCGACGACCGTGTCCGCTTCAACCGGCGCCGCAAGCGTGTCCTTATCTTCACGAGCGCGAGCCGTTGGAGCCGTGCCGACGTGCGCGTCGAGCACGGAATCCTGCGAGTGAACCTTGCGCAAGAACTGTGCGTAGGTCTGTGCCGCTTTGGCATTCGCGTCCGGCGCTTTCTCGATGTTGAACACGGCCTCGTTAAAGTCGCCGGCCGGCTCTTTCACCGCGTTTGGCGCCACGCGCGTATTCGACTGAATGGTCACGCCGTTATAGATCCGAGCGCCGCTGCCGATCGCGCAGCCCTTTTGCAGGGTCGCGCCGACCACGAGCGCGTGCGTGCCGACCATGCACCGGTCGCCGATCGTGACTGGAAATACAAGCGCGCTGCCGCCGCTCCCCTTCACGACCGCATGCTCCATGATGACGCAGTCCGTGCCGATCGTCACCGGAGCACCTTCAGCGGTAATGACGGCACCGTGAAGGATCGCGCATCCCGCACCGATGGTTACGTCACCGCTAATCGTCGCGGTCGGCGCGACGTACGCGCTTGCGTGAATTTTGGGCTTCTTTGTTCCGCTCGAGAGAATCATGGAACGGTCTCCTCCGCGGGCCTGCCGTATCCCTCGATGTAGATGCGGCGAATGATCGATTCCAAATCTGGCTCCTCGAGCGTCACGTCTTCGAGCCTATAACGCTCGCTCGCTTCACGGATCAGAAGGTCCGCACGTTCGCGATTGCGATCGAAGCGGAAACGCGCGAGCGTTCCGTCCGATTCTTCGAGTTCAGCCCCCGGAAGATGCGGCGCCGCAACCGGTTCCTCGAAGCGCAGAACGAGCCGCCGGAATCGTCCGTATTCGTTTTTGATGCGCTCGATATCGCCGTCGTAAATGATCGTGCCGTGGTCGATCAAGACGATGCGCCGGCACAGGCGTTCGACATCGGCAAGATCGTGTGTCGTGAGGATAATGGTTGTCCCGCGTTCGGCGTTGATGCGCGCGATGAACTCGCGAATCGCTTCTTTGGCAACCACGTCGAGGCCTATGGTTGGTTCGTCCAGATAGACGATTTTCGGATCGTGCAAGAGCGCCGCCGCAAAATCGCCGCGCATGCGCTGACCGAGCGAGAGTTGTCGAACGGGCGTGCGCAGGAACTCGTCCATCTGCAGCAGCCGGACGAATTCATCGAGATTGCGCTCGTACATCGCCTGTGGAATCCCGTAAATCGCGCGCAGCAGCTCGAACGATTCGATGAGGGGCAGATCCCAATAGAGTTGGCTTCTTTGCCCAAAGACGACGCCGATGTTGCGGGCGTTCTCCTTGCGCCGTTCGTAGGGCACAAGACCGGCCACGTTGATGTTCCCGGACGTCGGAACCAAAATGCCGGTCAGCATCTTGATCGTCGTGGATTTACCGGCGCCGTTTGGCCCGATGTAGCCGACCAACTCGCCGGCTTCGAGGGACATCGAAACGCCGTCGACCGCCACGCGTTCCTCATACGAACGCGAGAAGAGCGTCCGAATGGCGCCGATCGCTCCCGGCGTGCGGCGGACGCTGCGGAAGACCTTGCGCAGGTCGCGGGTCTCAATGATGGGCATCGCTAACCCTTTCGATGTGATCGTTACCATCTCCAACAAATACGGGTCCGGCGCGGTGGCGATTGCGGAGCGCGCGGCCGCGGAACTGGGATACACGGTAGTAGACCGTCAACTGCCCGTCGTCGTTGCGAAGCGGATGAAGATCAGCCGCAACGTCGCCGCAGAGGCGGAAGAGTCCGGTAGATCTCTCGGATCGCGTCTGCTCTCGAGCCTCGAACTCGCGACGCCGGAAGTCGTCACGCAGAATTTCGGCGAGACGTTCGACGAGACGCTTCTGCGGGAAGTACAGCGCGCGGTACGCGATTATGCGGCGCGCGGGAACTGCATGATTGTCGGACGCGGCGCGTCCGTGATTCTCGGCCGGCGTCCGGACGTATTGCGCGTCTACATGTACGCGCCACGCGAGTGGCGCATCGAGCGCCTCGTGGAGCAATTCGGTGTCGATGAAAAAAGCGCCGGAGCCGAAGTCGACCGCATGGATCGTGCGAGGCGCGCGTATTTGCGTGACTGGTACAACGTCGATGTTGGTTCGCCGTCGATCGTCGATCTCGCGATCGATACGTCAACGTTTGGTGAAGAAGGTTCTGCAAGGCTGATCGTCACAGCGGTGAATGCCAGATAATATTCTCGCGCCGCTGCGCTTCCGCGATTTCCGGCTTCTGTGGATCGGCTTGATGGTTTCCAATTTGGGAACGTGGATGCAGTTCACGGCGATGGGATATTATGTTTCGCAGCTTGCCGGATCGCCGCATCGCGCGGCGCTCTATCTCGGCATCATCGGCGGCGCGCGCGCAGTCCCGGTGATCTTCCTCTCCCCGGTTGCAGGCGTCGTCGCGGATACGCAGCCACGGCGCCGCGTGCTGATTTTGACGAACGTTACGATGTCGCTCGCGGCGCTCGCACTTGCGGTGCTTGCGAGCGTCCATCACTTGAACATGGCAGCGCTGATCGTTATCTCCGCCATCAATGCCGGCGCCAACGCGTTCGACGCGCCCGTGCGCCAGAGTTGGACGCCGCATCTCGTCGATCGTCCGCTGGTCGGAAATGCGATCGGCCTTACGTCGGTCGCGTTCAATGCACCGGCCGTCGTCGGCCCTGCCATCGCCGGTCTGCTGATCGTCTGGGTCGGCGTCGCGGGTTCGTTTTTCATCAACGCTGTCGCGACGCTCGCCGTCGTCGTCGCTATCATGATGATGGCGCCGTCGCCGCCGTCAGGCGCGAAGCGCGAACCGATGCTCAACTCGATTCGCACCGGCTTGCACTTTCTCGCGCACCATCAGATCCTGCGGTGGATCATCCTGGTGTTCGTGATTTCCGCCTTGCTCGTGCGCCCGTACAGTCAGCTGATTCCGGCGTTCGTCGTGAACACGCTCCACGGAAGTGCGCAGGCACTCGGCTGGGCCGTGGCCGCAGTCGGCGTCGGCGGATTTGGCGGAGCGCTGATCACCGCCGCATTTGCCGGACGCGAGACACGCTCCACCCAGTGGGTGCTCTCCGGCACGGTGATGTCCGCGGGCGTATTGCTTCTTGGAGCGATCTGGAGCGTGCCGCTCTCAATTCCGGTATTTTTTCTCATCGGGCTCGGGACACTCGCGTTTCTCGGCGCTTCGAATACGCTCGTCCAAACGCTCTCGCCTGATGACGTCCGCGGGCGCGCGATGTCCGTCTACACGATGATTGCCGTCGGCATCGTTCCCGGCGGATCGCTCGTACTCGGCGCCATCGCCGCAGTAATCGGATTGCACGTAACGTTCGCAATCGCAGGTGGGCTCTGTCTTTTCGCGGTGCTACTCCTGTACATCCTAAACCCGATAATTCGCACCGTATAAATAAAAAAGCGAGCCGCGGATGCGGCTCGCAAATGGGCATAAAAAACGCCGGTTTAAGCTGCTGCTTTCTTCCGGCGCGTTGCTTTGCGGCGGGTCGTCTTGCGAGCCGAAGCCTTGCGCGTCGCTTTACGCGCTCCAGCCTTACGCGTCTTCTTGCGTCCAGCCTTCTTGCGCCCTGCGGCTTTCTTACGTCCGCCTGCGGCTTTCTTACGCGTAGCCTTCTTGCGACGCGTCGTCGCCTTCTTACGCGTGGTCTTGCGGGCCGCTGCTTTGCGCTTCGGAGCCGCTTTACGAGCTGCGGGCTTCGCCGCCGCTTTCCTCTTACGTTTGACTGCCATGTGCGTGGAGTCGTCCTTTCTCTGGTCGCTAAGCAACCAGGGTTGTTGCCTCCCTTATACACAATATCGAGCGTCAATGCAAGTTTTCGTACATGACGACGTTCGCATCGACACGCGTGTCGACGGTTCCGGCGATGATGCAGTAGTGCTGATTCACGGATTTCCACTCGCAAAAGAAATCTGGAACGCGCAGATTCCGGAGCTAGCGCGAAAGCATCGCGTCATTGCGCTCGACCTTCGCGGGATGGGTGGATCGAGCGTTGTCGACGGGCCGTATTTGATGGAGACACTAGCCGGCGATGTCGCCGCCGTCATGGATCACTTGTCGATCGATCGCGCGACGATCGTCGGCCACTCACTCGGCGGGTATGTCGCGTTCGCATTCGCGCGAATGTATGTCGAACGCGTCGCGCGACTTGCACTCGTGTGCAGTCGCATCGCTGCCGACACGCAGCAGATCGCAAACAACCGAAACGAACTTGCTACGCGACTGGAAACGAGTGGTTCGATTTCGGAAATTCTCGACAAAAACGTGCCCGCGTTATTTGCCCGAAAAACATTGGAAAATCGGCCTGAAATCATCGAAAAAGCCCGAAAAATCGCGGAAAATAACGATCCTCGCGGTCTCGCGGCAATGGCTCGCGGGATGGCGCTTCGCGACGGCGCAGAGGATATCGCACCCGATATTACCGCGCCCGTTTTAGTCGTCGGTGGAGCGTACGATCCGGTGGTTCCTCCGCAGGAAACCGAGCGTATGGCCGGTGCGTTTTCGGAGGCCCAACTCGTGTGGATGGAGGCCAGCGGCCACGCCCCTATGTTAGAGGAAGAAGGCCGGCTGGCGGAGGTGCTTTCGGCGTTTACCGGCCGCTGACCGCGACGCCCCGGCGGCGCCGCCGGATGAGGTTATAGAGGAAGAGACCACCAACGACGACTCCCGCAACGAGGGCCGCCACGATCACGACCTTGAGGACGAGGACCAGGACCAGCAAGCCCACTAAGGCGGCGGCGATGATTAGGGTCAGACGAATGAACGTGGCCAGGAGCGGGTTCATGGATACCTCGGATCGGCGTGGAGTAGACTTCTCATCTCGATCTACCGATATTGTGAATGGAGGTTTCAAGGAAGAACGTGGACCTGTCCAGCATTGCGACCGGCCTCGCCGCCGGCAGCGTTTCGCAGAGCATCGACGTCGGTGTCTTGAAGGCGGTTCAGAACTTGGACGCGGCGACCAGTTCGTTGCTCTTTGCGTCGATCGGCCTTGGTACCGGGATCGACGCCTTCGCGTAGCCAAAACTCCTCCATGCAGCGTCTGTTTTATTATCTTGCGGTGCTGAGCATCGCATTTTCTGCTTCGCCGGCACCCGTTTCGGCGGATCAGCCGGCTGCACAACGACATCTCGTCTATGCATTTGATGTCGGAATCCAAAGCAATAGCAACGAGGAAGATTCCGCGGTAAAAGGCACCGGTGCGGGCGCAAACGGCGGCACCGTCTACGGCAACGGACACAATAATTACGGCGGCACCGGATCCGACAAGGGACAAATTCTCGTCGACGTGCAGGGCGTCGAAACCGATGGCGGTCTCGTCGTGAGTGTTGCAGAGAAGGCAACAAACTATCGCACGGCGGCGCCCGTCACGTGCGTGGTGTACGCGAACACCAACGTCGTCTGCGGTACCGGCACCGTCAATCCCGAAGAGATCAGTGTGATGCGCACGCTGTCTCCGCACTTCTTCGATCCGACCGCGCTTGATGCAAAGAAGCATTGGCACGAGGGCAGCGATGCGGCGGGCATTGGTATCGACTATACCGTCACCGCGATGGACAACGGCATCCTGTCAATCAGCGCCGAGCGAGTCGAAAAATTCCAGGGGTCGAGCCGCGGCGGCACGCAGTCGAGTGCGAAGTACACGTACGACATGAACAGGCTGATGCCGACGTCAATCACGGAATATACGACGATCCGCGATGAAACCGGGCCCGGCCAATACACGAACATCACGATCGACCTCAAAGCGAGTCTCGCCGGCGATTCCGGCAAAAGCTAGTCGCTCAGCTACGTTTCGCGATAATCGCCGCGACGTCGGCGCGTCCTTCGAGATAATTCTTTCCGAGATTACCTAAGATCTCTCGAAAATTTTCACCGAGCGCGGCGCGCATGATCAGTGCACCGGGAGGACGTTCGCTCGTTGGAAGAGCTGCGGCCGTCGTACGGACCCATGCGAGGGCGGCAAGAGTGTCGAATGCAACCGAAACCACGGACAGGGCTGCGCGGTCCATCGCATCGCGCGTCTCGCCGACGCTTAGCACGGTACTGCTAGAGGCGCTTGGCGCCCACGGCGTCGGGTAGATGAGATCGCCGCCGGAGCGAAGCACATCGTATGTTACGAGGCGTCCCCCGGGTTTTAGCACGCGATGAATCTCGCGGTAAAGCCCCTCGCGATCGGCAATATTCATCGCGACGTGCTGCATCCATACGAGATTGAAGGACTCGGCGGGAAACGCTACAGAGCGCGCGTCATCGACGCTGAACGTCACGTGATCGCCGGGACCGGCCCAACGCGTCGAAAGATACTTTGCGGCCTCTACGAGGCCCGGCTCCGTATCAACGCCTTCGACCTGACAGCCATACGTCTCGGCTAAATACCGGGCCGGCCCTCCAAAGCCGGCTCCGATATCGAGAACGTACATGTCGGCCGTAATTCCCGCTACCCGTGCAAGATCGACCGTTGCGGCGTAGCCGCGCGTATGGAGTTGATCGATCATCGCAAGCTCAGCAGCCATGAACCGGTGGCCTGACGGCTTCGAGGTAAGTTCGTTTTCTAGTGCGTGGAGCACTCGCATTCCGCGTTCTTGATCGATGCTCATTTGACTGCCTCCAATGGTGTTGTGCGTGCGTAAAACTCTTCGATGAGGCGCGCGAGCGCTTGAGGTTGTTCGTTTGTCGTGAGATGGCCGCCGGGAAGGTGCGCGATCTCTAGACCGCGATCACCGAGGCGCTGCTGCGCAAGAACGACTTGTCGATGTTCGAACGGGTCGTCGTCGCTGCCGCCGACGAGGAATGGAATTTTCGCGCGATACAGATCGTAAATCCGGCCGAAATCGAGTCGAGCGCCTTGCGCGCGATGATCCGCGTCAAACCCCGCGCCGCTATTGAGATAAAAGAGGCCATCGTGCCGGCTCAGCGCGGCATAAAGATCGTGGGCTTCATCTTCCCATGTCGGATGATGCTTCGACCACATCACGCGCACCGCGCGTTTAAAAATAAAGAACGGCGGGTTTGCAAGCTGGGGTATCAGATCGATAGGCATGCGACGTAGCATCGGTGTGGTGAACCACGGATGCGAGTGTCCATCGGTGAAGAGTCCGCCGTTGAAGATAAAGACGCCGCGAATTTCCGGTGCTGGGGCAACGCGGTCCATCCGACGCACCAGATGTTCCAAAACGACGAGCGAAGAGAAATCAAAAGCAACGATCGACGTAGACACAACGCCGAGGCGACGCCAAAGCGCTTCGACGAGGTCCGTTCGTTCCGCGGTTGAGTACGCATAATCACGCGGTTTGTCGGAATCGCCCATGCCCATGTACTCGACAAAGAGCTTCGGCATCGTTGCGGCATCGGGCAAATACGGGAGAACGTGCGCCCAGCCGATCGAGCCGTCGGGAAATCCGGGCAAGAATGTCACCGCGTGCCTCGCGTCACCGTCGACCCGAACGAAGACCTTGTGCGGCGCCTCCGGATCGATCGTGCGTTTTTGCGCGTCGTACCCGAGGCGTTGCCCCGACCCGAACCAGCTCTTGGTAAAGGGTGTCGCGATCTCTGTGTTCATGACTCGCTCCAAATTAGATGATGGATGACATCTATTATGATGATAGGTATCATCTAATTTGTCAAGAAGGTAGTTGTATGGCGCGACGGACTTCCGCGGAAAAGGCGGACACGCACTCGGCGATCGTAAAGCAAGCTGCAAAACTCTTTCTCGAGCGTGGCAGCGGGGTCGGGATCGCGGATGTGATGGAGGATGCCGGTCTCACGCACGGCGGGTTCTATCGGCACTTTGAAAACAAAGACGATCTGATCGTCGAGGCTGTATCCCTCTCGCTCGAGCAGCTGGCGCAACGGCTCACGCGAGCCGCCGAACGCGCCGAACCAGGTCACGAACTGGAAGCGATCATCACTGCGTACCTGAGTAACGAGCACCTGGCACACCCCGAATCGTGGTGCGCCCTGGCTGCGCTCGCCGGTGACCTCGGCCGGCTCCCGGCGCGCGCGCGCAAACGCCTCGATGCGGCACTTTCCGAATACATGGGACGCCTCATCGGGTACATGCCCGGCCAAACCACGGACGAGAAGCGCCGCGATTTCGTCGTTCTCATCTCCGGAATGGCCGGCGCAATTGCAATGCTCCGTGCGTTCGGAGACAAGGCGATGCGTGAGGGCGCCCTTTCAATGGTCCGCGACTACTACTTGACGACGTTCGCAGGCCGCCCGCGCGCATGACCCCGCCTAGCCGACGTCGAACAGACGTTCGATTTTTATGTCACTGTTTGAGGCGCTGCACCCGGACGTTGGGCGTTGGTGTGACGAGCATCTCGCTGCGCCTACGCCGCCGCAGCACGATGCCTTAGCGCCCGGCATCGAGCGAAAGAACCTCCTTATCTGTTCGCCGACGGGCACCGGAAAGACACTCGCTGCGTTCCTTCCGGTCATCTCGCGGCTCGCGCACGCGCGCGATCGTGACGAGCTCTTTGCGCGCACCTACGCCTTGTATGTCTCGCCGCTTCGTGCGCTCGGCTACGACGTCGAGCACAATTTGCGGCGTCCGATGCGCGAAATGCATCTCCTAGAGCGTCCGAATACGGAGCGCGCGAAATTGCGGCGCGGGCGTGTCCGGGAGAAGTTCGTGCGAACCGGCGTGCGGACGAGCGATACGCCGCAGCAAGAGCGACGGTTGATGCTCTCGCGACCCCCGCACATTCTGGTGACGACGCCCGAGTCGCTTGCGGTGATGCTTGCGATGGACAGTTATCGCCGCACGTTGCGCTTGGTGGAAACCGTCGTGATCGATGAAGTCCATGCGCTCGCCGGAAACAAACGAGGCGCGCAACTCTCGCTTTTGCTCGAATCGCTCGAGACGATTGTGGAGCAGCCGTTCAATCGCGTCGGGCTCTCTGCCACGGTCGCGCCGCTCGACTGCATCGCGCAGTTCGTCGCCGGAACGGACCGTTCGTGCGAAATCATCGACCATCGCGGCTTGCGCAGCATGCACATCGACGTTGTCGCGCCCTTCGGCGGCGCGATGGCACCGCTCGAAACGGTTGCGAGAACGGCGGTCAAGCTTTCTGCTGACGTGCGTACGGCGCTCGTCTTCACGAACGTGCGCAGTCAAGCCGAGCGCGTCGCGCATGCGATGTCGGAGGCGACCGAGGAAGAAGGGGCAGTCGAAGAGATCGACGGTGAGACGCCACGCCGCGATTACGATCTCTCCAGGATCGGCGTGCACCACTCAGCACTCGAACACAGCGTGCGCCATCGCGTTGAAGCCGCGTTGCGTGCCGGCAAGCTGCGGACGGTTGTGTGCAGTTCCAGCTTAGAACTCGGCGTCGACATCGGCTTCATCGATCGTGTGCTGATCGTGGGCGGCGCGCGCGGAATGACGTCGACGCTGCAGCGTATCGGGCGCGCGGGCCACCGGCCCGATGCGATCGCGCACGGAACGATCGTCGCGCAGGATCGCGACGACATCATCGAAGCAGCCGCCACGAAACAATGCATCGCGGACGGCGTCATCGACGACGTGACGATTCCGCAAGCGCCGCTCGACGTGCTCGCGCAGTGGATGGTCGGCAGCGTTTGCTACGACAAGCGCCTCACGATCGACGAAGCCCTCGCAACGGCGCGCGGCGCATATCCGTTCGCGTCGCTCGAGCGTGACGACCTCTTGCGTTGCGCGCACTATCTCTCGGGCGGTGGTGTTGGACGCGACGAGGCGCACGTTCGCCGCCTCGGATTCGATAGCGAAGCGATCTTCGGCTTGGGTCGCGATGTCTGCTCGGCGTTCTTCGAAAACGTCGGAACGATTCCCGACGAGCAGCAGATCCTCGTGCGCGTCAACGGCGTCGATATCGGACGTGTCGAGGAGGGCTTCGTCAACGAACTCAACGCCGGCGACGTCTTCGTGCTCAACGGACGCACGCTGCGGGTGAAAGAGCTGAGCGCGACATCGGTCACTGCCGAGCCGTTTGCGGGACGTCCCACCGTCCCGCAATGGAGTTCGCATCTCAAGGGCATACCGCTCGCGCTTGCCCGCGAAATTACGCGTCTGCGTGTCGGGGTGGACCAATATCTTTGCCGCCGTGATGCGGCAGGCGCCTTACACTTCTTGCGCACGCGTTACGCGCTCACCGGGCCTGAGGCCTCGCACGTTGTCCGCTACATCGCACAACAGCGCGCGATTTCCGCCGTTCCTGATGAAGGGCGTCCGGTTGTCGAGATTTACCGGATGGACACTCGTCAAACGGCTGTCTTTCATACGTGCGCGGGCCGGCGCGTGAATGAAACCCTCGCTCGCATCGTCGGTGCGCGCGTATTTCGCCTTGTGAACGCTAACACGCAGATTACGACCGATGACAACGGCTTCTTGATCGCGCTCCCGCACGGCAAGACACTTCCCGACGCAACCTGGGCGAAGCTGTTGCATACCGAGCGTTTCGATCGCGATCTTTTGGAAGGTTTGCGCAGCTCGCATCTGCTCCGCAACCATTTCCGCTACGTCGCAAATACCGGATTACTCGTTTTACGTCGCGCTGGTGGCCGCACTTTGCGCCGAGGCGCGCAGAGCTGGAACAGCCAGAAGATTTTCGAGCGCCTCTTTCGCAGCGATCGTTCGTTTCCACTCTTGAGGGAAACGTTCCGCGTGATCACGCGCGACTTGCTCGATGCTCCGGCGGCGCGCGCGTATCTCGAATCGATCGTCGAAGAGCCGCGCGTGCTCCATCCCGTCGCCGCATCACCGTTTACGTTCGGCATCATCACGTCGTCATTCGGTGACTCGGTCGTCCTCGATGACCGCGCGAGCATGGTCGAAGCATTGCACGAGCGCGTTTTGCAGCTTTTGGGCGAGCGCGTTGACGAAGGCACGGATGGGGCAGAAGAACCGATGCTCGCGTTGCGATGGGGAACGTGAACGGACCGCAACCGGCAGCCGAACAGTTCGAGCTCCTCGACGGAGCCGTTGCACTTGCCGGGGGTTTGCTGTGGCTCGCGCGGTCGCAAACGATCGTGGCGGCAGACGTACACTTTGCTTACGAAGACGTCATCGGCGCGGCATTGCCGCTCTGGAGTACGTCAGAAACCACACACGCGCTCGTGCGAGCGGCACGTCTCATGCAGGCGCGGGAAATCGTCCTTCTCGGCGACATCATCCACGGAAGCCGCATGAGCGACGGCGCTGCGGCAGCCGTCGATGGCGCACTCAACGCTTTGCGCAAAGAATGCAGCGTCACGTTGATCGCCGGCAACCACGAGGGACGTACCCGCGGAGCGGCGGTGCTCGGCGAAACAAAAGATGCAATAGAGCGCGACGGCTGGCTGCTGCTTCATGGCGACAAACCCATAAGGGGAAAACGCTGCATCATCGGCCACTTGCATCCGAGCTTGCGGATCGGTAGCGGGGCCGTGCCGGCTTTTCTCGCGGCGCCGCATCTCATCGTCGTTCCGGCGCTAACTCCCTATTCCAACGGCTTGAATGTGCTTTCAAGCGAATGCACCGCGGCTCTGCGCGAATTCGGCGAAACGCGAGACCTCATCGTCGTCGCGAGCACAGCGGATCGCGTTTACCCCTTCGGATCACGTCGCGCTCTCCAAGGCGTTTGCATGCGCGACCATCGGGCAAAATTCTCGCATGCGCCCCCTACGTCGCCGCGGCAGCGCTCGAGTTGATGTCAAACCACATGCGCCGAAATCTTCCATGTCACCCGGCGAGCACACGATTGACGCGGGCGCGGATGGATGCGATGCGTTCGTGTACGTTCCAGATCGCATGCCCGAGCGCGGGCATCCGCTGGTCTTGTGCTTGCACGGCGCCGGCAGCGAAGCAGCGCATCGCATCGAAGCATTTCGGCCATATGCCGCGCGTTGCGGCGTCGCATTGCTCGGCGTCGACGCGCTGGATCAAAGCTGGGACATGATCGTCGATTCGTTCGGTCCGGACATCGAGCGCATCCAGCGAGCGCTCGACGCAACATTCGACCGTTGGAATATCGATCCTGAGCGCGTCGCAATCGAAGGATTTAGCGACGGCGGCTCATATGCGCTTGCGCTAGGGCTCGCAAACGGCGATTTTTTCCGATGGATCTTCGCGTTTTCTCCGGGTTTTGTGGCACCGCCCGAAGCGTTCGGCCACCCGCACATCTTCATTACACACGGGATTCGAGATGCAACGTTGCCCGTAGCGTGCAGTCGCGCCCTCATCGTTCCACAATTGCGCCAAGCGGGCTACGACGTCGAGTACAAGGAGTTTCGCGGGGTTCACACCGTCCCGAAGTGGGCGCTCGAAGCATGCATCGAGACCGTCGCTTTGTTATGACGTTGGATAGCGATGCAAAAGCGAGCGCAGTCCGCACCTTGTTCAAGGCCTTTATCTCGCAAGACCGGCCGACGGCCGAAGCGCTCCTCAGTGATGATTTTCGCTTCACCAGTCCATACGATGACGCCATCGACAAAGCTACCTACTTCGAACGCTGCTGGCCGAACAGCGGACTGATCGCCCAACAGGCCATCGAATCGATCGCCGTTTCCGGCGACGATGCCTTCGTGACCTATTACTGCAGGTTGAAAGACGGCAAAGAATTTCGCAACGTCGAATTGCATCGCTTCAACGGCGGCAAGATTCGTTCGATTGACGTGTTTTTCGGACGAACTATAGCCGACCCAGGCGGTGCAGGGCCGCATAACCCGCCGCAATAGACGAAACTGCGCTGATACTACCCTCGAAAAGATGCCGTCTGAATTCGTCGATCGGCATGAGTTCCCACTCGATATGTTCGCCGAGATCGAGCTTTTGCTCGTGCGTGAGTTTCGCGTTTCGCGCAATATACACGTGCATCATGGAATTCGATCGAACCGGTTCGGACGGCGCAACGAGCACCTCTTCCCATTGGTCTGCGCTAAAGCCGGTCTCTTCCGTCAACTCACGCTGCGCGCACGACAGTGCGTGTTCTTCGCTATCGATCGAACCCGCCGGTAGTTCCAACGTAATGCAATCGGCGCCGTAGCGGTATTGATGCACGACGACGACGCGGTCGTCGTCGGTCATTGCAAAGGTGACGACAAAACCTGCCGATTCCCGCACGAAGTAGTCGGGAATGCGCTTGCCGTCCGGGAGTTCGATTTCGTCTCTGCGCAGGCGCAAGAACTCGGATTCCACGACGTAGGTACTCGAGCGAACGTGCCAGTGCGGCTTTTCCATGCGGGCATTGATACCCCGCGAAGCGTTTTGGACCCCGCTCCCGAATGAGCGGGGCGTGCAAGACAAGGTTCTTATAGCTGGAGGCGGCACCATGGGTGCCGGAATTGCGTTCGTCGCGGCGCGCGGCGGGTACACCGTCGAGGTGGTAGAACCGGATAGCGGCGCGCGCACGCGCGCGCAGGAGCGCTGGCGCAAGGATGCCGAGCGCGTCGGCGATCCATCGATCGTCGAGCGCATCGCCTTCGTCGACGACGTGCCGTCGCAGAGCGACGCAATCGTGGCGATCGAGGCGGTCCCGGAACGCTTCGATCTTAAACGCGATGTGTTCCTAAAGTTCGAAGCTGCGTTGCCCGGCAATGCAATTCTTGCCACGAACACGTCCTCGCTCTCGGTCGGCGAACTTGCCGATGCCGTCGAACATCCGGAGCGCCTGGTCGGTTTACATTTCTTCAATCCACCCGCCGCAATGAAGCTCGTCGAAGTTGTTGCGACGGATCGTACGTCGGATGCGGCGCTGGATGCAGCGCACGATTTCGTCGAGCGCATCGAGAAGACCGGCGTCGACGCAGCCGACACGCCTGGATTCATCGTGAACCGGGTCGCGCGTCCGTTTTATCTGCAATCGATGCGCGCGCTCGACCGCGGCGTTGCGACGGTTCCTGAACTCGACGCGCTTGCCCGCGCGGCGGGTTTTCGCATGGGGCCGTTCGAGTTGATGGATTTAATCGGCATGGACGTCAACTATGCAACGAGCCTCTCCGTGTACGAGCGTCTCGAAGCCGAGCGTTTGCGGCCGATCGAAATGCAGCGCCGCATGGTCTCCGAAGATCGCTTGGGGCGCAAGACGGGCCGAGGATTCTACGACTACACAAACGGCGAACCCGAGCGTCTCGATTTCCGCATCGAGGCGACGACGCCGGACGATACGAATGTCGAGGAAGTCGTTTGTATCATCGGTTTCGGCGGCATCGCCGACCAGTTGACGGAAGAACTGCAGGAACACTTCGCCAACGTCATTCCGGTTCATAACGACGAGACGCTCGATGAACTTCCAGCCGACACGACGCTCGCGATCGTCGCCAGCGGTGGCACGTACGATCGTTCAGAGATCGCCCGCGCTCTCGATTCGCTGCTTGGACCCGATACGATTATCTTCGTCGATGCCTATGCAACGGATATTGCGGAAACGGCGAAGCGTATGCGCCATCCGGAGCGGTTAGTCGGATACGGTATCATTGGTGCGCTCGACAGTCAGCACGCGGTGGAAATCGTCGATACCGAGATCGTCTCCGACGACGCACTTGCGCTCGCGCAAGAACTCTTCGAACACATCGGCAAAGGCGTGTGCCTCGTCGAGAACGTTCCCGGTCTTTACCTCGGGCGCGTGATCGGCTCGATCGTGAACGAAGCCGTCATTGCAGTCCATGAAGGCGTTGCAAGTCCTGATGATGTCGATACGGCGATGCGGCTGGGCGTGAACTATCCGCAAGGGCCGATTGCATGGGGGCGCGAGATCGGCGGGCGCCGGCTTACGCACATTCTGCGCCGCGTGGCCGAAGCTGAAGGCGAAGCGTTTGCACCGCACCGCGCACTTTGGGTGTTGGACGTTCAAGAAGAAGAGGAAGAGACTGAGATTGATGCACGGACGTGAGGTCTTCGTTATTGATGCGGTACGCACGCCGATCGGACGGTTTGGCGGTGCGCTCGCAGCGTATCGCCCCGACGATCTCGCAGCAATCGCTATTGCGCGCGTCGTA
>JAMXLG010000092.1 GCA_024281135.1 Vulcanimicrobiia bacterium | reverse complement strand
TATCGCTCCTACGGATTTCGCCCAGCTACGTCTAAGGAGGAATAGAGGTGAATCGTACGTCGTTTCTCGTCGCATCGGCATCGGCCGTTGCGGCATCTTCCGGGATTGCTACCGCAGAGAGCGTGCCGGGCGGCACGCATTTCGTCGAAACGAAAGCCGACTTCAATGAAGCCGCATTTCGTCAGATCGTCGGACGCGGGCAAATTCGTCAGGTCTTCGAGCAGATCGCATTCAAGCCGCAAGCGCTTCAGAATGTCAAGAACTCTCTCAACGGGTTGACCTTCGGTTTCGGGTACAGCCCGTCCGACGTCACGATTGCGTTTGCTCCGCACGGTCCATCTGCTGCGCTGAATTACAGCGACTACCTCTGGGACAAATACAAATTGGGCGACTTCTTTGCAGTGAAAGATCCACAGACCGGCGCGACGATCGCATCGAATCAATGGGTCAAAGCAAAGTCAACCGGCGACACAAAGGACGGCCCTGACGATCCGAAAGGCATGTATCAAGACACGTCGATCGAGATGCTGCAAAAACGCGGCGTCGTCTTCTTGTGCTGCCACACCGCCGTTGAAGAACAGGCGCGCAATCTCGTCAAGCCGGGCGCACCGGCTGCAGGCGCGAACGCGACGGAGGTTGCGAACGATATTCTTACACATCTCATCCCGGGAGCAGTCGTCGTTCCGTCGATGGTAGCAACCGTGGCGGTTCTGCAGCATCAATACAACTATGCGTATACCGCGCTTACGTTCTAAGCTCGTCGTCGCGCTCGCGCTGGCCGCCGTCGCAATGACGGCGGCTTGCTCGTCGAAAGCGACGACGTCAGCCGGCGATCAAGCCTCTCCCACGTCGCAGCAGGCGCTCTACGACCCAAATGCGCTTCCGACCGGAGCGGTCGGCGCCTCGATCAAGCTCGGTCACGACATTATTGCCGATCCGCACAAATATCTGCCGCGGAACGTCGTTTCGGATATGTCGTGTGCAGCATGTCATGTCGGCGTAGGCACCGTAAAGCGCGGCGGATCGTTTGTCGGCACCTACGGGCGGTTTCCTCAATGGAACAAACGCGCAAAGCGCGTCATCATGCTACAGGACCGTCTCGCCCAGTGCTTCCTGTACAGCATGAACGGCACTCCGCCCGCATATAGCAGCAAAGAGATGATCGCGATGGCTTCGTACATTGCCTATCTTTCGCGCAACGTTCCCGTGGGCGCGAAACAAGCGAGTGACGACGGCTTCATTGTTCCGCTGCCGAGCACGTCGCCGGACGTCAAGCGGGGCGGGCAGCTCTACGCTCAAAAATGCCAGACCTGCCATCAGGCCAACGGCGCCGGCGTCCACGGAGCGTTCCCGCCGCTGTGGGGGCCGACGTCGTTCAATACCGGCGCCGGCATGGCGCATATCGACCGCATGACCGGGTTCGTGCGCTTCAATATGCCGCAAAATGCACCGGGTTCGCTCTCGTTGCAAGACGCCTACGACATTTCCGCTTGGGTTCTCACCCATCCGCGTCCTAAGTTCGATAAGGCGCGTTTGATCGCGCCGTCACCGCAACCCGCGAGCTATTTCTGATCGGAACACGTTGATTATCGGAATTCTGCTGTGCGTCGTGATTGCGCTGGCTGCAACGGCGCTCGGCAGAGTTCTTCCGATCGTCGGTGCACCGGTGTTCGCAATCCTCATCGGCGCACTGATCGCATCGTTCGTCGCTATTCCCAAGAGCGTGAAACCCGGTGTCACGTTCTCCGGAAAGACGCTGCTCCAGTGGTCGATCGTTCTGCTCGGCGCGAGTTTGAGCTTGAACGAAATCGCTGCCGGCGGTGGACGATCGCTCCCCGTGATGCTCGGCACATTCGTTATCGTGATGGCACTCGCGTTCATCGTTGGCCGCGCTTTTGGGTTGGATCGCGACTTGAGACGATTGCTCGGCGTCGGTACCGCAATCTGCGGCGGCTCGGCCATTGCCGCGGTTTCATCGGTCATCGAAGCCGATCAAGCCGATATCGCGTACGCGCTCGGCACGATTTTTTTCTTCAACGTCGTGGCGGTGATCGTGTTTCCGCCGCTCGGCCACCTCTTTCAAATGTCGCAGGATGCGTTCGGCCTTTGGGCCGGTACGGCCATCAACGACACGTCTTCGGTTGTTGCAGCAGCTTTCGCGTACGGCCATGACGCCGGGCAGCACGCGGTCATCGTCAAGCTCACGCGAACGCTGTTGATTATCCCGCTTGTGATCTTCTACGGATTGCGCAGCGCGCAGAAACTGCGCAAGGACGGCAAGCACGTTCCCTGGCGTGCCATCATGCCGTGGTTCATCCTGTGGTTCTTGGCAGCCGCAACGCTCAATTCGTTTAATCTGATTCCGGCCGTCGCGCAGGGGCCGATTCATACGCTCGCGCTCTTCGCAATCGTCGTTGCGCTTGCGGGCGTCGGCTTAGGCACCGACGTCGCACGTATCAAAAGCGCGGGGCTGCGTCCACTTGCGCTCGGCGCGATCTTGTGGGTCGCGATTTCTGCCGCGAGTCTCGGTCTATCCGCGTTGTTTAAAACGACCGGCTAAGCGTAGACGTCGATCAGAGCGCCGAGACCAATGCTGGTCGCGCCCTCGATTTCGTCCTCAGAGAGAACGGGCGCTTGAACTGCGCCCTTGTAGACCAATACTGACTGCGCTGGGATGAATGTCGTCCCTGGTCGTAGCATCTGTGTTGAGAGCGGGCGTAACATAGAGGCTCGGCTCTTTTCCCAGTAGGACGGAGTACAAATCAACGTGGCGGACGCGGTAGTCAAAGTGACCCTCCCCGAGATGGGCGAGTCGGTTACCGAAGGCTCCATCGTCGAATGGCGCAAACGCGTCGGCGACTTCGTGACCGAGGGTGATCCCTTGGTCGACGTAACGACGGATAAAGTCGATGTCGAAGTCCCGGCAACGGCCTCGGGCGTGATCACCAACATTTTCGGCGGCGAAGGCGACACTATCGGTGTCGGCGCCGTGCTGGCCGAGATCGACACCACTCTCAAGAGTGATGGCGCGAAGACCAACGGTAAGGCTGCTTCCTCTGCAAATGGAGCAAGCGCTGCCGCGGCGCCGTCTTCGCCGGCTGTGCCTGCGGGCCCGCCGAAGCTGGTCGATGTGACGCTTCCCGAGATGGGCGAGTCGGTCACCGAAGGGACGATCGTCGAGTTCCGGGTGAAGCCCGGCGACTTCGTCAACGAAGGCGACACCATCGTCGACGTCACGACGGACAAAGTCGACGTTGAAGTTCCGGCGCCGACCGCCGGCGTCGTAACGCAACTGACGGTAAAAGACGGTGATACGGTCGCGATCGGCGCTAAGCTTGCCGAACTCGACGCGAACTCTGTTCCATCCGCCGCTGCTAGCGTCACGGTCACGCCGCCCACGGCCGCGAAAGCGCCCGCGTCCGCAACCGTCGCGCCTCCGCCCGCACGAGCGAGCGGCGAAGTCGTTGCGTCACCGCAAGCGCGCCGCATCGCGCGCAAAGGGGACCTCGATCTCGCGCTTGTGCGCGGAAGCGGCCCCGACGGCATGATTCTTCGCGGCGACGTCGTTGCGCAGGCCGCTAATGCGAAGCGCAAGCCGGCCGCGGCGGCGAGTGCGACGCTGCCGCCGATGCCGGCCGTCCCGGCCGGCGCGAAGGTTACGCAGCTCAAGGGCCCTGCCGCCGCGCTCACTGGCTACATGGAACAGTCGCTGACGATTCCAACGGCGACGAGTTTCCGTACGCTCGCGGTCGATGCGATGGATGCGCGCCGCAAAGAGCTGAACAACGCGATCAAAGCGGCTGGACGCAGCGAGAAGATTTCATTCACGCACATCGTCGCATACGCGCTCGTGCACGCCGCGCGCGAACTGCCGTTTATTACCTACACATTCCGTCGTGACGACAACGGCGCGCCGCAACGCATCGAACCGGGCATTCATCTCGGACTTGCGGTTGACGCGGAGCGTAAAGACGGTACGCGTTTCCTCATCGTGCCGGTCATCAAGAATGCCGACACGCTGGACTTCGTCGCGTTTTACAACAAGTATCAGGATCTCGTTACCAAAGCGCGCGACAATAAGCTCACCGCGGACGATCTGCAAGGCGCGTCGTTCACGTTGACCAATCCAGGCGGCATCGGCACGATCGCATCGGTCCCGCGTTTGCTTGCCGGACAGGGCGCGATTCTCGCAGCCGGCGCGATCGGGTATCCGCCGGGATTCCAGAGCGCAAGCGAAGGCGCGTTGCGATCGCTCGGCGTCTCCAAAGTGATGCAGATGACGAGCACGTACGATCATCGCGTCATTCAAGGTGCGCAGTCGGGCGAATATCTGCGTCGCATCGATCAACTGCTGCAAGGCGCCGACGGATTTTACGAATCGATCTTCGCGGGCCTCGGATTGCAAGCCGGTCCAGCACCGCGCGTCGAAACGACGGCGGTTGCAACGACCGTCGCGGCGACGGCCGCGCAAGCAGCTGCGCCGAGCGATGAAATGCTGCGCGCGGTTGCAGCCGCGATGGCGATCGTTTCAGGTTATCGCACGCACGGACATCTTGCGGCGCATCTCGATCCGCTCGGTTCGGCGCCGCTCGGCGACCCGAAACTCGATCCGGCGTCGTACGGACTGACGCCCGCGTTGATGGCGGCGATTCCCGCATCGGTGCTCAACGTCAAAGTACCCGGCAACACGCTTGCGGATATTCTTCCGCGCTTGCGCGAGACGTACAGCTCGACGATTGCGTTCGAGTTCGAACACATTTCGAACACCGAGCAACGCCGTTGGCTGCGCGAAACGATCGAAAGCGGTGCGCACAAGATCTCGCTCTCGCCACAGCGGCAGATTCAGTTCTTGCAGCGTCTCACGAAAGTGGAGACGTTCGAGCGCTATATTCGCAAGACGTTCCTCGGCCAGAAGAGCTTCTCGGGTGAGGGACTCGACGTCATGGTGCCGATGCTCGAGGAAACACTCGACATGCTCGGCGACGAAGGCACGCTCAAAGCCGTGCTCGGCATGGCGCACCGCGGACGTTTGAGCGTGATTGCGCACGTCGTGAACATGCCGTACGAAGAACTGCTATCGGAATTCGAAGCGGCGCATCAACGCGGCGAAGTCTCGAGCGACGACGACGTGACGGGCGACGTGAAGTACCACCACGGCGCGACCGGCGTTTACCGGACGAACTCGGGCAAAGACGTTGAAGTCACGCTGCAGCACAACCCGAGCCATCTCGAAGCGGTCGATCCGGTCGTCGAAGGGCGCACGCGCGCGCTGCAGACCGACCACGCAGGCCCTGCGCCGAAGATCGACGTGACGAAAGCCGCGCCGATTCTCATTCATGGCGACGCTGCATTCACCGGTCAAGGCATCATCTCGGAAGTCTTCAACCTGCAGTCGCTTCCGGGATATGAGACCGGCGGCACGCTGCACCTCATCGCAAACAATCAAATCGGCTTTACGACCGATTCCCGCGATTCACGTTCGACGCGCTACGCATCGGATCTCGCAAAAGGGTTCGACGCTCCGATCATCCACGTTAATGCGGATGATGTTGATGCGTGCATCTCTGCGGTTCATCTCGCCGTCGAGTTCCGCAAGAAATTCGGCCGCGACGTCGTGATCGATCTGATCGGCTATCGCCGCTTCGGCCACAACGAACAGGACGAACCGGCGTACACGCAGCCGCTGATGTACGACAAGATCAAGGCACACCCGACAGCGCGCGAGCTCTTCGCGAACAAACTGATCGCGCAAGGCGTAATCACGCAAGACGCAGCCAATGAGATGGTTGCTGAGTCGCAGACGCGTTTGCAAGAAGCATATCGCAACGTCAAGGAACACCAGAGCAAAGGCATGCTCGAGAAGCTCGCGCAAGGCGCGCAGCTTCCGACGGCTCAACTTGCGCCGGTTGATAAAGCGCAACTGCTCAAGTGGTCCGAAGCGCTCGTTACGGTGCCGAACGGCTTCTCGATCAACAAGAAACTCGTCACGCAATTCGAACGCCGCAAGGGCACGATTGCGGAGAAGGGTCTCGTCGATTGGGGCATGGCGGAATCGCTTGCCTTTGCGTCGCTGCTCTCGTCCGGCGTGCCGATTCGCATCACGGGGCAAGACACAGAGCGTGGAACGTTCAGCCATCGCCATGACGTGCTGCATGATCCGAGCACGAATTCCGAATACGTTCCGCTGCAGCATCTTGCCGAATCGAAGGCCAGCTTCGAAATTCACAACAGCCCGCTTTCAGAATATGCGTGCGTTGGCTTCGAATACGGCTACGCGGCAGCTGTGCCGAAATCGCTCGTGTTGTGGGAAGCGCAGTTCGGTGACTTCGTCAACGGCGCGCAGATCATCATCGATCAGTTCATCGCGGCGGGTCAGGCGAAGTGGGGACAGACCTCGCGTCTGACGCTCTTGCTCCCGCACGGATACGAAGGCCAAGGTCCGGAACACTCGAGCGCGCGTCTCGAGCGCTTCTTGCAACTCGCAGCCGAAGGCAATCTTCGCGTTGCCTATCCGTCGACAGCCGCGAACTACTACCACTTGCTGCGCGAACAAGCGGCATCGAAGGCGCCGGTTCCGCTCGTGGTGATGACGCCGAAGTCGCTGCTCCGTGCGGAAGTTGCGTCAGGTTCGATCGATGACATGGCGAGCAGTTCGTTCAAGCCCGTCATCGACGATCCGAACGTCAAGGACAAGACGAAGGTCGAGCGGATTCTGCTGTGCAGCGGCAAGATCTATTACGATCTGATCGCATCCGATCTCTATGCAAAGATGAAAAAGACGGCGATCGTGCGCATCGAGTTGCTTTCGCCGATGCCGGCGGATGAGATCAACAAGCTGCTCGATTCGTATCCGAATCTCAAGTCGCTCGTTTGGGTGCAAGAAGAGCCAAAGAACATGGGCGCTCGCGCTTACGCGCGCCGCCGTCTGCTCGAACGCCTCAAACGTCCGCTCGACATCGGCTACGCCGGCCGCGGTTACCGCGCGTCACCATCGGAAGGCTATCCGGGCGCGCACGCCGTCGAACAAGAACGCGTCATCTCACTGGCGCTGACGGAGTGAAGGAAGGCGAACGCCTGATGCGCCTTGTCGACGGCGACAAGGTGACGGACAATCTACTCAACGCATACGCCGAGGTAGCGCCCGATTTTGCGCGCTACCTCGTCGATTTTGCCTTCGGCGAAATTTATGCGCGCGAGGGCGACCTCAAGCATCGAGAGATCGTCGCAATCGCGTCGCTCGCGACGATGGGCGGATGCGACGCGCAACTCGAAACGCACGTGCACGGCGCATTCAACGTCGGTTTGAGTGAAGCGGAGATAGTCGAGACGGTGATGACGCTCATTCCGTACATCGGCTTTCCCAAGGCGCTCAACGCAATGGCTGTGGTGAAACGCGTTGTGGAGAAACGACGACGCGCTAGTGAGTGAAGCGCCCCAATCTCTCGACGAAGAGTCGACGGTCGAGCTTGCGAAAGAGCGCAATCGCGAAGCTGCAGATCGCACCCTGCTTGCATGGATTCGAACGAGTCTCGCACTCATTGCGTTCGGGTTCGGTATCGATCGTATCGTTGAGGTCGTTCGCTCCGGTACTCACCAGACTTCGAGCGGATTGACACCGTTCGTTGGTCTATCGTTCATGGCGCTCGGGGTCTACGCCGTTTGGTCTGCCTCAATCGCGTACCGACGCGAGCTGCGGATGCTAGCTGAGGGCCGCTACCGTTACGACCCTAGAAGATCGTACACATTGCACGTCGCCGTCGTTCTCGCCATCGTTGGAGCAGTTGGATTCATAGGCATCCTCGTACAGACGTTGCGTCACTAAGACGTGAAACAAAGCATTAGGAACACTCGTACCCAAGTCATGAAACGGATTTCTGCCCTCGGTACGATCGCTGCTGGTTTCCTTGCCGCACCCGCTGCTGCAAGCACCGAGGCGACGCAGGAACCCTCAATGCCCGATTACACACGTAAGCGCGTCACCGATATCATTCGGGCGAATCGCAAGATCGTCTCACCGAACGGTGTCGAGGATTTGACGGGTGTGCAGATCAACGGCATCACCCAGTGGCTTTCGATTCGCGGATCCGATGCGAGCAATCCGATTCTGCTCTACGTTCACGGCGGTCCCGGTTCGCCGACGATGCCCGCGGCGTGGACGTTTCAGCGGCCGTGGGAAGATTTCTTCACCGTCGTTCAGTGGGATCAACGCGGAACAGGAAAGACCTACGCCGCCAACGACTTTACGTCCCTCGATGCGACTATGAATCTGGATCAGTTCGTCTCCGACGCGGAAGAAGTCGTGCAGTATCTGTTGCATCGCTTCAAGCAGCAGCGCTTATTCGTGCTCGGCCATTCGTGGGGTTCGATGGTCGGACTGTCATTGGCAAAAAAGCGTCCGCAATGGCTCCATGCCTACATCGGGTGCGGACAGATCGTCAATTCGAGCCGCAGCGAAGCAGACGGATGGGAATTCGCGCTGCGTTCGGCTCAAGCGTCAAAGAATGACGACGCGATTCGCGAGCTCGAGGCATTAGCGCCGTATCCCGGGCCGATCGGATCGCTGACGGTCGAGCGCATCGGCGCCCAGCGGAAGTGGCTCGACTATTACGGCGGTCTTACGTATAGGCGATCGGATTTTGACTACGATTCCGACACCTGGCCGCTTTCGCCTGAGTACACCGACCGAGACGTGGCATTTGTCGATAAAGGCAGCTTGTACTCCCTCACGCATTTGCTCGGCGCCGTGGAACGCGCGAACTTCGATAACGTAACGCGGCTCCAGTGCCCGCTCTTCGTGTACGTCGGCCGTCACGACTACTCAACTTCGCATGAAGTCAGCGCACAGTGGTTCGCACGCGTTCATGCGCCGAAGAAGAAGCTCGTGTGGTTCGAAAACTCGTCGCACATGATGATGGTCGAACAGCCCGGCATCTTTCTGCAGCACTTGATCGCCGACGTGCGGCCTCTGGCAAAATAAAACCGCCGCCTGCGGTATAGGCGGCGGTTGCATTGCCCGCTATTTCTTAGAGCTGCGGTGGGCGGCCGTCATTGTCGCGATGCTGGCGCGATTGCTCCGTGTAGCCGTAATAACCGTTGTTATAGCCGTTGTTGTAGCCGTTGTTGTAGTACCCGCCGTTATTACCGCCGTTGTACCCGTAGCCATTTTGGCCGTTTCCGGTGATGTAACAGTTTTGACCGTTACACGCGACTTGTTCGCCTTGGTTTCCCGGGTACCACGAGTAGCCGTTGGGGGCGACGACGTGCCCGTCTGCGTAAACTGTACTTCCATCCGGCAAATATCCGGTCACTGTCGTTGCTTGACGATGCTTGTTCTCGACGTTGATGACGGTTGCGATGCCGGCTATCGCTGCCGCAGCGCCGATGATTGTGCGCGTAGTTGCTGCGCCGTCGGCGCGTGCAGGCGCGGCAATCGACGTCATCATGACGCCGGTGAGCGCGAGTCCCGCAACCGCGGAGCGAATGAGTGAAGTGTTCATGCCTCGACATTAGTCTCAGATTTTGACAATTGATTGAGGCGGAGTCCTCGAAGGTTAGAGGAAGATGAGAGGTAAGTCCGGTTCATATTCGGCTCGTTTGCTTCGTGGAGGATGCATGCGTCGTTTTCTCGCCGCTTCAAGCATGGCGGTCATTCTGCTGGGCGCAACCGCGCTTCGATATCCGAGCGCGCCCAAGGACGGCACGATCGATACGTATTACGGCGTGAAGGTCGCCGATCCGTATCGTCCCCTCGAGAGCATCGACTCACCGACGGTCGTGCAGTGGGTGGAAGCCGAGCAGAAACTGACGCGTGAGTACCTCGACGGGATCCCCGTGCGCGACACCATCGCGACGCACTTGAAGAACCTTGCGGATTACGAGCGCGTCTCCGCGCCGTACCGCATGAAGAATCAGTACTTCTTCACGCGCAATACCGGCCTGCAGAACCAAAGCGTGCTCTACACGATGACCGGACCGCACGGAACACCGCGCGTCCTGATTGATCCCAACGCGCTCTCGTCCGACGGAACCGTTTCCCTCGGCGGCTCGCAAGCGAGCTGGGACGCAAAGTACATCGCGTACGCTACGCAGACGTCCGGGTCGGACTGGTTGACGTGGCACGTGCGCGATATCGCAACGGGCCAGGATCTGCCCGACGAGTTGAAGTGGAGCAAGTTCGGCGACGCATCCTGGTTGCCCGACGATAAGAGTTTCTTGTATCCGCGCTACGATCAACCGGCGCCGGGTCAAGAACGCACGGCGGCCGCTTCGAATCAAAAGATCTACTTGCACCGTTTGGGTACCCCGCAGAGCGCAGATACACTCGTCTACGCGCGTCCGGATCATCCGTTGTGGTATCTCAGTGCATCGGTGACCGAGGATCGCCGGTACGTCGTCCTCACGACAGAGGAAGGCACCTCGCCGAACAATCGCGTCTTTTACATCGACTTGTACGATCCAAAACGCACCGTCCATCCGATCTTCGACTCCGCGGATGCCAACTACAACTACATCGACAATACCGGCTCGCGCTTCTATTTCCAGACGACGAAAGATACGCCGCGAGGGCGCGTCGTTGCGATAAACCTTTCGGCTCCCGGAAAGCTTCAGACGCTCATTCCGCAAAGTGACGATGCGCTCGCGGACGTGGAAACCGCCGGCGGCAAAATGTTCGCGAACTATTCCGTCGACGTTCATTCGACGGTGAAGGAGTACGACTACACAGGTCACTATCTGCGCAGCGTTGCGTTGCCGGGGCCGGGCGATGCTTCCGGATTCGGCGGCTGGCGCAACGATAAAACGGTGTATTACACGTTCTCGTCCTACACGACGCCCACGTCGATTTACTCGTACGACATCCCGTCGGGGAACAGTGCGCTCTACCGCAAGCCACGCGTGGACTTCGATTCGTCGCAGTTCGAAACGAAAGAAGTCTTCTACAAGAGCAAAGACGGCACGCGCGTTCCGCTCTGGATTTTCTACCGTAAAGGTTTGAAACTCGACGGGAACAACCCGACGATCCTCTATGCGTACGGTGGATTCGACATCTCGATTACGCCGGCGTTCTCCACCTTCCGCGCGACGTGGCTGCAAATGGGCGGTGTCTATGCCGTCGCCAACATTCGCGGAGGTTCCGAATACGGCGAAGCGTGGCATGAAGCCGGCATGCTTGCAAACAAGCAGAATGTGTTTGATGACTTCATCGCTGCAGCGCAATATCTCATCGATAACAAGTACACCTCGACGCCGAAGCTCGCGATCAACGGCGGATCGAACGGCGGCTTGTTAATAGGGGCCGTGGAAGTTCAGCGTCCCGATCTCTTCGGCGCTGCGATTCCGCAAGTCGGCGTGCTCGATATGCTGCGGTTCGATAAATTTACCGTTGGCAACGGCTGGATTCCAGAATACGGTTGCGCGACGTGCGGAGAGTCGGACTTCAAGTGGCTGGTGAAATACTCGCCACTGCAAAACGTCAAGCCTGCGTCATATCCGGCGACGCTCATCATGACGGCGGACCACGATGACCGCGTGTTCCCGGCGCACAGCTTCAAGTTCGCGGCTACGATGCAATCGATGCAGACGGGTGATGCGCCGATTTTGCTGCGCATCGAGTCTAAAGCGGGACATGGCGGTGGAACGCCGATCAGCAAGTCCATCGACGAGTATGCCGATATGTACTCATTCCTCGTGAAGAACCTCGACGTGGAGGTTCCGCAAGACTTCAAATGAGTGGGTTTAAGGATAGCCAAGAAGCGCGCGAGGTTCTTGGAGGATTCTTTCGTCAAGAATCAGTCGAAGACGATCACATCTTCGCTGGAAGCGGCTTCATCGTCGGATACGTGCTGCACGATCCTGACGTGCGCATCGTGCTCGATGCAACGAAGCCGCCGCAACCGGGACACGCATATGACGTCTACGTCGACGATCCGGCCGCACCGCAACCTAGGGTCGACATTTTGATGTCAGCCGAGGATTTCGACAAGCTCTACAAAGGCGAACTTCAGGCAATGGCGCTAATGATGAGCGGAAGAGCGAAAGCCAAAGGTGACGTCATGGCCGCCATGCGGTTACTCCCGGCGATGGCGCGCGCCATTCCCCGGTACAAAAAGTACCGCGAGTAATTCGTCGATCGCGGGCGCGACGGTCACGAGCCCTCGCGTCTGCGCTTGTACGAAACCTTCGCGTTCCATACGCTCGTAGAGCGCAAGCAAATCGTTGTAGTATCCGTCGATGTTGAGCAGGCCCACCGGCTTATTGTGAATGCCCAATTGACGCCACGTCAGAATTTCGTGGAACTCATCCATCGTTCCGAAGCCGCCTGGCAGCGCGATAAAACCGTCGCTCAAATCGGCCATTACCGCCTTACGTTCGTGCATGCTCTGCACGACGAG
This sequence comes from Vulcanimicrobiia bacterium, assembly GCA_024281135.1. The sequence continues at coordinate 25,815 of JAMXLG010000092.1, read as the reverse complement.
CAGTCGCGTGAGTCCGCTGTGCGCGACTTCTTCACCGGCGAGCGCCTCGGGAATCACGCCGATGACTTCACCGCCGGCTCCGAGTGCGGCATCTGCGATGGTTCCCATCAAGCCGACGCGCCCGCCACCGTAGACGATGCCGTAGCCCGCCGCCACGACTGCGCGCGATACCTGTGCTGCAACCTCGAGGAAGCGTCCATCGCGTCCGGGGTATGCGCCGCAGAAGATGCACAGTCGAGGCATGGCGCTCGCCGTTTACGCAAATGGACGCCGCGGCGCCTGCCGAAACGTATCGCCATGCCCGACGATCGCGAACTCGTCTACTCCAGCGAAACCGGCTACCAAGCCCCACCCAAGCCGAAACAACGCGTAAAAGCCGGCGCGGCGAAGCCTGCAATGCCGAATGATGGTGTCGTTCGCGTTGCGCGCGAGCGCCGAAGGGCGAGCGTTGTGAGTTTAGTGCACGGTTTAGACGAGCGCGAGATCGACGATGTTGCGAAGGCGCTCAAGCGTCACTGCGGAACCGGAGGGACGAGCAAGCATGGCGTCGTTGAGATCCAAGGAGATCACCGCGACAAAATCGTCGCCTGGTTCATCGCCCAAGGACGAAAAGCCAAAGCCGCCGGCGGCTAAACGCATTCCGGGACCGGGCCGGTGGGAGACGCTGCGGCGGCTCTATCCGACGCCGTTTCCAAAACTGCCAGCGTTTCTTAGCGACATTGCAATTCGGTATGGATCGATCGTTCGCTTTCGTTTGCCCTGGCGCTCGTTCGTCATGCTAAACGATCCCGAGCAGATCAAAGATGTGCTCATCACGCAACAGCATGCGTTTCACAAATCCGAAGGCGGACGCGCGCTGCGATGGCTTCTCGGCGACGGTTTGCTGACGAGCGAAGATCCACGCCACCGGCAAATGCGGCGCATCGTGCAGCCGGCCTTTCATCGCCGGCACATTGAGCAGTACGTGCAGACGATGCAGCGATTCGGCGACGAGTGGGTTGAGGAGCAACACGACGGCGACGTTTTCGATATGACGGCGGCGATGAGCGCGCTGACGCTTCGCATTGCAAGTGAAACACTCTTCGGTGTCGATGCCGAGGCAGAAACGCACGAAGTGCGAGATGCCTTGAAAGACGTGATGGAAGTCTATCCGCTCGCAATCGGTCCGCCCGGCGCTTTACGGCGTGCATTGCGATTTCTTCCATCGACGCGCCGTTTCAACAACGCGCGTGCGCGGCTGGATCGCGTGCTGTATCGGTTAATCGGAGAACGTCGTGCGAATCCGTCGGAACGCACCGATGCGCTCTCGATGCTGCTCGTAGCAGAAGATCCGGAGACGGGGTATCGGTTGAGCGACGAACAGGTGCGCGACGAAGCCATGACGTTGTTTCTTGCCGGCCACGAAACGACGGCAAATGCGCTGGCGTGGACGTGGTATCTGCTGGCTCGCAACCCCGACGTCGAGGAGCGCCTTCACGCGGATCTCATTGCAGGAAACACCGAATATGCGCGGCGCGTCATGCGCGAATCGATGCGCCTCTTTCCTCCGGCGTGGATCATCGGACGCGAAGCGCAGCGCGATCTCACGCTCGTGGGTGGCTATCACATCCCCGCAAAGACCACTGTTTTCGTGTGTCAACTCGTGTTGCACCGTTTGTCGCGATTCTATCGCGAGCCGTTGCGATTCGACCCCGATCGCTGGCTTCAAGACGACCTTCCGCAATTCGCCTACGCGCCGTTCGGTGGCGGCGCCCGCCGCTGCATCGGCGAGGAATTTGCGTGGACTGAAGGGACACTGCTGCTCGCAACCATCGCGCGGCACTTTCGCTTCACTGCGGAATTTAGCGGGGAACCGTCCTTCGATGCATTGGTAACGTTACGGCCTAAAGGGCCGATGCCGATGCGCGTGCATTCGCGCTAGTCGTACCGCGGCGGGGATGGGACGGCCCAGGCGCACCGCTTCCACGACAGCCGCTGCATCGGTAGCGCGGTATTCTTCGCCGTACACTGCCCCGTCGCGTCGGGGCGCCTCCATAACTGCGCACGTCTCGACTCCACCGAGATCGACCGGGACATACCCCGCATCCGAAACGAGCGCCGCCACGATATGCTTAGCCTCCGCGTCATCGCCGCAGATCCACTGCACGACTCGTTCGTCGCCCACTCGCCGCGCCGCTTCGGCCTGAAATTGCGCGGTTAGTGTATTGAACGACTTTGCGTACCGCGCTCCCGGCATGCGCGACGCATTGAACGATGCGGCGGTAGTGCCCGCCTGCGGCAGGTCGCGCGACCCGAATTGGTTCGTGGTGTCGATGACGATCTTGCCTGAAAGCGAGCCCGCTTGCGATAAGGCTTTCGCAATGGTATCCCATGGCACAGAGAGCACGACGACCTCTCCAAACGCAACCGCTTCCGTTGGTGTGCCGGCGGAGGCGCGAGATCCGAGCTCGCGCGCGAACGCTTCGAGGCTTGAGAAATCGCGCGAGAAGCTCAACTTCACCTCGTGTTTCCCGCTTGCAACGAATTGCCGCGCACAGTTGCCCCCGATTCTTCCCGAACCGATGATTCCGATTCGCATATTGACTCTCCGTCCTAAACGGGTACATGCAAGATGATGATAGTGTTCGCTTTGATTCTAGCGCTGCAGACGAGCCCAGCAGTTGCGCCCGGCATACCCGTGAATCCTTTTGCGGGACCACATCAAGAGAACACCTACACGTACGCTATGTCTCCCGGCGCAACGTTGAACGTTACGACACCGAACGGACGCGTTGCGATCGAGGCGGGCGAACCGGGAAAAATCATCGTCGTCGCGAGCCGTCGCGCCGCCACGCAACAAGCGGTTGCCGCGATTCATGCCGACGTGACACAGAGCGGAAACGGCGTTAGCGCGACGGCGCATCTCCCCGCAAGCTGCACGCAAGACTGCAGCCTTTCGTTTCAGATTCAAGTGCCGCCGGACACGAACGTCGTCGCGCATAGCGACGCGGGTTCCGTCGGCGTGAACGACGTCTCCGGTTCGGTAATCGCGTCGACGGTGAATGGTCCCGTGCTGTGCGGTGGACTCTCCGGCAACGCAACGCTCGGCGCAAAAGAGGGTATGGTCAACGGCGGCTTCCGCGACATGACCCATGTAACGCGCGTAGAGCTTGGGACCGGAAATGGAACCGTGCGCGCCGTTTTGCCGGCGAACGCCGCGATCGGTGAAATCAAAGCCGGAACCGACGACGGCGCGATTCATTCCGAATGGCCGCTGACGGTCGTTACGAAAGGAACGGGGGCCAGCGCAGAGGCGCACTTCGGAGATAAGGGCCCGACGCTGTTGATCGGCACCGGGAAAGGTGACGTGGATATCGTGAAAGCACCGTAGAGGCAAATGGATGGTCTCACGTTTGTACGCTCGCTCGATCCCGAGAATTCAATGCCCATGGCAAAACCATGGGCATTTCGCATTGGACGCGTAGAGCGGGGCGAAGTTCACGCACGCGCGACTCCGGGCGCGCAACACGAGAATCCGTTCGGCGTCGTGCAAGGCGGGTTCGCCGCAACGGTTCTCGACATTGCGCTCGGACTCGTGACGATTACGCTCATGGACGATCCGTCGAAGACCATGGCCGCAACGACGGATTTGATCGTGCGCTACTTCACTCCGGTGGCCGCCTCAACCGGCGATTTGGCGATTCGCGCGCTCATCGTTAACCAACAAGGACGAACGATTCTCGCCGAAGCGTTTCTCGAAGATGACGACGGCATGAAGTACGCCTATGCGCAATCAAACTGTGTCGTCGCGAAGCGAACTAGCGTCTAGCTCATGTCCTGATAAAAAACAGTCCCGCAATGCCGATGATGTAGAGCACGAGAACGATTAGTGAATCGATTCCCGTTCCGAATAGCATGCGTTTCGATCGAAAGATGGCGCCCGCGCAGTAGACGGCTGTGAGAAGCGCACCGAGTGCCGTGAGATAGAGATCCGGTCCTTGCGCATCGGGCAAGAGCGCCTTCCCGCTCAGCAGACTCCCGAGAAGAAAGAGCACGGGAAGAAATGCGTTGCCGCCGATGACATCGCTGATCGCGAGTTCAAAACTTCCGACTTTCACGGCGGCAAGGCCTGTCGTCACTTCGGGAAGCGCTGTCACCGCGGAAAGAAACGTTGCGCCGAAGATCACGCCGCTGATGTGAAAACGCCCCGCGATCTCGACGCTCGAAAGCTCGAGGGCGACGCCGCAAATCATCGTTACGCCTGCTGCGATTGCAAAGAGAAGGATCGCTCTACGAACCGTGTGATGCCGTACGACTCCAGGCGCCTCTTCGATCATGTGTACGTGGCCCGCTTTCCATGCTTCGCGATCTTCATTTTGCGCCGTTAGCCAGAGACCGAAGAGCCAAAACACGAGGATGCCCACTTCCGCGGGCGTGATGCGAAACGCAATCATCGTTCTCGGCAGAAGCGCTCCGATTATGCAAAACATCAGCACCGAGATGACGACCATTCCTTGGACCACGATCGTGAGCGAACGTACGGTCGACATAAGCGGAATACGCGCGCGAAGTCCGGGCCCGTCGAGGATAACCAAAACGACCGTCTGAATCGCGATGCCGCCGAGAATGTTTCCGACGGCCAGGTCCATCGAATTCGAAAAGGCGCAGCCGATGAGAATCGCGATCTCAGGCAAGTTTGTCGCCACCGCGAGCAAAACGGCGCCGCCGACGCCTTCTCCCCAGCCGAAATGCGTGTCGATTGCGTCCGTTGTGAAGGCGAGGATGATGCCGGCCCACCAAATGACGCCCGCTGCCGCCAGGAAGATAGCAAACAAGCCCCACGTCGACAGTACAGACATGTGAGGCTTCTTCCCAAAAAGGTTCGTGTGCTACAGTAGAGTTGCTTTTTGGCCTGGGAGGCATGCAGATGCTCCTATATCCGCGATCCGATGCTAACTCCGATGATGATCGGCTCGAGCTTCTCGCCGATCCGGAACTTGTAAAGCGCCTTCGTAAAGCTAATCCGAAGTTCTTCACGCGCAGCGGCCACGGTTCTATCGCGAAGATCTTGGCACTCGCCGGCATCGTCTCGCTCGTGGCGGGATACGTGATCGAACCTGCCGTCTTTGCGCAGCATCGCGCGAATGCACCGGTTATGACGACGAGCGTTCGTCACGTCGCGCCGGCGCGGCCGCACGTCTTAAAGCCTCACGTCGCCGTGCCGGTTATACACCATCAGCCGGCAGTCGCGACGGCGCCGAAGGTGGTCGTTCCGGTGACCGAACCGGCACCGCAATTGCAACCACAGAAACAGGTGCAGCGGAAGACGCGCGCACTTGCGGTCGCGGAGCCGCAACCGCAAAGGCAGGCGCAGAACGACGAAAAGTTTTGGTTGAAAGCACAGGCCGAAGCGCGCGCTAAAGATCAAATGCGTGCGAAAGCGCTGGCGGAAACTCAAGCAGCGGAGCAGGCCGCCGAGGACAAAGCGCCCGCCCAAGCGCCCGACAAGACTCCCGTTGATACCGGCACTACCAAGATTTCGGTACCGCCCGTCGGCGCTCCACGTGGTCCGAGCCCGGTCAGCGAGCCGTGGCCGACGATTCCCGGCGGCGGCCCGTGCACTCCAGGTCGCGGCCCGATTTTAACCGGCGGCCATGGACTTGCCGGAGTACTCATCAACGCAGTGTTGCAGAGCGCGATTCCTGTTCACCACGCAATACCAGGACGGCCGTAACAGTTAAAAAGACTGCCCTTGTAGCTCGAACGAGAGGCGCGCGCCTTGCGAGCCGTAGCCAAGATTCAGGCGCACGACTCGATACATCACGCCGATTCCGGAATCCGCGTGCCATTGGTACGTCGACGTAGCAAACGGCGGCTGATCGCCACCTCGAACGCGGCTTGCACCCGTCTCCGTAAACACGATGAACTTCAGTGGTGCCGGCGATGCATCACCAATGCGAAATTCCGCTTGTACGATTTGCGCGGACGTACCACAGAATGCCTTAGGGTAGGCGTGAAAGAGGTTGCTGCAGACTAAGAGACTCGTGGGTAAAACGCCGCCCGTCCACGCACCTGCCGCGTGCAATGCAAGGGTAGATGAACCGATCGCCGTGTAGTGCGCGAGGTCGGCATTGTACAACTGATACTCACTCGTCGCACCCAATCCGCCGATTGCGTTGAAGGCTTCGAGCCGATATTGCGTCGTGCAATATGGCGGATGCCATTGCTTCGGCGGGCTTGGACACCCACGCGAAAGCCCGGCTTCTAAGACGGTGTTTCTTGTGGGGGAATAGTACGTGTCGACTACGGACGGTGCCGTGATATTCGTTGGTCCATCGCTCGTTGACCGTTGCGTTCGCAAACCAAGTTGGAGCTGCGTCCCATTTGTTGCGCGCAGAAGATAGGCGGCTTCGAATGCCGTGACCCAACTATAAACATTGACGGGTTCGGGCTGATCGGCGCGATAGAGCGTGTGCAAGCCTGCGACATCGACGACGAAGTTTGATTCGCGCCCTCTGACCGGATCGAGATGCAGCGGCACCGAATAAAATACCGCCAAACCGCCGCGTTGCGTGAACTGAATCGATGCAGCGACGTTGGATCTGCCTCTACCAAGCGGCGAAGTCGTTAGGCTAAATGCAGGCCCACCGATCGCCGGTGAAAGCGGAGCAACCGCATAGAATGAATAATTCGCAGGCGCAATCCTCCTCGATGCGACGATCCAATGCAGCGTTACGGCGTTCGTCCCGTTGTGCTTGACGTCCAGGCGCGCGCGCAGGCCGGCAAGATTTGCGAGATTGCTATAGTCGCGGTCGATCGCCGACTGTTCGAGCCGGTCGCCGGCGCGAACCGTAAGATAACGCTCTACAACGTCAGGCTTCACATTGCCGGATGTCTCAACGGTCACCGCTGCGACCGTGGAGCCTATGTCGGAAATGGCAATTTGCGGCGCTCCGGTGGAACCGTTTGCCTCGGTGTGCGTTGGCAGAATGCATGCAACCGCCGCAAGTACGAAGGCCGCTATGCTCCCGCGATATCGCCTTCGAACTGCCACAGCCAGCGCGCCCCAAACGAACGCCACAAAATATTGATGAGCGCCGCGAGCGGAATCGCGAGGAGTAATCCTACAAAACCGAACAGCTCGCCGCCGGCGAAAATGGCAAACATGATGCCGATCGGTGAGACGCCGACTTTCTTGCCCATGATCCTCGGAACGAGGATATTGTCGCTGATCTGACCCACGATCAACATGATTGCCTGGACCCAGACAATCATTGCAGAGCCTTGCGGCACGCACAAGAGGATCGCGATGAGATGTGCGGTGATCATCCCGAACATTGGAATCGAGTAGCCGACGAAGGTGATGAGAAAAAGAACCCAAGGGAGTTTGAATCCTACGATCGCCGACAGCGCGGCAACGGCAAGGCCCGTGATCGCGCTCACCGTTGCTTGCCCTAAGATGTATCGTCCAAACGTTTGCGCGATCTCGGCTGAAAGTTTCCGGGCCGCGTCTCGTTGGCTTTCCAAAAACAGGGACGCGAAGCCGTCGGCCACTTGCGTGTCGTACGCTAGAAAGAAAATCGATACCGCGATTGCCGAAAATATGACGAAAAATCCGTTGGCCGTGTCGGCAAGGAACTTTTCGACGGATGCGACCGACGCGACGGCAAGTTCGCTAATCCGGTCGTTAGGCGTTCGCGCGAGATCGTTCGTGTTGGAATCGGCATGCAAGCCGGGCACTTCATGCTGTAGCCACAGTCCTATACCCGCCTGCCACTGATGTACTACCACAACGTAGCCGGGAACGTTGGCGGCGAGCTTGCGGACCTGATCGTTGATCACCGGTAGCACGATTGCGAATCCTACGGCGACGAGCAACGCCAGAACCACGTAAACAAGTACGATTGAGGCCGCTTTTGACATGCGAGCCTGAAGGCGCTTCGCGACCGGTTCTACCGCGAATGCAAGCAGGCCACCGATTAAAAAGATCGTCGTGGTCCGCGGGATACGTGCGATGAGGATCCCGGCAAGCACCAGAAAAACGAGAAGGACGACGCCGCGAAGGATCCGTCGTCCAATGCCGGCACTCACCGCTGGCCGTTAGTTGCCTGCGCGTCCGATAGGCTCGAAAATCGGCGGAACGACGCCTGCGTAATATCAGTCGTAGCACCGCCGGGTACGAGGCCGTATTTGCCGGTGAACTGCTGAACTTCGTGCGTCACCGCCCAGTAGCCGGGCAGCACCTGCGCCCGCTGACCGCTCACCGTTCCCGACGTTACGTACTCATAGTTTGCGCTCATCGTGTATTGATACGTGGTCACATGATTCTGCGCGTCAATTGTAAACGTGCCGCTTCCGTGTGCCTTGTCGGACACGAGACTCGTAAATGCAATCGTCGTGGGGCTAACGACGCGGTAGTTGTATTCGCTCGTGTAGCGTGGATCCCACGGTGCTCGAAAGAGATCGGTAGACTTCGGATGTTCGTAATCTGACTGAGTCTGAGCGAGTTGTGCCGCGGTTGCATTCTTACCGCCGAGCGTGTCGCTCGTGATATGGATGTGCACGAGATCACCGCTCGAATAAACAGCAGTGAAAATCATATGATCATGCCGGCTCGCCGAGCCGGCATGAACGTCGAAGGTACGCGTATACTGTGCGCTTGCTACTCCGCTTTCATCTTGAGCGCTTTGGTGAGCGACTTGCGCGACAATTGCCGGAACCATGCCTTCACTGTACGAGGTCCCGCGGGCATTGTGGAGTTACTCTCACTCACCCGTTGAATCGCGCCGTCGAATTTCGGCGAGAACATTCGGGCGAACGAATGCAAGCCATTCCAAAGCGGAGACCGGATCGACCTCGCACCGGAAGCCGGCGCGCAGACCGCCGTGCCGAAGATACATCACGTACTGGAAAATCGTGGCGATATCATCGTCCTGTTGCATAACGTACTTAGCAAGCTCGTCGGCAACATGTTCGCCGCCCCAACCGTTTTCGGCTAGTTGTAGAATGCTCTCAATAGACGCAACCGCAAACCATTCGCTCGCATCGAATTCCTTATAGTGCGCGCAATCGTTGCTGTACATACGCGCAGGAATCGTGAGAGCGGGTATACACTGCTTCACGTCCGCTACTATACACGAACGACAGTGATAAGCGTATCCGTCGAACGGAGGGGTCCGATCGGATGCTCCTCAACCGCAACTAAAGGAGTTGAACCGCGATCCCCTGGTCGATCGGGCAAGATGCCACGCGTTGCGGATATTCGCCCGTTACGGTACCCGGCTCGGAGTGCAATGTCCAGCACGCGTCGTTGAGCGAACAATAGCAAAACCGAAGCGCGATCTTGTGCCGTTTCAGCACCGCAGCCGACGCGCTCGGGGGCAATATTACCTCGATCAGGTGATGCGTGTCGCCCGGACGAATCGTCGTTGAAGCATTAATCGTTGACGAACCAAAGGTTGCTTTCCCGTGCGGTATGTCGCGTGCGATCAATGACGTAAGGTTTTCCCATGATGGCACATGGCGGCCGTCTACAAAGAGTTGCGCCGAGCGGATCAGTGCGGGGCCGAGTCCATCATTCGTGACGATGACTACAACGTGGCGCGGATTTAGAATATCCGTGTCTACGCTCAAATACGGCCAAATCGTCGCAGCATATTGACTCTGGATGATTCGTGTTTGATAGACGATCGCGCCGCCGGTAATGGCGCTAATCAGCAATGCGCAGATCGCTATTACCGACTCGAAACGGAGGAGTCGTTCCATGGCGCCTCTTTCGAACGACGCACATGTTGAGCCTCCGAGGCGAGGTGCGGAGGGCCGAAGGGCAGCGTGTTGGGCCTGATCCGCACGTCACTGGTGATCGTGAACGGTTGTCCCGCGACCTCCTTATACGTGACCTCGACGAATGACGCTTCCCATCCATGTTGCACGGCCGGCGTGGGCACCAGAAAACTACGGTCGCCGCTTATATTGAGGTCGGTACTCTGGAATGCGCTGCCGATTGTTTGAAGGCGGAAATCACGCGCGGAAGGATTGGTTGCGCGCCAAAGCTTTGCACTCGCAGGGCGCTGCAGTTGAATTTCGGTAGAGCCGTCGTCACGATCTTGCCAAGTGATATTTGGCGGGTCCGATCCCTGGATGAGCGATCGATAAAATGCAAGGAGCGTACGCGCCCGTTCCGGGGACGTGTTGTGCATCGAATGATCGCTGTTCGGAACGTACCGCAAATAATTCGTTCCCGGCAGCGCGCTGTAATAAAATTGCGAGGAATCCGGCACGAAAAACTCATCTCCGGTTGCATTGACGATGAGCTTCGGCATCGTTAGCCGCTCGCGATACGTAAAGGGATCTTCAATCTTCATCAATGCGTCCATCTGAGGCGTACCGAGCCAGTTGAAAATCCCGAGCTCCTCGTACGCGTGCCACGCTTGCGGCCACCTGCCGTAAGTCTCGTATGTGTGCACCACGGTCCGAGGCATATTGAGAACGTCGATCACGATGGGAATGATGCCTGCGACTCGACTATCGACGGCAGCGGTCATCCACGTCGTCCAGCCGCGCTTTGACGTACCGCCGACGACGAATCGTTTAACGCTCACGCCGCTTCCGTTGCGGCGGCAAAAATCTGATACGGCATCCATTGCGCGAACAACACTCTTCGTCATAGGAAGACGAAGGGGCCAACTGTCGTCTCCGGTTCGCAGATACTGCCGCCAAGTATACGCGATGAGTTCGTCTTCCGAGCGCGACTCTGTTTCGTCGGAAAACGTTAGCGGTTGGTTTGGAACGCGGTTCACCTCGCATGTTACCGAATTCGTCGCGAGCGAAAGCATGGTAAGGTACAGCGAAGGCTTTTCCGGAGGTGCGTCGGTCTTCGAACCGCCTCCGACGACGATCGCCGCGATGTCGGTTCGCACGTCCGCCGGTTCAACGATCGTGAGCCAATGTTTCCAAAGCGGCTGATCGACCTCGCGCGCGCTCCGCCATTGCTGCGACGTCAGCTCGAGGACGTACGCGCGAAAACGCGGATCATCGGCGAACGTTTTGATCAGACGATAGCTGTACGATGTGTCGCCGTTGTCGAGATATCGTTCTAGCGGCGCAAGAACGAATGACGCAGGTACCGCTGCGGCGATCTTCAGGAACTCTTGGCGCGAAAGACGCGACGGATGCAAGTTCATGCGCAAGCGTTCCTCAGCCGCACGTCTGGTCCGCTAGCCTACTGTTCGTTATTACCGTTAAATTTAATCGTTCATTTAATTTCGATAAAACGCGGCGACGAGCAATGTTGCGTCATCGCGATAGAGACCGCCGTTTAGCGCGTCGATGCGATGAAAGAGATCGTCGCAGTGCGGCGGACGAGTCCGCACGAGCGACGACCGAAGTGCCTCAACGATGCCGCCGCGGCCGAACCGTTCCTGAAAGCCCCTTCGCTTCGATTCCGTAATTCCGTCGGTAAATGCGATGAACACGTCGTCCGCTTCCACTGGAATTCGGCAGTCGACGTACGATGCGTCGTGCTGGACGCCCAACAACAAGCCGCTGGTCGCAAGAATCCGCCAGTACGGCGCCCGAGTGTTAAAAAGGATCGGCGGCTCGGCGCCGGCCGACGAATAAACTAGAGACGATTTCGACGGGATGACGCGGCAAACGAGAACGCTCGCAAATGAGCCTTCAGCCGTTTCCGGGACGGTTTCCAGCATCGATCGGTTCAGTTGCGCGAGGATGCTGCTCGGTCGTTTCCATACCGCGCATGCAAATTTGAACTGATGTGCAAGCGAACGCGCAAGCTGGCGACCGCGCTCTCCCTTTGCCGACAAATCGGCAATAAGGATCGTCTTGCTTCCGTCTTGGTGAGCGCTCGAAGCGACGATGTCGCCGCCCGCGAGCTCAGGAACTGCAGGCGCGCGATAGTCGTGAGATACATTGACGCACAGCGATGATCGGGAAGGACATTCCAACATGAGGAGCATCGTAGCGAATCGACGCACGTTTATCGCGGGAGTAATACTCACTCTTCCAGCCGAGCCAAACGGACTACATTCAAGACCTATAAGCCTTTACAACGGGAGAATACACATTGAGTAAGGTCTTGACTTCAATAGAACAGGTGCGCGACTCAGCGCGGATGCTGCATCAGCGAATCGAGACGGCGAAAGACCATGCCGCGATTCGCGGCGACCTGCAAACGGTCGCGGGAGCGGCTCGCGAACTAGCTGTAGCGCTGCAAACGCTTTCGAAAGCGCAGGCCGCGGACGCCAAAAACCATCTCGACCATGCTGCAACACTGCTGCAGGCGGCCGCGCTGACGGCGAAAGCGGCGTCAGACTCGGCGCAAAACGATCCCAAACCGGTACGCACGGCGCTCCTCAACAGCGCGAGAGGCGCACTTCAGAGCATCAGCCTGGCCGTTGCTGCGCAGCGGACGGCTTCAGCAAAACGGAGCGCGTGAGAAAGAGACGATGGACAATTATATTGCAGTTGTTTTTAACAGTGACGAAAAAGCGTTCGAAGGCCTCCACGCGCTGTGGGGTCTCGATTCTTCAGGCGACATCACCGTTCACGGTGCCGCCGTTATTCACCGCAATCAGTACGGTCAAGTGGATGTCGCGACGAAAGATACCGATCCGGGCGTTCGCACGATCGTCGGTGTCGGCATCGGCGCGCTTCTCGGAGCGCTAGCCGGGCCGGTTGGAACTGCAGCGGGGATCGCAGGCGCATCAAGCATCGCAGCCGGAACTGCTGCCGGCATCGGCGCAGCTGCTGGTGGTACGGTCGGAATGACTGCCGACGTTGTAAAATCGGAGGAACACGAAGAAGCTGCTGGTGAGACGGCGTTCGCGCTGCGAGCGGGGCAGGCTGCAGTCATTGCCGAGGTCTCGGAGGACTGGACGACGCCGGTCGATACCGCTATGTCGCGCCTCGGCGGAGTCGTGTATCGTCGCGCAAAGAGTGACGTCCGCAACTCGTCGCTTTGGGGCGACGACTACTCAGACTATCTCTATCCGTACGACTATACGGCAACCTTCGCATAACGTTCTTGGGTGGCTCATGGATAGACAGGATAGAATCGGTTGGTCGGAACTGCTGATGTTCGGCATGGGTGGCAGCGGTCGTTTGCGTTATGGTCCTTGTATTGCCGAATCTTGTCCGCGATGCAACGGTTATTGGACTCGCCGCGTTTCTCGTTCTGAACGCGTTCCTCGGCGTGAAGCAAAAGCGATTTGCCGTAGCACTTGCATTTTTGGCGGTAGCCGTTTTTGTTTTTATCTACCATGGGCCAGCCGGACTTACGCTCGCATACGTCGCCGTATTTTCCGCCATCCTTTGGCGTTCAATGCGGACCGATATCACGAAAGTAACGCCCGCATACATCCTCTTCGGGCACGAAGAAAGCCGCTACTTTGGTAGCGGCTTTCGTTCGCGTATGTAAGGGATCTTATTTAAGCGAGAACTAGTTCGTCGGCCGCATCGCCGGCCTTTTGCAACGCTTCCGCGATCATCCGATCGGCGATCTCTTTCACGGCCCAGCGCGCTTGCGCTTCCGCCGAGAGCTTGTCGATCGGGTCGAAGTAGACGAAGGCTTTGCCTCTCTTGACGCTCGGCGCCGTGTAGACGCAGATGCCGTTCTCTCGATCGTAATAATCGAACGAGTGGATGTCGCGCTTGCCGCCGCCGCCGGGCGCGTCGCAGATAAAGAGCGGCGTATTGAAGCCGGCCGTGCTTCCACGCACGAACTTCTCGATGTCGACGGACGTTTGGATTGTGGTTCGAAGCTCTTCGACACCTTTGACCATGTCGTGCATGTACACGTAGTACGGGTGCACGTTCACGTATTCGAGACGCTTCACGAGCAACTGCATGCGCTCGGGCGTGTCGTTCACACCGCGGATCAGCACGGATTGATTACGCAGGAGGATGCCGCGCTCGAAGAGCAACTGCATCGCCTTTTGCGTGATCCACGTGATCTCTTCCGGCGCGTTGAAGTGCGTGTGCAGGACGACATCTTTGCCCATCGTGCGCCCGCGTTCGACGACTGCAGTCAATGCGTCGAGCCACGCCGTATCGGTGATGATCTTCATCGGCATGATCGCCGGGCCTTTGGTGGCAAAGCGCATGCGGCGGATATGCGGAATATCGAGCAGCGAGTTGCCGATCAGCGAGATGTTCTTCGCCGGAAGCTGATACGTGTCGCCGCCCGAGATGACGATGTCCTCGAGTTCGGGGCGCTCGCTGATATATTGGAAGGCTTGTTCCCACTGCTTCGGAGTCTTCGCGAGACCGACTTTGTCGACGTTCTCCGTATCCGGCCCGATCGCATAGCTGCGCGTGCAGAAGCGGCAGTACACGGGGCAGGTGTTGAGCGGAAGGAAGAGCGCCTTATCGACATAGCGATGGACGAGACCCGGGACCGGCGAGTCGTCTTGTTCGTGCAGCGAATCGAGCGTCAAGCGTGGATGGTCCGGCAACAGCGCCGATGCGAGCGGAATGAATTGACGGCGGATTGGATCGTTGATCGGATCCTTCCAGTCGATGAGCGAGAGCGCGTACGGCGAGACACGTACCGCCATCGGTGCGCGATGGAACCCTTCCGCGACGTCTTTGAAGAACTCCGGCGAACACAGATCTTTGATCGCATCGAGCAGTTCTTGCGGCGTCTTTACCGCGTTCTTCTGCTGCCACAGATGATCGAGGAACGTCGCCTCGTCGATTTCGCTGTACGCGGGAACGTGACGCCAAAATTCGCCTTGCTTGAGATTACGGTGTTCGAATTGCGACGGCGGCGCCGGCGGTTTGAGATGATTGATCTCGCTCATATGTACTACCCTTTGCTCGCGTACTTCGCTGCGAAGTACTGATGAATCGGAGGATTGTCGCGCAGCGTCTGCAGCGCGGTGTCGGCGTGCCCCTTGGCATATCCGTTGCCGACGATCATGGTGACGTCTTTACCCACGCCTTCCGCGCCGAGCGCGGCGGCCGTAAACGATGTCGACATCGAGAAGAAGTACACGATGCCGTCTTGCTTCGTTGCGAGAATCGATCCGAGTTCCGTGTTCGGAACGTTCACGCAATTGATCGTGATGTCGGCGAGACTCGACGCAACGGCGGCGATCTTTTCGCTGATTTCGAGCGCGTTACGCGCGTCGGCAACGATGAAGTGGTCGACGAATCCGCCTTCTTTCAATATCCGGGCCGACGGCGTATCGTCCGACGGCGCAACGCCGATAACGATGCCGTCCACACCGACGCGCGCTTTAGCCTGCGCGCACGAAAGCATACCGCTCTTCCCATCGGCACCGATCACCACGACCGTTTGGCCGAGTTTGCACAGACGCTGCACTTGCGCCGGCGCGCCGGCAACGTCGAGCACCGCAAGCGCGACGTTTTCGTCGATGTCCGAAGGCAGCTTGGCCCATAATCCCGACTCGAAGAGAATCGCTTTGCCGCGAATCCAAATGCGGCCCGTGGCGACGTCGATGCGCGTGATCGCCTCGATCTGCAACGGGGTGAGCGTCAAGGATACGAGCGACGCGATACGATCGCCGGCTTTGAGGTCGACTTTGTCGCGGAGCGCTTCGCCGACTTTGAGCACGTAGCCGATGAACATGCCGCCGCTGCCTGTGACCGGATTGTGCTGCTTGCCGCGCTCGCGCACGATACCGAGCACGTGCTCTTTGATCGTTGCTTCGTCGCTGTTGCATGCGTCGGCAATCTGCTTGAACGAAGCCGAATCGATGTTCAGCACTTCGACGTCGCAGAGAATCTCGTTCGCGAAGGCAATCGGCGTATTGTCGATTTTCCACGCGGTCTGCGGCATAGCGCCCGGCGGATCGATCACGCGATGCGTGCCGAGGGGATGAAGTTTCCGTTCGAATGCGATGCTCATGACGTAACCGAGATGCCTCCGCGATCGAATGGGGTCGTGAGCACGATCGTCGTCTTCGTGCGCGCCATGCCGGGCATCGATTTCAAGCGTCCGAGAAGATCGTCGAGGTGTTGCGTCGAGCGGGTCACGACCTTGCACATAAACGTTTCCTCGCCGGCGACGGAGTGGATCTCGCAGACTTCCGGCATCGCGGAAAGCGCGCGCGTGAAGTCGTCGTAGCTGCAGTCCGGTGAGGTGTAGCAGCTGACGAACGCGACGAGTTCGAGACCGAGACGCTTGCCGTCCAGCTGTGCCGCATAACCGCGGATGTGCCCGCGCTGTTCGAGGCGCTTGACGCGATCGTGCACGGCGGGCGGCTTAAGGCCGACGATTGCGCCGAGCTCGGCGAACGTTGAACGGGCGTTGCGCTGCAACGCCTCCAGGATTTGTATGTCGAGCTCGTCGAGTTCGTCGTTTGCTACTATCATTCGTCCCACCAGCTAAATTTAGCCGCATCCGTTCGGCCAACTGACTATAGCACCCCCTATTTATTCGGGCAAGGGGCAGTGCGGCGGGGCGCGGCGAACCCCGTTTTCGATGAGACGACCGTTGCTTGTACTGCTGGGGCTCCTCGCGACGGCCGCCTGCTCTCGTGCGACCGCTCCTCAGGCACCTCCAGGCGACTCTGTCCGGTTCGACTTAGCAGCGGATCCCGCGTCGCTGAACCCGTTGTTTCTTCACCCCGATGCATCGTCGGTCGAGCAGCAGGTAGCGCGGCTCTCCTTCGAGCCCTTCATCGACCTCGACGCGGCCGGACGGCCGGTCCCGACCTTGCTCGATCGAATCCCGACCGTTGAAAACGGCGGCCTGAGCGCGGACGGGCGCACCATCACCTACTATCTGCGCAAGAACGTCCGGTGGAGCGACGGCGTCCCGGTTACGAGCGACGACGTGCTCTACACGCTCCACGCCATTCTCGATCCGCGCAATCCGGTTCGCTCGCGCGAAGGGTACGACCTCATCGATAGCGCGAGTGCCCCCGATGCGCAGACGGTCGTCTTTCATCTGCGTCGCGCGTGGGCGCCCGCGGTGATGACGTACTTCTCGTACGGAACGTCGCCTCAGTTCGTTCTTCCGGCGCACGTCTTACGCAAACAAGAGCCGCTCGCGCAAGCACCGTTCAACGCAGCTCCCACGGTCGGCGACGGTCCGTTTTTGTTTCAATTGTGGAGACACGGCGACGCGCTGTATTACGAACGAAACCCGCACTATTGGCGCGGTCCCGCAAAAGCAGAACGGCTCTATATTCGGGTCGCGCCCGATCCGTCGACAAACCTCCTGATGCTCCAGTCCGGCACGCTCGATTGGAACTTGATTGCGCCGACGCAGTACCAAATCGTTGCGCGTGGACCGCAGATTCGCTTCGTCACGACCCCGACGGCGGTAGTCGCCGCTCTTGTTATGAACACCACGCATGCGCCTCTCGACGACGTCAACGTGCGGCGCGCCATTGCGATGTCGGTCGACCGCCGAGGCATCAGCACGAAGATTACCCTCGGGAAGTATCCGGTGACGAACATGTTGCAGCCGCAATTTTCATGGGCATACGATTCGTCGATTCGCCAGCCGCCGTACGACACGCATGCTGCCGACGCGTTGCTCGACGCAGCGGGATGGCACCGTGGACCCGACGGGATGCGCCGGCGCGAGGATGTGCCGCTCCACTTTACGTACGTGCAATTTCCGGAATCAATGACGGGGGTGCGTGTCGCAACGTCCGTTCAAGCCGAGCTGCGCGAACGAGGCATCGACGTTACGATCAAAAGCGTGAGCAACGCGCAACTCTTTCTTCCGAAAACCGGAACGCTCGCGAGCGGCGGTTTCGATCTCGCGTACGTGCCGTTTACAATGGGCGCCGATCCCGACGACTCCTACGTGCTTTCGTGCAGCGGCTCGTCGAATTACATGCGGTGGTGCGACCATCGCGTCGACGAATTGGAAGCGCGCGCGATCGCGTCCGTATCGCAGAGCGAACGTAAGACGCTCTACGGCAGCATCGCGCACATCGTCGCGCGCGACGTTCCGCTGCTGTATCTCTTCAACGCCAACTATATCTATGCGTATCGCGATCGCCTGAGCGGCTTTGCACCGAACGCATTTTTGCCGACATGGAACGCGTGGGCATGGAAGATCTAACAGCGCAACGAGTCGCGGTGGTCTGCGTGCACGGCGTAGCGCCACATCCGCGATACGAATTCCAAGACCAAGTTTCCGGGCTGCTCTGCGCTCATCTCAATGAAGTATCAGGCGCTCCGGATTCATGGGTTGTCGACGTCGTAAATCCGGGCAACGTGCTCAAGCACGGCAGCGACGAACCGCAGCCGACGATCAGCCGCGTGCGCCGGAGCAGTGACAAAGAACCGGAGCCGGGTGACAGTTTCTTCGACGTCATCGAAGCCTATTGGAGCCCGATCTCAAAAGGTGGAACGAACTGGCTGTGGGTCGTCAACTGGATTCTCAAGGTCGTCTTCGTTCCGCTCAACACGACCGCCAGCTACAACGCATCGTGGCAGAAGCAATTTTTTGATTACGGCTACATCGGCGGTGCGTTGGCTCTCTCTTTCCTGCTGTTCCTCGTCTCACTCGGCGCCTTGTGGCAATCGTTCGTTCGCGTGTTGACTGTCACCGGCCTTATCAAAACCACGACTGCGAACGACATCATCAATACGCTCAACACCAGCGCGAACGTTCCCGGCTTTGTGCCAATCAAAATTGGGGCTTGGCTCTTCGTTGGGATCATCGGCGGATTTTTGATCGGACAAGCGCTCTCGGCGATTTGGAAGCTCATCGTCCAGCGCCGTGCGCTTCGTCATAATCCGAAGGCGATCTGGCATCGCGTGATTGCGATCGTCGTGCTCGTGGCGCTCGGCGGCGCCTGCGTCAGCGCGATGGCGATCGTGAAATTTCCGAACGGCGCACTCGGATGGCAAGGCGTCCTATTCCTCATTCTGATCTTCGTCGCGTTTCAATTGGGGTACGCGCTGCTCATCGGCTTCATGGTCGGGTTCTTCGGCGACGTCGAAATCTACACGACGCGCGACGAAAACGATTCGCGCTTCTATGGTATGCGCGATCGCATCTTGGACGTTACCGTCGAGGCGATGATGCGCGCGATCTCACCGCAGCTCAACGGCGGGCGGCGATACGACCGCGTGATCGTGCTCGCGCACAGCCTCGGCGCGACCATCGCCATGGATGCGCTAACGCGCCTCTATCAACTCTCGCTGCAGGGCGCGGTCACGAAAGAAGAATTCGATCGCATTCGAGCCTTCATCACCGCCGGATCGTCACTCGAGAAGACGCGCTATTTTTTCGACGTTTCCGGTGCAACGCCGAGCGCCTCGTTCGAGCATTGGCGTAACGACGCATACGGCGCTATCTTCACCCGCAGTCCGAAAGTGCTCGATCGTCCGAACGGCCACGGCATTGTTTGGGTCAACTACTGGTACTTTCAAGATCCCCTGTGCAATGAGATCCGTTCGTACCGTTCGTATGTGAACCCGAGCGAAACGGAGTGGACGGACGGAACGGGCGGCCGCGCGATCTGCTGGAACGAACGCGGTCACAAACACATAACGCTGACCCACTGGCTCCTTCATTCCGATTACTTGAACGACCCGTGGTTCTGGCAGTCGTCGAAACGCAAGGGAAAAGACCATATTGGCGCACTCGATATCATCACGAGCCATGTAGCAGGAGTACGCGATTGATTGCCGGCGACTTCTTCAAGTTTATCTTCTCGAATTTTTTCATTGTCTTGCTGATCGTGGCAATCGTCACGTCGTACGCAAAGATCCGGCGAGCGCGCATCAGCCACCGTCCGATCAACTCGGCATACGTTATTTGGGGCGAACTGCTGTTCTATGTCTACGGTCTCGCTACGATCTACAGCGGCATCTTGCACGCCTACGCGGGCCCGATGGTTGCCGCGTCGATCGGCTGGCAGAATAGTCCGTTCCAATACGAGCTTGGGTGGTTTGAAATCGGCTACGGCGCGACGGCGCTGCTCTCGCTCTGGCGTGGATATCAATTTCGTCTGGCGATGACGCTCCCGTATTCGATCTTCTTGCTCGCGGCCGCAGCACAGCATATCGACCAAATGCAGCGTCAGCACAATTACGCGCCGAATAATGCAGGTCTGATTCTGTGGCTGGGCGACATCGCAATTCCGCTGGTCGTCCTGCTGCTATCGTGGATGGCGCGAGATGAATGAATCGCCTGAATCCGTGCTTACCAATCTCGCCGCAGCGTGGCAGAGCGCCGACGCCGAGCGAGTTCGCCGCGACGTCGGCAAGCTCTATTCCGACAATGCTGTGATCGCGATGATGGACGGAACGCGTACCGCGAAGGGTCGCGCCGCTATCGTCGATAGCTACGTCACGTTTGCGCGCGATGCAAAACTCGTCGAGTCCCGCGTCCAAACGCCGGTTATCGACCGTTTCGACGCGGTTGCAGTTGCGACCGTGAAGTGGTCGATGACCTACGAGTTCGGCGGTACGCGATCGAGCGAGACGGGGCGCGACGTATACGTGTTAAACCGCTGCGGAGAATATTGGAAGATCTGCTGGCGAGAGTGTGCGCCCGACGTCGTTGCGGCCTAAGCTTCGCCCAGACGGCCGTCGCCCTCGACCGATAACGCGCGTTCGCGCCAATGAACGCGCCGCGTAAAAAAGCCGCCGATCCAAACAGCTGCGGTGAGCGCATCGCGCAAAGGAATCGCCCACATTGCCGTTCGGGATTTGGGGAATACACGCTGCGCCGCGATCGAAACGATAACGCGGGATGCAGCGGCGCCGGCGACTGCGAGGCCAGCCGGAAGTGACAGCCCCGCGAGTACAGCGAGAAACAGTGCGCAGAGCAAGGGCTGGGTGACGAAGAGCGACGCATAGCCCAGGGGCCGTTGCGCGCGAACCGTACGAGCCCAGCGCAACTCGTGCGCGGCGAGCGAGGCGAGATTGCGTTCGTATACGATGTTGCGCACGACGTAGGGCGCGAGCGCAACGCGATACCCACGATCGCTGACGAGCTTGCCGAGAAGATAATCGTCGCCGATGTGCGCACTGAGCGCCGCGAAGCCGCCGATTTCATCGAGAATACGGCGTCGCACGGCCATGGTAGAGCCGAAACAATAGGTGAGCGGCTCGACCGTATTTGCTACCAGCACCGACGGAGCAAACTGCTCGTTGATGTACATCGCTCCCAGGAGTGAGGCGAACCCATCCGCGGGCACTCCACAATAGATGCACGTGGCCGCACCGACGCCCGGATCGGCAAACGCCGAAATGACGGCGCTGAGATAGCCACGATCCACGCGCATATCCGCATCGGCAACAACTAGCAGCTCATGCTTGGCCCGCGGCATCATTGCGGAGAGATTCGCGATTTTCGGATTTCCCGTAATGACGCCGTCACCGGTAACGAGCGAGAGATCCGCATCCGGAAAGCGCGCCAGCACGCGCTGCACGACTTCGATCGCCGGGTCGTTTTTATCCGCCACTCCGAAGATCACTTGAAAGCGCGGATACTCTTGATCGACGAACGAGCAGAGATTCTCGTACAACTCCGCTTCATGGCCCGCAAGCGGTTTCAGTATCGTGACCGGCGGCTTGGGGACGGATGCATCTCGAGTCCGCTTTAACAACGTGAGTAAACGTGCGGCAGCGAAAAGCTCATACGCGATCGCCGCCGCCGTTATGCCGTACCCGAGCGCTGAGAGACTACGAAGCACCGGCCGTAAGTGCCGAGTAACTGATGCTGCGCGCGCCGCTGCCGCGCAATGCTTCGCCGACCAACGGATCCACAAGCGCTTGATATTCGCCCGCGAAATCGTAATCGTCCATGCCCAGCATTCCGTCCCAACGGTGTGTTGCGGGATGAAAATACATCTCGGATATTCCGCGCGGAAGATTCGGAATGAATTGCAACACGCGCTCTTTGGTCATGTGTCCCGTGTCGTTCATTCCGAAGACGAAGTCGTTGGTCGTAATCCCGGCAGCACGCAACCGCGCCTTCATCAGTGTCAGCCACGGTGCAAGAAAGACCGCGTTTGCGAAACGCTGCGGCATTGCGTTATGCATGCTGCGCCACGACGAAAGAAAG
This sequence comes from Vulcanimicrobiia bacterium, assembly GCA_024281135.1. Next base: position 3,809 of record JAMXLG010000092.1, on the reverse strand, counting down.
GGTTCGTATGGGATGCGAACTGAGCGCAGTCCGTATTCTTTGCCGACCTTCACGAGGATGCCGAGCACGGTCGGATGGACGTGCATATGATTCTGCGCGTTGGCATGATCGAGCGCCAGCCCCGTCGCGGCGAACGCTTCGAACTGCGCTCGCACTTCGTCTTCGAGTTGCTTGCGCACGCCGGGACGGAAAAAGAAATTCACCCCCGCGCGAAAGAGATCCGTCGCAAAGTTGCCGTCGCGATCGACGAGCAACGGAATGCGCTCGGGCGCAAGCGCCGGGCGGCCGTTGACGAGCACAACGTGCAGACCGACATGGAGGTTTGGCAGCGCGTGCGCCCGCCGCACCGCATCCGCGGTCGCGGGAGCGGCGACCATCAAGCTCGTCGTGCTGAGGATTCCGTTGCGATGTGCAACTTCGACCGCTTCATTAACTTCCTCGGAAATACCAAAATCATCGGCGCTGATGATCACGTCACGCATGCGCGGGCATACTTCGATCGCCTCGAGCCGTCTTTCCCTTGCCCGCCACTCGCAGCACTAAACGCGCCAAACTCGGGATCACGCGCGGACGCAACAACCGGGGGTCGAACTCGGCCATGTAGCCTTCGTTCGCATCAAGGCATGCCTGAATGAACGACTGGAGCGTAAGGCCGCCAAAGACGTCGCCCACCGCCGCAAAGCCCATCTCTTTCTGATCGACCGCCTTCGCGCGTCCGAAGTTTTTCGAAAGAGCGCGCAGGTAACCGACCGCAGTCGGAATTGCCTGCATTGCTGGAGCGCCGTAGCCGCGGCGCGCTCGTTCGTACGCGATCCAGTTGACGAAGAAGACGATGTGACGCGCTTCTTCGATCATCACCCGCGAAAAGAGCGAGATGAGCGCGTCCGGAAGGAATTGCACTTCGCGCGCGAGACGGAACACGCCGAATCCGAGAAATGAATCGATGCATTCCTCGTAACCAAAGTCAATAAATGCTCGCCGTGTCGGGCGGAGCGTCGGTTCGGTCGGTTTTGCGTCGAGACCATACCTCTGGGAAAGATATCCGATCATGCGAGCGTGGCGGTCTTCCTCATATCCCTGCAATCGAATGGCTTGACGAATGAGATAGTCCGATTGCGTCTCCGCGAAACCGTTTACCATCACACCGGCGTTTAGCTCTGTTTGAAGCGCCATGGTCCAGACCGGAATACCGCGCAAGCGTGCTAGCTCTGCCTCGGTGAGATCCGGCCACGGTAACTGGGGCGGGTCATACGCTACGTGGGACGAAAGAAATGAGCGGCAGAACAGTTCTTTGTGCTCTTCTGAACCGATGCGCATCGCGTTCACCTCGTACGGATTTACTCGGCCTCGATAAAGAAAGAGGGAACGATACACTTGATGCTATCTAAGGCTTTGTCCCGCTCTTCCCAGGCGCCCGAAGCCGAACCAATTCTGCTATCGCGGCATCGAGCGCTCATCACCGAGTATCTGCGCTCCAACTCCGTATTTGCCTTCCGCTCGCTCTCGGGATCCATGTCTGCGTATCACATGGGCTGGACCGATCGCGCTGGGCTTCCGGCGTCCGAACAACAGGGAAAGTTCATTCGTCCCGCGCTCTGCCTGTGGGCATGTGAGTCGCAGGGTGGTGCTGTCACTACCGCGTTACCGGCAGCCGCTGCAATCGAGTGGATCCATAACTTCACGCTCGTGCACGACGACATCCAGGACGGCGATCGCGAGCGCCGGGGACGCGAGACCGTCTGGTCCATTTGGGGCGTCGGTCAAGGCGTGAACACAGGCGATGCAATGTTCGCGCAAGCGACAATGCTATTGGCGTCCGCCGACGGCGAGCATGCGCGAACCGTACGCGTGTTGCGCGCCGTGTCCGCGGCCACGCTCGAAGTAATCGAAGGACAGTGCCAAGACCTCGATATGGAAGGGAGGCTGGACGTAGGGTCTCGCACTTATCTACGGATGGTGCGGGCGAAGACGGGGGCCTTGCTCGGCGCGAGCCTAGAGGCGGGCGCGATTGTAGCGGGAGCGAGCGATGAAGACGTGCGCCTGTTCCGCCAAGCCGGTCGATTGTTGGGTACAGCATTTCAGATGCGAGATGATTGGCTGGGATTCTGGGGCGATCCGGAGCTCACCGGGAAATCCAGAACCAGTGATGCAAACCGTCATAAAATGAGCTACCCGGTCGTGGCCGCGTATCGCGTCATGTCGCAATTGCAACGTCGGCGACTTCGAGAGGTGTTTGAGGCGGAAAGCGCCGAGGCCGAGCCGCGCCTGCGAGAGCTTTTGGAAGCAACAGGCGGTGCAGCCCTGACACACGACGATCCCGAGCGGTATGCCGGTAAGGCGGTTGCGACCCTTTCGCGAACACGGCTCTCCCGCGAATCACTAGAAGCTTTCGAGGCGGTGGCAGATTACGTTTCCACCAGAAGCCGGTAAGGCAAAAGAAACCGGCACCGCAGTTGACGACACGCGTTCGCGTAAAGGCGCGCACCTGCGGATCAACCTGGAAGAGGATGTCTCATCGAAGGGAGTCGATGCCGGCTTCGATGCATACGCATTCATTCATAATGCGTTGCCGGAGATGGACCTCGAAGACGTCGATACGTCCGTTACGATCTTCGGGAGAACGCTTCGCGCCCCGATTCTGATCTCGTGCATGACCGGCGGAACCATGCAGGCCCGCCGCTTCAATCGCGTCCTCGCGCGCGCCGCGCAGGAGCAGCGTCTTGCGATGGGGTTGGGGTCCGGCCGCGCGCTTCTCGAGCACCCGGAAGTCATCGACACGTTCGACGTTCGTTCGCTCGCACCGGACGTGCTGCTCTTCGCCAATCTCGGCGCCGTACAATTGAACAAAGGCTATGGCGTCGACGACTGCCGGCGCCTGGTATCGATGTTGCGCGCCGATGCGCTTGTGCTCCATCTCAATCCGTTGCAAGAGGCGCTGCAACCGGAAGGCGACACGGATTTCAGCGATCTCTTCGAAAAGATCGAAAACATTTGCGCGCGTATCGATGTTCCGGTCGTTGTGAAGGAAGTCGGCTGGGGCATCGCGCCCGATCTCGTGCGCAAGTTTTTCGACGCGGGCGTGAGCGCCGTTGATGTTGCCGGTGCAGGTGGAACGTCATGGAGTGAAGTCGAGCGTCATCGGCTCGCGGAACCGTGGCGTGCGCGTGTTGCGGGCGTATTCGCCGGATGGGGAATTCCAACCGCGCCGTGTCTGCGTGCCGCGCGCAACGCCGCGCCAAATGGATTGCTCTTTGCAAGTGGCGGGCTCCGCGACGGGATGGATGTCGCGAAGGCGATAGCGCTCGGAGCGGATCTCGCCGGAATGGCCGGTCCGTTCTTACGAGCCGCGGCCGACGGTCACAGTGCAGCCGTCGAACGCGCGCGAGAGATCACCGAAGTCCTGCGGGTTGCGATGTTCGCAACCGGTGCACGAACGCTTGCCGATCTTCGCGGAACCTCGCGACTGCTCCATAAGAACGAGGCCCTTTCGTGAACGAACTCCGCGCAGCGGATGCGTACTGCCGGGTTCTTGCGAACCGTCACTACGAAAACTTCGTCGTCGCGGCACCGTTCCTCAAGCGCGAAACGCGCACTGATCTTGCCCGCATCTATGGCTTTTGCCGCATCACCGACGATCTCGGTGATGAAAGCGGAGGAGAAGCTCTGCAGCGGCTGCGGCGATGGCGCGACGAACTCGTTGCGACGTTTGCCGGTCAGTTGCCCGTGCATCCGGTGCTGTTCGCGCTCCGTGAAACGATTCGCCGGCATTCAATGAACGAGCAGCCGTTTCTCGATCTGATTGCCGCCAA
>JAMXLG010000091.1 GCA_024281135.1 Vulcanimicrobiia bacterium | reverse complement strand
GCGGGCGGCAGTTCCATGAAGCGATCTTCCGGCAGAGCACGCGGCGCGCCGCTCCCACCGAAGGCGGGACCGACCATGCCGTCGAGGCCGAACGGAAGTCCGGGAATCGCGTTGGCAAAGACCGGTGTCGCGCGAACCTTCAGTTCGTTCGAGGTGACCTCGTCGTCGCGATCGCCGTCGTAACGGATGTTCGCAATGCGAACGATCGCTTCGCCGGCCGGAAGTTGATTGTGAACGACGTCGCGGAAACGGATCGTCGCATCGACGCCCGGATCGACGTCGTTGAGCACGATGCCCCGTTCGCTCCCGAGTGCCGACGTGACACCAACATCGCGAATCGGCACATCGTTGACCGTTGTGGAATTCGGAACGTAGATGAGCGATTCGGGTTGGCTGCAGACGATCTGCACGCGACGCGCGGGGCCATCGCCGCCGTTGCGAACGTGTAGCACCCACTCGATCGTTTCGCCGACATCGACCACATCCAGCGGTTCGCTGCGCAATGTACCGACGGAGAAGTCGGGCTCCGCAGTTGTCACGATCGTCAAGCGCTGCAACGGAACCGGCAACATCGCATCGGACGTTAGCACTGCGTCCACGGTAACGGGAAATTCTTTTGCGAGACTGCGCAGCAACCGCAAGCCCAAACGTGCTTCGGCTGTTGCACCCGGCGGAATTTCGCCGAAGACGAGCTTCGATTTCTCGCGCGTCGCACCGTCGACGGTTTCAAGCCGCGCCTCAGGCGAAACATAGAGACGTACACGCACGTTGTGCGCAACGTCGGTTCCGACATTGGTTACGCGTACCGAAACATCGGCGAGTTGATTCGGACGAAGCAGGTCGTCGCTTTCGAGTTGCAAGTTCGAACTCTGCGGAGAAAACGCGGGATGCGAATCGACGCGCCACAGTACGTCTCCGAGCGGCGTTTCACCAAGTTCGCGCGTGTGCAAGCTTGCGCCGACACGCAATTCGCTGCGATCCGCATACGGCGTCCGCACGCGCGCACGCACTTGGAATTTTCGCGTTGCATACGGTTCGAGCGTTCCGATTTCCGCAGCATCGCCGTCCATCGTGACTCGCGAACTCTTTTCGCTCAAACGCACTTCATCGAGCGCGGGATCCAGACGCAGATGCAACACGCAATCGGTCGCGGCGGCGCTGCCGTCGTTACCGATCACAATCGTCGCTTCGACCTCTTCACCGGGACGAACCACTTCCGCGCCCGCGCGCCCAATTGTATTGCGCCGCGTTTGCAGCGACGGTTCCGAGCGAACTGCAACGGTGCGCTCGAATTTCCGTTCCGATGTAGCACCGGACGGCTCCCATTCGAGCGTTGCGCCGACGGTAATCGACGAGCCGTCATTTAGCGGCGACGTCACAACTGCCTCACAGCGCAGATCAACGCGTTCGTCCGCATCGATGCGTCCAAGCTCGAAGACGAGTCCGTCCTTCTTCTTTATTTCGCGCAGCGGACGGCCGTCGATTTGCGTCGCGCCGCGGACCGGAATCAGCGTGTCCGGCAGTTCAATCGTTGCGAGCACGTCTTCCGCTGCGGCGGAACCCGCATTGTGCGCGGTGAGCAACAGCGTGACGCGTTGACCGGGACGCACGTCGTGCGTCGGTTCGATACCAAACGAGGTGCGGTCATCGTCAAAATCCGGCGCCGAACGAACGACGAGCGACGCGGACTCGAGTTCGAATGCGGTCGTTTCTTGCGAAGCAACCGACGCGCGTGCAGTAATCGCGGTTCCGTCATCGAGCGGCGACTCGATCCGCACGCGATACACGAGCGTGTTGCTCGCGCTTGCCGGAAGCGCCGCCGTCACGATTGGCGCATACACGCGGTCAAACGGCAAGCCGAGATCGCGCTCGATTTCGCGACCGTTCACGCGCGCAGAGTTTGGAACGTAACTCGTGTGCTCGGGAATCGGCGCAACGACGACCACGTCGCGCGCGCTCGATTCACCCGCGTTGTGCAGGCGCACCGTGATTTGCGCTTCGGCGCCCGGCACCGGTTCGGAACGAGCTTCAATCGCAACGCTCGTCAGCGAATTTTCGAGTTGCGGACGGCTTCGTGCGATGAGCCGGACGATATTCGAGCCGACTGGCGGCACTTCAAAGGAAGCAACCGCAGCTTGCAGTTCGATCGTCGTTCCGTTTTCAATTGCGCCTGCAACGCTATAGGCAATTTCGAGGCGGCGTTCTTCGCCGGGTCCGACATCGCCGATGTGTGCGCCGGCACGCGAAAGGATCGGTGAATTTCCATGTTCGTCGTCGAGATCGGCGCCGTCGAGTTGTCCCGTTCCGACGAGATAGACGAGACCATCGGGAATATTGAACCGTACACGAACGCCGGTTGCAGACGCTCCACCTTGATTACGGAACGTGAATGCGGCGCGCACCGTCATTCCAGGTTCCAACTCACGATCGGGCGAAACGACGAGCGTTCGGAGTCCCTCCGGCAACGTCGGAGCTCCTGGTGCAAAAACTTCTGACAGGGTGCGCATGACGCGTGACGCTTCGACAGGGGCCGGGCGCCCCCTGGATTTAATTGCACACGTTTTTGCTAAATTTTGAAAGGCTTCTTGTCGATGTTGGCAGTGCACGATCAACGAATTGCGGATGCGGTTGCTCGCTTGGGTGCTGAGAACGCGTTCCAGGTTTTAGCGCGCGCGCGTGAGATCGAGGCGACTGGGCGTCGCGTCGTGCACATGGAAATTGGGGAACCCGATTTCGACACGCCCAAATACATCAAGGAGGCCGCGGTCGCGTCGATGATGGCGCACGACACGCATTACACTCCTTCCGCCGGCATCATCGAACTTCGGGAAACCGTTGCGGAGTATGCAACGCGTTTCCGTAAGATGCCGAAGCCATACAGGGCAGCGAACGTCACGGTCGCCCCGGGCGCGAAACCGATCATCTGGAATATCCTGAGCGCGATCCTCAATCCGGGCGACGATTTCGTCTATTTCGACCCGGCCTATCCGGCATATGGATCGGCGTCGTCGTATCTCCAAGCCAACGTCATCCGCATTCCTCTGCGTGAGTCGCGCGACTGGCGCATGGATCTCGACGAACTCGCGAGCCGCGTGAGCGATCGTACGAAAGCCGTCGTCATCAATTCGCCGCACAATCCGACCGGTGGCGTGCTCTTGCGCGAAGACCTCGAGCGCATCGCCGAACTCGCGCTAAAACACGACTTCCTCGTGATTGCGGACGAAATCTACAGCCGCAATTTCTATCTCGACACCGAATTCATTTCGATCGCATCGCTGCCGGGCATGCAAGATCGCACAATCATCGTCGACGGCTTCTCCAAAGCCTACGCGATGACGGGCTGGCGTCTCGGCTATGCGATCATGCCGGAAGACATCTGCAAGATCGTGACGCTCTTCAATAACAACACGTTCAGCTGCGTCGCCACGTTCGTGCAAAAGGCCGGTATCGCCGCACTCACCGGTGATGATGCTCCGGTGCGCGAGATGAACGAAATCTTCCGTCACCGGCGCGACAAGCTGGTCAAAGGCCTCAACGAAATCCCGGGCATGAGCTGCACGCTGCCCGAAGGTGCATTCTACGCGTTCCCCAACGTGAAAAAAATCACGAAGGACGATAAGGCGCTGGCGAGCTTCCTCTTAGAAGAAGGCGGCGTTGCTTGCGGTGGCGGTTCGTCATTCGGCCCCGCCGGTGCCGGCCATCTCCGCTTCTCCTACGCCGCAAGCCTCGACGACATCGACTACGCGCTCGCCCAAATCCGCGAAGTTCTCCCCCGCTTCAAAGGCTAGCGCCACCGGGTGTCACCCTAAGCCCGTGTCATCCTGAGCTTGTCGAAGGACCGCATCGAGACGATGCGGTCCTTCATTCTTTAGCTACGGCTTCGAAGCGGGATTTTCCCAAGCGAATGCACCGTACGGATTAGGTGTCACCCAGACGACGAGATCCCAGATGGTCGGAAACTCGAAGATCGTCGTGACGTCGTTTGCGCTTTTGACCTTGCCCAGCTTCACCAACGTGTCGGGCGACGGGTTCGTCAATGAGCCACCGGCCGCGACCCAATCCTTGTTCCAAACCCACTGATCGTATTT
>JAMXLG010000090.1 GCA_024281135.1 Vulcanimicrobiia bacterium | reverse complement strand
CTGCGCGACGTGGTCAAGGGCGCTATCGTCTACATCGGTAATACGGCGCAAGCGCAGGGCGACTTAGTGCAAACAGCGCGCACGCCCAATTATCCCGGACTCTTCGCCAACGCGCGTATGGCGGAACAACTGCTCAACGGCTGGTACATCAATCCCGCGCCGATGTGGTTCAACGTCGTCTTGATTTTTGCGCTGCCGTTGCTGATCGCGCTGTCGTTCAACTTTTTGAAGGCGACGCTCGCAATTACGATCTCGTTGCTCGGCACGCTCGTCTACGGCTACGCCAATCTCGCGATCTTCGTGAAGACGCTCGTGTGGATCGACTTCATCCACGTCGCGCTCGCGATGATTCTCGCGACGCTCTTCGTCGGCTTGTACCGCGTCATCGTCGAAGCTTCGCAGCGCCGCATGGTGACGAATCTCTTCGGCATGCACGTGAGCCCGGCGATCGTGAACGATATTCTCTCCGCCGACGATCCGCGCGCGGGGCTCGCGCTCAAAGGGAAAAAGGTCAAGGCAACGATTTTTTATAGCGACATCCGCGGCTTTACGGCGATGTCGGAGACGATGACACCGGAAGCGATTTACGCGCAGCTCAACGAGTACTTCGAAGAGATGTGCGCGATCATCTTCCAGTATGGTGGCTACGTCGATAAGTTCATCGGCGACTGCGTGATGGCGGTGTTCTCGGCTCCGTATCAAACGCCGAACGATGCGAAGAACGCGGTGCTTGCTGCCGTTGCCCAACAGAAAAAGATCAAAGAGCTGGCCGAAAAGTGGAAGGCCGAAGGTCGGCGCGAGTTCACGGTCGGCATGGGCATCAACACCGGCGACGTCGTAATGGGAAACTTGGGTGCGAGTTCGCGCATGAATTACACGGTAATCGGCGACAACGTCAATCTTGCGGCACGTCTGTACAACGTCGCAAAGGCGGGCGAAATCATCATCAGCGACTACACGTACCAGGAAGTCAAGGATCTGGTCATTGCGGAAGAGCGTGAACCGGTCATGGTCAAGGGTAAGAAAGATCCGATCTCGATCTACAACATCACCGACATCAAAGCGAGCCAAACGCTTCCGACCAATGGGGCAGCTACGACAACAACGCAACCCGCATAATCGAGCAGCATGCGTCTAGCCATCGAACTCTTCGCGGCGGCCTTTACTGCGAGCGTGTTTGGATCGATGGTCGGGCTGGGCGGCGGCTTCATTCTCGTCCCGATCTTGCGTCTGTTTTTCGGGCTTCCGCCTGCTGAAGCGGCAGGCACGTCGCTCGTGCTCGTTACGGCAAACAGCGCATCGGGTGCGTTCACCTACCTTCTTCAGAAGCGCGTAGACGTCAAGCTCGGCTTGATGTTTGCAGTTGGCGGCGTTCCCGGTGCAATCATCGGCGCAATCATCACCAAGCACATGGCGCCGCGCGATTTTGACTGGGCGTTCGGTATCTTTCTCGTCCTAGTAGCGGGCGACATGATCTTTAATGCTGCCGAGCGCGTCGGTTCGCGAGTCGAGACGGGCGTGGGCGAACGAAAGGCGATGTCGTTCCGCGCGGCCTCCGGCATCGGCTTTGTCGTTGGTCTAGTCTCGAGTCTTTTTGGCATCGGCGGCGGCGTAATCGTCGTGCCGTCGCTGCTCTACTTCTCGAGCCTCCCCGCACACGCGATCAGCGCCACGTCACATTTCGTAATCGTGCTAACCTCGCCGGTCGGACTCATCGTGCACGGACTCCAGCACGACATTCGCATCGCGGACGTCCTGCCGCTCGTCGCAGGCGGGTTATGCGGCGGACCGATCGGCGCGCGACTGTCGCTACGTTTGAAATCCCCGCAACTGCTCATGGTGGTCGGCGCCGCTTTGGTCTGTGTCGCGCTTTCGCTGGTCATACGGCACCTCATTCACTAGCGGCAACGATCCACAATCGGCCGCACAAGCGCGACAATAGGCAACTCCTCACGACCCGTAGCGGATTGCTTCACGGCGAGATCGTTCGATGTGTCCGGAGGCGGCGGAGATTCTGATTTCTCCGGTGTGCCGGCGTTTTCGGCTGTGCGAGCTTGCTGCACATCCGGTCTCAGCGCGGCCGCCATCGGATTGTCGAATGCTTGGAGCTCCGCGAGCGCCTCGGTATCAGCGGTTCCTGAAAGCACGTTTAGTGATTGCGCTTGCTCATCGGCAATGTCGAGCAGTCGCGAGCGCAATGAAGAGAGTTCGGTAGCTTCAGCGGGATCTTTCAGTGACACGTCGGCCAATTTCGTCAACAATCGATGAACTTTGATGTTGTTCTGAGCGACGCCGTCGACAACGCTTGAGAGACGCATATTGTCTAGTTCCACCCACGCGTCGGCTCCGGCGAAGTGAGTCCTCACCATGTCTGCAATGAGGTCACGTCCTTGATCGATCATGAAATCTTGCGCAATCAATCCCGCGACGGCAGGCGCAACGATATTACGGACGGCATTGCAGAGTACCGACGTTTTCGTCGTGATGATAATCGGCGGCGGCGGCGCTGTCGGTACGGCCGGAATCGCTACCGCGAGCACCAACGCTAGCATCTGTGCCAAAATCATAACACGCCGTGACCTCGCTCTTGACGCTAACGCACGGCGTGCGGTAAAAGTAACGGTCTATGGCCGCGCTTGCCGAGCGGGACGGCGTTTTTGCGTCGCCGCAATTCCGTCAATACTTCCTCGGACAATCGCTCAGCATGCTGGGCGACGGCCTCCGCACGCTCGCGATTCCTCTGCTCGCGTTCAAGCTGACGCACTCGGCGCTGTCGACCGGCACGGCGTTCATTTGCGAGATCGTCCCGTTCTCGTTGTTTTCACTGGTCGGCGGCTCCCTTGCCGACCGTGTGGACCGCAAGGCGTTGATGATCGCATGCGATGCAATCCGTTTCCTCGTCATGGCGCTTTTCGCGATTCTGTGGTGGGCGCATGCCTTGAC
>JAMXLG010000089.1 GCA_024281135.1 Vulcanimicrobiia bacterium | reverse complement strand
GAACCCGTTTCTGCATTCACATGATAAAGGGCCTGAACGCCTCCACGCTGCGAGAGCCACAGAAAGCTTTTTCCGTCGGGTAAAAACGCCGGTGGTTGCTCCACATCGACAAATTGGGCGTCGTGTTCCTGTACGAGCGTGCGTGACGCAGAACCGTCTGCAGGAAACGCGACGAGCCGAAGATGCTGTTGCGCGCGGTCGAGAATCTCGTCGACGACGGTTGAGCTATCCGGCGTCCACGCAAACGAAACGAGATACTCATCGCGCGGCGCGCCATCGTAGAGCAGGCGAGATGGACCGCCGTGCGCCTGGACGACGTGAAGGCTAACGCGCGGATTCTTTGCACCTGCGAGCGGATAGCGCTGATCTTCAGAGGTTGAAGCGGGCGGCAGATAATGTTCGATCGGATATGGTGCGACGCTCGAATCGTCAAAGGTCAAATACGCGATGGAACTACCGTCCGGTGAAAACGCATATGCGTGCTCGACATCCATCTCTTCGCTATACAGCCAATCGGGATCGCCGTTGAGCCGCGTTTCCGAGCCGTCGAAAGTCAAACGCGTAGCCTTTTGCGTGCGCACGTCGCTGACGTAGAGATCCCCGCTGTGCACGTACGCGACGCGCGTGCCGTCGGGCGACCATTGCGGGTCGTCGGCTCCCTTTGCCAACACTTTGCGCCCGCTGCCGTCCCACGCCGTAACCTCGAGCTCTTCTCCGTTGACGAACGCCAGCTTCGACCCATCGGCACTCCATGCAACTTGCGAAACCGGACGCGACCGGGAGCCTCGTGTCTCCGAGCGTGCGGCGAGAAGCGGACGATCGGCGTTGGTCCGCATATCGTGCACGAAAAGAACCGGAGGATCTTTTTCGAGCGGCGCAGGCATCGAGTAGACGTAGCGCGATCCGTTCGGCGCCCACGAGAAATTCGACGGAGCGTCCCCGGTCACCGGATGTTGAGCCACGATGTCGTCGATCGTCAGTTGCTGCCCAACATCGGCCGCGGCCGGCATCCCGGAAAGCGCAATAGAAAGTGCCGCCACGAAAAGAAGAGGCTTCATCTTCGCGCGATTCTCGCGCCCGTCGATGAAGCCTCTTCACGTGGAACTGCTGCCGTGGCTCAGACTTCTTGCAGCAACTTCCTCAACCCTAATTTACGGGCAGCACTTCGTCTGCGTATCCGACGTCCGACGAGGAGCTTAAGGATGTCTCGCCCACTATCGTCGTCGTCTTCGTCTTCTTCTTCGTCCTCGCTCTCTTCCCCGCGAGACTTAAGAATGTAAGCAAGTAAAGCGCGCCGCAACCTGCGACGCCGAATCAATCCGCGCGTTACTAACGCACGGAGTAATCTCCTCTCGTTGCTGCCACCTTCGTCTTCGTCCTCATCCTCATCTTCGTCTTCGCTCTCTTCACCGCGGCTCTTCAAGAGCTCGCCGAGAAGCATTTTGCGCATCCTGCGTCCACGCATGATCCTTCCCGCGACGACGGCTCGCGCGAGCCGAGTGACGTCAACGCCGTCGTCTTCGTCCTCGTCCTCGCCTTCGTCCGACTCTTCACCACGCGATTTCAAGATTTGACTGAGAATCGCGCGACGGAATCCGCGACGGCGCATCATCCGACGGCCGACGAGTAAGCGTAGCAATGTCCGCTCGGAACCGCCACCTTCATCCTCGTCGTCGTCTTCTTCGTCTTCGTCGCTCTGTTCGGCACGAGCCTTGAGAATTTCAGCTAAGAACAACTTGCGTAACCGGCGCGCCCGGAAAATCTTTCCTGCAATCACCGCGCGAACGAGTTTACGTTCCGGCGGTCCGCTGTCGTCCTCGTCTTCATCCTCGCCTTCTTCGCGACGCCCGCGAATGAGTTCGGCAAGCAACGCTTTGCGGAGTCTCCGACGACGCATCATGCCGCGACCGATGATTGCGCGAATGAGTGTGCGATGGTCACCAACTCCTGAACTGCCGCCGTCGTCCTCGTCGGAATCCTCGTCTTCATCTTGATCTTCTTGTCCACCGCGACTGCTCAGCAGTTTCGCGAGCAATGCCCGGCGCAGCGTCCGGCGGCGCATCGTGCGCTTCCCAACGAGTCCTCGCACAATCAGATCGGTGGTGTCATCCGAATCACTATCGGAGTCATCATCGTCTTCGTCGCCGCTTTCTTCACCGCGACCGCTAACAAGCGCCGCTAATAACGCACGGCGCAATTTTGCACGACGCACCATATGGCGACCGACTAAGAAACCAATCAGCTTCCGTTCGTCGCCTTCGCTATCGTCGGTATCGTCGTCGATGTCCTCATCACTTTCGCCCGATCCACGAAGTAACTCTGCAAGAAATAATGCGCGCAAGCGCCTGCGGCGGCGCCGGCTACCGAGCAAGACCGCAGTTAATTGCCGACGTTCATCGTCACTTAACTTTTCTTCTTGCCCGTTTAAGGTTTCAGGTTCGTATGTGGTCGTCATGTCAAACACTAACTCCTGTGCCTCATCAAGCTATCGAACAGCGTAGAGCCCCATGGTATGAGGTAGATCGCGCGTAGTCCATCTATAAACGCTGAGAATCGCGGTAATTATCGGATAGTAGTGACATCCAATGTGACATCGACCGGATTGCCGATTGCGCGATCAAGCGGCGTGGTCTTCATACCAAACGCGTGTCGATCGATGTTGCACGTTGCTCGATAATGCGGATGCTCGGCTGTACCGTCTGTCGTTACTAGGAGTGACTCAGGTTGTGAAACACCGTGGATCGTCAGCACGCCGGTCATCGTGAAACCCCCTGCGGTGGGTGTAATTTTTGTGCTTGCGAAAGTCCACGTCGGATACGACTTTGTGTCAAACCAATCTTGGCCCGTGAGCGAGGCGTCGCGATCAGGATCATCGGTATGCAAATGTGCTGCGTCGAGATCCGCCGTGACGCTTGTCGGCACCGTTGAGCCGGGCGGAAGATCGATGCTTCCACGAAGAATCGGCACAGTACCGGACACATGTTCGACGAACACGTGTGTTACCGAAAACTGCGCCGTCGAGTGCGCGGGGTCGATCGCAAGAACGACCCCGAGAACAAACCCGAGCATCAATATCCCACCGTAAGTTGTAGATTCATCGTATTGTTCGTCTGCGGCGAATGGCTGATGACGTCTTCAATCGTGACGCGCGAATTTCGCGTGGGACCGTAACCCAACAACACGACGCCGTCGCGTGAGAACGTACCGGGCAAGGTTTCGCTCGTACCTTCGTATCTAGCGAGTGCGAATAGGCGGCGGTCGAACGTGTACCGCAGTTGCGTGAATCCGCCGCTCGATGCAGCGCCCGTTCCGGCGCCGCTGTTGGAGTCCCAACCGGTCTGCAACAGCGACTCGCTCGTCCAACGCCCGCTTTGAATCACGACGCTGTAACCGTTTCGAGTGAAACGATCGAGTGATCCCGTAGCAACGGGACGCTCACCGGCATAATGATAGAAACCCGGCGTTACCGGACCCATCACACTCGTAAGGAACGCCATTGTGTCCGTGCCCGTTTTGGGCAAGCCGCTCAAGCGATCGTAACCCGGACCAGCAAACAACTGCGCGTTGAATCCTCGCAACGTATCACCGAGCGTGACTTTTGCGCCGACCTTCGGGTCGAAGAAGTTGAACGGATTATCGCCGACTGTTTGATCGTAGATCGTGTAATGCTGATAGGTTTCGCGAAACGTCTCGGGATCGACCGGAAGCGGTAATGTGAACGACCCCGCTTGAACGTACGCGGGAATCTTCGCGTCCCACGGGTTCAAGCGATCGTTGACCCACAGGTCGCGCAGCGCGCCTGGTTCACCGCCGTCGACCACGTACTGTTCGAAGAAAAAACTGCCGCGCGAGCCGATCGTCCCAGCCGTGAACAACTCGATTTCGTCGACGATGGCTTTCGGCAGGCCCTCACCGTCCGGGCCTGAGCCTTGGTTCGCACTCGAATCCACGA
>JAMXLG010000088.1 GCA_024281135.1 Vulcanimicrobiia bacterium | reverse complement strand
AGCCGGTTGGGTTATTCGGCGTCGTCAGCACGATCGCGCGCGTCGACGGCTTAACGAGCCGATCGAGTTCTTCAACGTCGGGCGAGCCTTCGCGCGCCAAATCCGACTTCCAGCGCGCAACCTCGGCGCCGATCGCTTGCGCGACCGAGTAATGCGATTGATAGCTAGGGAATTGAACGATGACGTGATCCCCGCGCTCGAGAACCACGTTCGCGAAGGCGAAGATCGCCTCTTCCGAACCGGCGTTAACTAGAATTGAATCCGAGTCGCCGTGCTCGTAAAGCGAGGCGATCTGCTCGCGCAGCGCGGGGCCGCCGGGCGATTCGGTGTAACCAAGGCCGAGCTCACCCAGCCGTTCGTTCGATCCGGGTTCGAGTGCGAGCAGCTCGCGCACGGGCAACGATTCGGCGTCGCTCGAGCAGAGCAGGTAGCGCGCGTTGAATTCGTAGCGCGCGAAGTACCGCTCGAGCGCAAACGCCTCGACGTTCAAAGTAGCGCCAAAATCTCGTCGACGGTCCCGATCTCGCCAATCCGCGGGAAGATGATATGCAATGCGCGCTCGTGCGCTTCGGCGACGAGATCGGTCATCGCGTCGGCGGCAAACGTAAGGTTGTACGAACGCTCCCAGGCGTCGCGCGCGGTCGACTCGACGCCGATGCTTGTCGAGATGCCGCAAAGAACGATGTTGGTTATACCGCGTCGCCGAAGCTGAAGATCGAGATCGGTTCCGTAGAAGCCGCCCCATTGCCGCTTGTGGACGAGAATGTCGCGAGCGGGGTCGGCGCGGAGTTCGTCCGCGTACTCGAAGAAGTTCGCCGGCCGCGGGGATTTCGGCGGCGGCGATTGATTGCGCGATTTCAGCGCGTCGGCGCCATCGGATGCAAAGCCGACGCGCACGAGCACGACCGGGCGCCCCTTGCGCCGGAACGCGTCCACCAGTCGCACGACGCCGGCGAGAACCTCATCCGCCGGATGAATCGTCGGCAGCGCGAGAACACCCTTCTGCATGTCGATGACGACGAGGGCAACCCTCGGATCGAGGCTGGTGACGGGCATTGCTTACCGAATCGAGCCGCGCAACATCGTGACGCTCCATTCGTTGCTCGCTTCGGTCAATCCGTCGCGTGCCGGCAGCAGGATAATGTCGTCGTACGGTTCGATTGAATCGTTTTGGTAATTCGTACTTTTGGCCACGGAACGGCCGATGAAGTGGAGATCGCCGCGCTGATTCGAGGCGCCGGCGTGCTGGCGGTCGCCGACGTTCGCAGCGTGCCCAAGAGCCGCGCGCATCCGCACGTCTGGGGCGACGCAATGAAGTTGTGGGTGCCGGATCTTGCGGGCGCGAGCTACGAGTGGCGCCGTGAGCTGGGCGGATTCCGCAAGCCCCGTCCGGACTCCCCGAATGTCGGCTTGCGCCATCCGTCGTTCCGCGGTTACGCCGACTATATGCAGACGCCGCCCTTCGCCGTCGCGCTCGACTCGCTGATTAACGATAGCGCGCTACGCCCCACCGCGATCATGTGCTCCGAAACCCTTTGGTGGCGGTGCCACCGGCGGCTGATCGCCGACGCGCTGGTGCTTCTGCACGGGGTCGAGGTCCAGCACCTGATGCACGCCGGGCCTCCGCAGGAGCATCGGCTCACGCCTGGCGTGCGCGTACTCGATAACGGCACGTTACAGTACGACGGCGAATGAACATCCGCAAGTGAATCGGTTTGTCATTGCCGCGATCGCCGTGGCGACCGCCATGCTCGCAACCGCGCGAGCGCAAAGCCCGCCTCCGGATGCGGCCTCGCTGCTTGCCAAGCATCGAGCCTTCGTCGGCTGGCAGTTCGGCGACGGCAGCTTTTCAAGCATGCGAATCACCGGAAGCATCACCGACGAGAAAGGCGAGCGCGATCAGAGCGTGGTGATGCTCTCGAGGGGGCTCATCTATCGCAATACCTACACGTTCGTGAGGCGCAGCAACATCACGCAGCACACCGGTTTTACCGGCAACCTTTTCTGGCGCTCGAATCTCAATGGCTTCACGACGCCGGTCTTCGGGGGGGATGCGAAGTACCTCGCTTCATTTACCGTTCTTCTGCAGGAGGGAACAACCGAGCTTCCCAGCACGTTTATCGGAAACAAAACGGTCGACGGAAAGCAGGTTGGAGTCGTCAGGGTTACCCTGCGCAACGGCGATCCGATCGATTGTTACGTCGACCTGGCAACGGGCGCGTACGTTCAGGCGACGATCGATCCCAGCGGCTCATACGACACGACGATTCACATCCTTTCATATCATGAGGTCGTGCCGGGTAAGAAGATGATCGGCTCATATCGCGTCGGCGAGGACAAGTCGCTGCATTCGCACGACAAGTTCGAGCCGAACGCGGCGGTTAGCGACGCCGACCTCCACCCACCCGCTCCGACGGCTTCGTGGACGTTCGGGAGCCAGGATTCGTTTCCGATTACGCTGACGCACGACCGGATCTTGATCGACGCGACGGTCAACGGCGTCAAGGGTCGCTTTATTCTCGACACCGGTGCGGATGCAATCGTCTTCGACGACCAGTTCGCCGATAGAGTGAAGGCGCCGGCGCTCCAGGGTCATGGCCAGGC
>JAMXLG010000087.1 GCA_024281135.1 Vulcanimicrobiia bacterium | reverse complement strand
TCAAGTTGCGACGCGCATGGGTATGACCGCGAGCTTCTTGCCGAAGCCCGTTGTCGGCGTGAACGGCAGCGGTATGCATACCAACGTCTCGATCAGCAAAGACGGCAAAAATCTGTTCTGGGATCCGAACGGCGAAGAGAAGATCAGCCAGATGGCGTGGCAATTCGTCGATCGCATTCTCACACACGGCAACGACATCTGTTTGATGCTGAACGCAAGTGTGAACGCGTACCGCCGTCTCGATCCCCATTTCGAAGCGCCGAATCAAATCAAGGCTTCGGCGGTGGACCGCGGTTCGATGGTACGCATTCCGATCGGTAACGAACGTAGCGCTCGCGTGGAAGTGCGTTCGGTCGGCCCTGACGCGAACCCGTACATGGTCATGCTGTCGGTCTTTAAGACGGGTATCGAAGGCGAAGTCAGCTCGCAAAGCGGGTTACGTCAAGCCGAGCGGTATCTTCCCGACAATATTTATGACGCGCTTCAAAACTTCCGCACGGCGGATTGGACGTCCAAGCTCCTTGGCGCCGACGTGAAAGAACGCTACGCAGAACTAAAACAAGCGAGTGCCGATCGTTGCTCGCGCTTGCTCGGAACGTTCGTGAAGACGCCGGAGATCCAGTTCCATCACGAAGTCTACAACCAGTATCTCTGGAATCAATTCTAAGGAACGATCGAGAGCGGAATCGGAATCGACGAAACCGACCCGAGATTGCTTGTTGCGGAAAGCGTCATTTGGAAGCTGCCCGACGTGATCGGCAAGCCCGCGGAGTTGAAGGGTAACGTCGATTGCCACTGGCCGGGACCGATCTTTGTGAGCGGGACCTGATTCGCGAGCGAATTGGATCCGAACACAAGGCGATCCACGTTGGTAGATGTGATAGCGGAAATCGTAACGGGTTGCCCGTTCTTCACAACCGTCGGTTGCGCTTGTACGTAGAAGATCGTTACCGGTTTGGAGGGGTCAGCGTAGTTGTTCGGCGGCGCCGCGCCATACGTAAAGACGTTCGTTTGATTGAACGCGGTTGGTAATGGCTGCGGCGTTGCGCTGCTTGCGACCGCACTCGCCTGAACGGCGGTGCGCGCCGGTGCCGGCACCGGCGTTGGAACGATGGTCGGCATCGGCTCGGGTGCAGGGCTCGGACGTGATTGCGGCGCGTTGCTATGCGCTCTTTGCGGCGGAAGCGTGCTCCCCGGCGGCAGCGTCGGCAACGGTTGCGGCGTCGGAAAATGCGGAAGCGGAGGCCCAGGGAAAGCGTTGCTCTCTCCGGCCTGCACGATGTGGGGAGTAACGGTGACGATCAATTCGTTGCGCGTGTGATTGAGAGAATCGTTGCGGAAGACCCGGCCGACCAACGGGATGTCGCCGAGGAGCGGGATTTTCTGCTCGGTCTTATTGGTCGTTTCTTCGATCAGACCGCCGATCGCGAGCGTCTGATTATCCATCAGTCCGACGGTCGTCGTCGCGTCGCGCGTCGAGATTTGCGGGACGCCGTTGAGAATTCCGGAGAGGCTGTTGAGCGTCGGGTGAAGCGTGAGCGTAATTAAATTGCCGGCATTCACGACGGGCGTAATGTCCAAGGTGACACCGGTTTGGAACGTCTGTAGCTGTGTCGTTGCAACCGTTCCGGTACCGCCGCCCGTGGTTGTGAGAATCGCGAGCTGATCGCCGGCACGAATCGACGCCGTGCGCCCGGTCACCGTCGTAATACGCGGATCCGCGAGAATTCGCGCATCGCCTTTTTGAATGAGGAGATTGAGCTGCGCTCCGATGCTCAAGACCGTGCGCGACCATGGCAGCAGCCCCATAATCCTTGGCGTCGAGCCGTCCGGATTCGGGGTGGGCTGCACTTCAGTAAATGTCGAGCTCAGCACCGGGCCGTTGAGCTGAAGGCCCAAATTTTTTGCGGCTGTTTCGTCGACTTCGAGGACTTCCGTATCCAGAACGACGAGCGGTAACGGCTGGTCGAGTTTCGCGATAAGGTCCTTGGCGAGTTCAATACTGTACTCGCTGCCGGTAAGGACGAGCTGCGTCGAGTTCGGCGGAACGGTCACTTTCAGATCGGGAGCAGTGTTCGCAAGCGCTTGAGTTACCGTCGTCGCGATATCGGACGCCGACGTAGACGGAGCGCCGTTGAGTCCCGGAACCGCGGCGTTGAGTGTAATCACCTCGGCGGCACCGCCGCCACCTCCACCAGCGGTGGCTCCAGCCGGACCTTGTGCGCTCGGCGGAGCTGCATCAAGTTGTGCGATCGCGTCAGCGATGCGTTGTTGCACGGAACCCGGTGCAAAAACGGTGACGGCGTTGAGATCTTTGTCAACCTGAACTTGGATGTTCTTGTACGACCGACGCAACAAATCGGCGACCGAGTTTGCGTCGACGTAGTGCAAACGGTAGACTTGCGTGAAAAGAACGTCGGCCGACGGATGATCGAGTTGCGCGATGAGCGTCTTCGCTTGCGTTACGTCGTCGGGAGCGCCGCTAAGAAGCACCTGCGAACCCGACACCGCGACGTGCACGCTGCCCATCGCGTGGCCAACCGCGCGCGCTACGTCCTTCGCGTTTCGCTGGGTCACCGAAACAGCCTCAGTCGGATAGTGCGGCTTGGGCGTCGGTGTTGCGGGCGGTGTATCGATTGCAGAGATGACGCTTTTTATCTGAGCAAGGTCGGGTTGCGACGCTTCGATTACGATTGTCCGGTTTGGCGAACTGATAAACGTTGCGTGTGGAAAGATCCGGTGCAAACGCGAAACAACGTCCGCGACGGATGCGGTATGTACCTGCGCGGTGTCCACGATCGAATCCGTAGGATTGCGCACGTCGATGCCGGTGACGATCGTTCGCATTGAAGCGATGTCTTCTGCGGATGCCGCTACGATCACCGCGTTCGCGGATCGATCGACGCGAATGTTTGCGCCTGGATAAATTCCATGCAGCACTTCCGCCGCGCGGCTTGCGCTAACGACTGAAACGTTGATAACCGCGGTGGAGGCTTTGGCTGTAGCGCCACCGGCAATCGGTCCCATTGCCAAAGCGACAATAGACGAGGACAAAACGAAAGAAAAGAGACGACGCATCCGATTCCGATAAACTCGACAAAGGTTGGAATCGCCATGGGTTTGGAATGGCCCCGGAATGCTCCCGGGTCGACCGCTGACACAGTAATGACATCGCGGTCACCACAGAAAAAGGGCGCCCTTGTTAACAGAGCATTAACCGTGGCTTAGCGGATGCTGAGGGCGCGCCGTAAAATCTATATCGCCCCCATGTCCCAGGTCGCCTCTAGACGATCCGTCTATTCGTCCGTTACGCAGATGCTCGCGTTCTTTCGCGACGACGAGGCGCTGCGTCAGAGTCCGCTCGTTTCGCTCCATTTTCGCGACGGCGCGGATATCGTTTCCACCGCGAAGCAGGTGCGCCTGCTGATCCTTAGCGCCATCGATCGTATGGTTGAAGTAGCGGCTCCCTCCGTACGCGCGATCGCGCAACGCCGTCGTCAGATTTTGCTTCGCCACGATCTTGGAGGCGAAAGCCGCTGCAACATTTGCGACGATCTCGGAATCACAGAACGGCAGTTCTTTCGCGACCGGAAGGCGGCGTCGGAGTTGCTCGCGCTCGAATTGCGCGCAGCTCTTCCCAAAGAAGTCGAACCCCCTTTCGAGACAGCGATCGTGAACGACCCGGCGGAACTGGCTTTGCAGGCGGCGCTGCGTATGGCCGTCGCCGGGACGACGAGTTCCGCGCTCGAGCGTAGCGAAGCGGTGGCGCGCGTCGCCGGCGATATCGGATGGCGCGTCGTCGCAAAATGCCTGTTCTCGCAGCTCAGCGTCGAACGAGGCGATCTGTCCGCAGCAACCGAGTTGCTTGATTCAGCGCAAGCGTTGTATTCGGATAACGAAGCCGAAATAGGACAAGCGCGCGCGATCGGATTGCAGGCAATTTTCAAGGTGGGACACGGTTTGGTGTCTTGGTTTAGCGGCGCACAGAAAGAGGCTACGTCGCTCGTTCGGAGCGGCTTCGATCGCTTCTACGTAAGCCCGTTTCTCGCGGGGCCGGTGAGCGAGATCCTCATGCGCGGCGTCGTACAATGCGCCGGGATCTTGAGCGATGCCGGTGAACTCGAGGTGCGCGCTGCCGCTCTCGTGGATGTCCGCCGCGTGATGGAGCGATTGCCCCTGGCTCCGCAATATCTCGACCTCGAATTGCGATTGGAGCTGGCAAAGGGCCAAATTCTTCTTGGGTCCGATGACGCTGCGGTCGCGATCGAGTTCGTTGAAACAATGCAACGAGCGCAGCAGCTCGGTCTTCCCGCTATCGCAGCGGAGGCGGCTCGTGAGCTCGGCTCCATCGCATCGCGACTTGGAGATGTTGCTCAGGCCCGCTACTTTCAGTCGGCAGCGTTGGGCTTCGCAGACCTCCACGATTCAAGGCTTGCCCGCGCAGTGACATACGCGTACGCATCGTTGATGGAGACGCGGCTCGGAAATCCGCAGCGAGCGCTTGAGCTCGCATATAATGCGTCCGACTCGCGACCGACGGGCTCGATGAACAGTGCATACTTCGACTACGTCCTTGCTCGGGCGCAATTCGCGCGCGGCCTCGCCGAAGAAGCCTTGCACTCAGCGGAGATCGCGGCTGGGTCGAGCGCCATCGGCGAGTTTGGACGTGCCGCAGCGCTCTTGCTCATGGCGGAGTCAGCAGCTGCTCTGGGACGTGGAGCCGCTGCGAGCGCGCACGTAGACGAGGCTGTCGCGCGGCTCGGAATCTACGGGCAGACCTACTTGATGTCACAAGCCCACTCGACGCGCAAACGCCTCAACCTGCGCTCCTCGATTAATACGCGCGCTTCCGTAGCCTGAGTCTAACGCTGACTTCTCACTGACACGGGACAGGCTGAGCTGCGACCTACGCAGCATCGGCAGTTTTTGTCGCACTCGATTTGCTGTGAGTTGCGACGGAATTTCTTTTTGTACTTCTCGTGGAGACTCACGCTCTTGATACGACAACGCATCTTGGCCGCGGCAGCGGTCGGATCAATCCTTGCCGGAAGTGTCTTGCCGGCTGCAGCAGCGATGCCCCACAGAAACGCAATCCCCTTCGGCAGAACGGTTATCGCAAAGGGGACGCTTTCAGGCGGACGTACTGCAAGCATTTCGCGAGCCGGCGTCGCGACAATCAAATCAAAAGACGGTCGCATGGTCGAAATGCGCCATGTACCGACGGACCTAAGCGGCCTCATGGCCGGTCCGGGTGGCGGACTCACTGCCGACTCGCGGGCGTCGCTCTTGCAGTCGGTCGACACGCCAAAATACCGGGCGTACACACCGGGCGTTGTCAACGTCGTCTTCAAAGACGGAACGACTTCGTTTCAAGATACAGCGACGTACAAGAATGTCGTCGGTTCGACAGCGCTGGAATACACGAACGACTCATACGTGAACGCGGCGTTCACGAAGTTTGGCGTGGATCGCGTCACGCGAATAGCGCGTAACGTCAGTCGCTCGAAGCTTGCTTCGATGCGATCGATGGCGATGGTGAAGGACCGCACGGTACTGAACATCGCGGCAGCCTTCCAGATTCATCTCACGACAGCAACTGTGCCGGATGCGGTGCGCGCGTTGCGGAGACTCCCTTCGGTGGCGTATGCATCTCCCGACTGGACGGTGTCGACGATGAACGTGCGCCCGCATATCATTCCGGTATCGATGGCGATGTCGATGCCGCAACCGCGCCGTTCCGTCATGATGATGCAATCGGCGCGCATGAAGTTCGGCAGGTCCGCGAACGTGCAGCCATCCCAACTCCCAGGAAATTATGGCATCAGCACGAGCCTGCAATCGTTCTTGAACGCGCCCGGCGTTGATGCCGTCGCTGCGTACGATGAAATCGAGAAGAAATTCGGACAGCTTCCCGGCACAGGCGAGATCATCACGAACGTTTCGATTGGCGATGTTTGCACCAATCCGACGTACGGCGTAAGCTCGCACATCATTGGCGGTCAGCACTATCTCGACGTTCCGTCGCTGCCCCTCATTCCCGAATACGTCGCCGACGACGATGCGAATCTTTCAGGAACCAACGAAGTTTGCGGCGTAGACAACGCGCTCGGCGAAATTCTCATGGACTTTTCGGTCATGGCGCCGCTGCCGGAGTCCGCACAACGTCCGGGTGCAATGGGTTCCGGCACAACAGACATGCTCGGCATCGCGCCGGGTGCCCAATATCGCCTCGTTGTTCCCGGAACGGATGAATCGGCCAACGGACTCGCGGGCGCATTTCTCGCGGCGGCGAATCAGACGCCGAACCCAACCGTGATCACCGCTTCGCTCGGCTGGGGCGTCGACAACATGGGATTCCCATCGCGCTACCTCGAGGAAGATCCCCTGATGCGCAGCGTGGTGTCGGCGATCGTCAACTCCGACAACATCGTCGTCTGCATCTCCGGCGGCGACGGCTTACGCACGTTTACGAACGCCGCGGTCAATACGATGGGTGGAAGCGTTCCGACGAATCTTGCCGCCTCCGTTGACCAGCAAACAGATCTCAACGACTTGGTCGGCTCAACCGCTCCGTCCGCGGTTGCGGATACCGGCGCAATCGACGTCGGCGGCACGACTACGGACGACATCTTTGCGGCGAATCCGCTTGACCCGGCCAATGCCAAATACGCCAATCAACTCACGTTTCCGGAAACGCGCCTGACCGGCTTCGAGGCGTTCTCGAGCGGGTTCGGAACGCGCGTCAATGTCTCGGCGCCGTCAGACAATATCCCCGTCATGTCGCTCAACGGCAGAGGCTACAATCAGGTCAGCGTTGGTTTAGACGGCGGAACCTCCGCGTCGGCTCCGATGACCGCAGCAACTGCCGCCGTAATGCTTCAAGTTGCGCGTTTGACGGGACATCCGTTCGCGAACGCGACTGCTGTCCGTGCGCATCTCATCTCAACTGCGGTTCCCGTTCCGAACGTGCCGCAAGCCGACATGCAGATCAACGTCGGACCGCAGATTAACGTCCGCCGTGGGGTGGAGCAATTGCTTGCAAACGCTGGGCAAACGCTTACGCCGTCGATCGGCCGCGTCGCGATTGCACAACGCAGAATGCTCGATGCCATCGGCGGAGGGTTCGGCTTCTGCACCGGCGACGCCAGCGCGTTCCAAGCCCCATACGCCGGGCTTTTCGTCGAATCCACCGACCCGACGTACATTCGTCTGAACGACCCCAACAGCTGCAATCAAATGGATGCGGCGCGCAACTTAAACTCACCGATTACCTTTGCTCCCGATTGGGAAGCAATGCCATCGAACGCTCGTTATCGCCTGTACGTGACGGGTCACCAAGACCAAGTGTTGGCGACGACTCCTTGGGCGCGTCTCTATCCTAAGCAGATCTTCCAGGCGGCGGGACTCG
>JAMXLG010000086.1 GCA_024281135.1 Vulcanimicrobiia bacterium | reverse complement strand
GTCACCTTCGAGTTCGACGAGAGCGCAAACAACCCGATCACAGCGGAGTTTACGTACGCCAACGACTTCTTCACCGATTCGATCGCCGGAAGAACGTTCTTCATTGACACTACGAGCAACCACGTCGAAACGCTGTCGTATCTGCCGGAAGAGACGCAATATGCGTTCACGGCCGGTAACGGCGTGACGTATCTGATCGATTACAGCGACGTTATGGTCGAGTTCCCGGTCATCTCGGGAGCAAACGTCAACGCGGGTGTAGCGACGGTCGGCACCGACATCTTCAGTGTCGAGATCAGCGAGGTCGAACCGGCGACCGGCGGTCCGGCAATTCCGGTCAACCAGAACTCGTTCGAGATCAACGGGAACCTCTATACGATCGAAGGCAAGCCGAGCGGCAGCAATTATTCCTCTTGCTCGGTTGTGGGCGACGCGATCGCCCCGATGCCGTTCTTGTCTGCAAACACGTTCAAGCTCACGGATCCAACGGTTACCTATACGCTGAACCTGGACGCCAACAACTTGCCCAAGACGATAACGGCGAGTTTTGCGGTGCGGCCGAGCCGCGATCTCATCAGCGTCAACGACAACGTCTATTTGATTACTTACAATACGGTGTCCACGGGCTCGCTGCTCGGACAGGGGCAACCGTCGATTCCGATCGCGAACTCCGGCTTCAAACTCACGAACCCGTTCGACTCGACGACGGCGAGCTTCGTGTTCGACGATCTGGATATCTACGATGCTGGTTCCGTCGTCGGGCGGTTCCTCGTGTACGTTGCGCCAACGTGCTTCATGGGCAACGTGACTTACACGTTGAATACGACGTCGATGATCGTCACCGACAATAGCGATCGGCCGTATCCTCTGATCCCGAATCCGGCGATGTTCAGCATCAACGGATTCAACTACGTAATCGATACGAACCAGACGCCGCACGCGATCGTAGGGAACAACAACGTCTCGCCGCTCTCCACCGACGTCACCGTGCAGAAAGGTGCTCCGATTCCGAACTCGACGTTCACGCTGAACGGGCTGATTTACGCGTACGTCGAGGATGCGCAGCGGAACCTGCTCGCGATCACGGGAACGCAGCTCTATCCGATCGCTCAGCCGGCCAATACCTTTAGGCTCGATTCGAGTCTGGTGTTCACGCTCAGCACGACGGCGCCCGCGGCCGGGAGTTATCCGGGAACAGTCGTGCCTATCGGCACGATCTCTGCCGGAACCACCGTTCTAAATCTCTATGCGGGGACGAGCGAGTCGGGTGGAGCCGATTACTTCATGTACAAGAACGCCTTGTACACGCTCATCAAATCCGCCGGCGTATATACCGCCGTGCAAAAGACCTACACCGTTTACGTTTCGCAGCCGGTTTCGACGCAGCAGCAGCTGGCCGTATTCGACCTTGGCGGCACAACGTACATCGTTACTGACGGCACAACCGCCGGAACGACCCCCGCAGCAGGAATCAATCCCACGACTATGTGGGCACAAACGGCGAGTACGACCGTCGAGACGCAGTTCGGTCTCGTCTACGGCTTTACAGCCCGGCCTACGATCGTTACTCAGTCGGCTACGACGCACGATTTCCAATTCATCGTAAAGAACGCGGCAGGCACGAGCACCGTGTACAACATTCTCTACACGACCGGCAGCGATTCGAACATCGTGCAAGTCGACGTTCCGGAATTATTGCCGATGTTTACGCAGGAGGCCGAGTTCGACTTCTACGTGGGCGCGCCACTCACGATCGAGACCGGCGGGTACAATGCGTTCACCGCGGCGATTGCGCCGACCGCGACGCCGGTCGAAACGTTCGCAGGCGCCTTCAGTACGCCGGTGACTTCGACCGACGCGTCAATCGATTCGCTGATGACGGCGCAAGGCGACTTTACACTAGAATTCTGGCATTCGATTCCGATGGTCCCGGTCTCGGGATACCATCCGTTTACCTATACGGCGAGCACTAACACTCCGCTGATCTACGATGTGGACGTCGATTTCCACGACGCTTCGACCGTTTTCGTACGGATCAACAACACGGTCATGCAGGCGACCACGACACCGCCAGCATTCTCATCGCGGTGGCGGCATTTCGCGCTCAGCTACGATCAGCCATATACGATGGTCTGCAACGGCGCAGGCTATCAGGTCGCCAACGGTACGAATTATGATGTCGGCGGCGATTTCAGCATCGCGATGACGTTCGCGGCAGCCGACGTCGTGACCAATCAGGGTCTCCTCTACAAAGGAACCGGTTCCACCAATACGACGCCGGAACTCGAAATGTCGTATAGGGTGGCCATTGAAAACGGGGCGGTCACGCTCATGCTGACCGATGGCGACGGAAACATTCAAAGCGCAGTTTCCGGGCCGCCGATCGAAGCCAACACGTACTACCAAGTCATCATCGTGAAGTCCGCCACAACCACGGCGACCGGCGCGTCGTCGAGCACGGATCCATACGATCCGCCGTTCGACACCAGTGAACTATCGGGCGCAGCGAATTCAGGCGCGGGCGGGACCATTGGAGCGTTGCCTACGTCGGGCACCGGACCGATCAATATCACCGGCGTCGGATCAAACGATCCGGGCGCAACGCCGCAACTCACGGCTTTCCTCAAAAACATCAATTCGAAGCCCAGCCAAAACCCGAGTTACAACGTGGTCATTTCGGTGCGAACCGTCAACGACGATGGGACGTTCGGTCCGTGGCAACAGGGAGGAACAACGGCGGCGATTACTGTTACCGACGCCGACGGACTCAACGTTGCGGCAACGGGCGCAGCGCACGTGCTGATCGGCGCCGCATTTGATGACAACAACATCGAAATGGCGATGGGAACGGCGGCGGGGCCCGGCAACATCCGGGATGTGTACATCTTCAACAGCGCGATCAACTATCAAGGAATCAAATCCAACGGAACGATTATCGACATCGCGGACGCAACGACACAAGATCTTGCCAAGGCCGGAATATTGGGCTATTGGCCCGTTGTGTACAATGCCGACGGCATTGTCGCTAACGTGTTCAACCAAACCGACGTCGCTGCGTCGACGAATGCTTCTGAAGCGTTTCTCGCACCGCTCACGGGACACGAACTCGAAGGCACGAGCCTGTACGTCAACGGTTACAAGATGACGGTAACGCTTGCCACCTCGGCTGCAGCCGCGACGGAGATGCCGCCCTATAGTGCCGGCCTATCACTGCTGAGCTTCAACGCAGGACCCTACAAGCTCGAAGAAATGAGCATCTGGAGCATGGCGCGCGCGCAGTACCAGGTCCTCGATGATATGTTCGGACGGCTCATACCGAGCAACGAACCGTTCCTCTCGGTGTACATCAGCGGCGAGTTCTCGTTGCAGGGCATCAGCGGCCCTGCGCTCCCGATGAACAAGTACGTCGATGGCATCGTTGTCCAAAACGCCGTCACGGCACACGATTTCAACTTCACATCCGCCTCGTTAGATCTCATCGGCAGTCCATGCGTGGGACGTTGCGGTCCTCTGATCACGCCAAACCTCTATACACCTCCGGGTGTTGCGCTTACCGTGTGCGACACCGTGCCATATCTCACGAGTTACTCGATCACGCTCAATTCAACGACCGGGACCCTTGCCGGCGAGATCGACGAGGCTTACGTCTACATCAAGAACAACACGATCATGCTCTACGCAGGGAAGAAGGTCGGCGATCTCATCCTCACGTGGATTACGCAAGAGCAGGGTAACGTTCAGGTTACTGGTTATATCGAAGGTGCTCCACCTGCGCCGATGGCAAATCTTACCAAACAACCGTCGTACATCGGCGCCACGACGATCGCATTGACCGCGCCGACCACGGTTAACTTGAAGTACGAAAACAGCAAAGACACGGCGACGGATAACAAGTTCACGATCGGCGATAATTTCGGAATCCAATTCGGCTTGGGAATCAAACTTGCTCCGTTTGGTTTTGGCGTGGGTACCGATCCTAAGGAATGGTCGATAACATTCACCGCCGGTGACAAGTACTCGTGGGAGTCGAACGACGAAAACACGGACGATAAGACGGCGACTACCAACCTAGCCGAGTCCAACAAATACACTGTGAAGATGCAAGGGTGGGAGGCGCCATATACCAACGATCAATTCATGGCGAACCTCAACACCGTGACGACGCCGAGCACCACTCCGGGAACGCCCGGCGCGAAGACACCGATATTGCCGAACCCGAGCCTCGGCGGATTTACCACCTCGAACGCGGCCGCACAGCTGCCGACAAGCGGCGTTACCGACGAGAAGTTTGGACAGCGCATGTTCGTGCCGTCGCCA
>JAMXLG010000085.1 GCA_024281135.1 Vulcanimicrobiia bacterium | reverse complement strand
CAATCGGCGACATCGAGGTCGAAGATACTGACGACGTACAACGTGCGCTTGGGCCCGATACCGTAGGCCGACAGATCTCCGTGCAGATCGTTCGTGGCGGTGAAAAGCGAGACGTATCACTAACAGTCGGTGAGCGACAATGAACGCTCTGTTCGACGACGCAGCTGCTATCGTCGCGGAATCGCTGCAGCGGTCGACGGTGACCGTCCGCAACGGACACCACAGCGCCGGTTCAGGTGTGGTGTGGTCGGACGACGGTTTGATCGTAACGAACGCACATGTTGCGACGCGGCACAGCGCACGAATTGAACTTCACGACGGCCGCTCTTTCGAAGGTAAGGTCGTGGAGCGCGATGCGCACGCCGATTTGGCGGCGTTGCGCATCGAAACGCGCGGTCTCAATGCCGTAAGCGTTCGCGATTCCGCCACCTTGCGCGTCGGCGAGATCGTCATAGCAGTTGGTAATCCGTTCGGCTTGAGTGGAGCAGTCACAAGCGGAGTGGTGCACGGTCCGCCGGGACGATGGGTCAGCGCCGATGTTCGGCTCGCGCCGGGAAATTCCGGCGGCCCACTTGCTGATGCCTTGGGTCGAGTGGTCGGAGTCAACAGTATGGTGGTTGCCGGTGCTATCGCGCTTGCCGTTTCATCCAGCAGCGTCCAGCGTTTTTTGGGAGAGGCTGTGTTGCAACCGTTTCGCCTCGGCGTCGCGTTGGCTCCGGTGACGACCATCGCCGAGGGACGCGATTTTTCCGGCTACGTAATTCTCGAGGTTCAATCCGGCAGTGCCGCATCGGACATCGGACTCCTGATCGGCGACGTGCTCGTCACAATGCAGCAGCATGCGCAGAGCGATCACATCGATATTACAGCGATACGCGCAGGAAGGCTTATTCAATTAGGCGTCGACAAGGCAAAATATCGCGCGGCGTAGGTACGGAAACCGTTCGGGTTTTCGTTGATTCCGACTCAACCTATCTTCATGCGTCGCTGCGTGAGGCGTTGAAAGCTGACGCGCGGCTCACGATTGCACACGATGAGCGCGATGCCGATATTCTTATCTACGATCGCGTCACTCGTATCGATCGAGCGTTCGGTGCGAGGGCACCGAAACGCGTTCTGATGTACGACGAGCGAAATCCGGAGAATGCCTCGGGCGCGCTGCGCTTCGGCTTTGACGGTGCGATTGCTCGCGATGCTTCACCACACGAGCTAAGCTCAGCTCTGCTTGCCGTTTCGGCTGGATACCTCATCTTTTCGCATACGGCGCTATCGAGCTTAGCTGCGACGGTGGAGCCCGAGACTCATCAGCCCCTGACGGAACGTGAAATCGAAGTGCTGCGGCTGATGGGCAGCGGAAAATCGAACAAGGCAATTGGTGAGGCGCTGAACGTTTCCGAGCATACGGCCAAGTTCCACGTGGGCTCCATCTTATCGAAACTAGGCGTCGATACACGTACGAACGCGGTTCGCATCGGCATCAAGCTCGGACTGATCCCCCTATAGGCGGCGTTCACATAGACGGACCGGCGCGCGATCCGGCGCATCAAAAACTCCATTGCGCGACGTTCCAGAACGGCGTTGTGATCGCGGCGTGTTCGTTTCGTAACGTTGCAGGGAACGCGTTGATCGAAACCGCTTGATAGAGCGCCGCCATCGGCAATTCTTGAGAGAGCGTGCGTTCGATGTCTCGATAGAGCGGCATGCGGGTCGCGCGATCGTACGGGATCACGGCGACATCCATCATCGTGTCGAGCTGCGGATTGCAATATCGAGGTTTATTGAATCCGCGCGGCGGCACGCGATCGCAACCAAATTGATCGCGAACGTCGGGATCGAATCCCGCTACGAACGGAAAGAGTGCTACTTGAAAGCGTCCGCCGTAGAGCGGACCGTTTGGCGCGACGAATTCGTTGATCGCCACTTCGCGAATGGCCATAGCGATGCCGACGTTCTTGGCTTGGGCTTGAATTTGCGTCGCCATGATGAGCGCGCTCGGTTTATCCGCTCGCACGAGAAGATCGAGCGCAAGCGGAACCCCACCGTGCCGGCGCACGCCGTCGCTTCCGCGGTGCCATCCCGCCGCATCCAACGCGCGATTCGCAAATGCCGGACTGAAACGCGGCATTGCGTACGCCGCAGGATCGTATGCCCATTCGAAGAGTCCCCGACCGGGATTGCGTTCGCGATTGGGACCGAGCAGCGATTTATCGACGATGCTCTTCGTGTCGAGTGCGGAGACGAGCGCCCGTCGCACGCGCACATCGTGCAGGTGCGGATCCTGCGTATTGAAGATGAGCGCTCCCGTTCCGTCGATCGGCACCATTTCGGTGCGATCGTGCGCGAGCGCGCGCAAGTCGTCATATTGCGCGTCGTCGGCATTGACGTAGGCATCGGCTTCGCCCGAACGCAGCATTTGAAGGGCCGTCGTAGCGCTCTCAACGATGCGAATGGTAATGCGCGTGATGTGCGGCGATCCGTCGAAGTAATACGGATTCGGTGCGAGCTCGAGCCGGTCGCCGCGCTGCCAACGCGCAACTACATAGGGTCCCGAACCGAGCGGCGCTCCGTCAAGGGTGGTGCCGCGCAGACGAGAGCGGCCGTGAATCAAACGCCATGGGAGAATCGGCGTAGCGTTTCCGGGCCCGCAAAGATAGAGCGCAATCGGCGCGTAGGGCTCACGGAGCAACACCTTTACCGTTCGCGAATCCGGGGTGGACACGGCTGCCACGTCGTCGTAGGCCACCCGGGTTGGGACGTCGCTGCCCGGAAAGGCGATCCGAGCGATCGTCTCGGCGACGTCGAAGGACGTGACCCGCGAGCCGTCCGAGAAGCGGACGTCCGGGCGCAGGTGATAGACGATCGTCTTTCCATCGGGGCTGATACCGCCGTTCTCGCGGGTTGGGACGGCCTCGGCCGCGTCCGGCACGAGCCCTCCGCGGTCGTCGATCTTCACTAAATAGGAGTACAGGAGCGCGCCCAGCTCCTGGCCACCGACGCCGCTCACGAAGATCGGGTCCAGGGTCGGGAAATCCTGAGTCTGCACGATCCGTAAACGGTCGTGCGGAGGGGGTGCCTGGCGGAGACAACCGGCGAGCAGCATAAGCGCTGCCGCCAAAGCGAAGATCCGCATGACCGCGTCATTCACCCGTATATGATAAGAGGCCTTGACGCAAAGGTGGCGTCTTGGTAAAGTACCGAGGTTGTGGTCCACAGCGGTCCGCGGATATTTCCGTGCGCCGCTGGAAGAATCTAACAGTACGCCAGGACCCGTGTGCTGTGCAACTACGTTAGGACGAGGATTTAAGTGAAAAACATCCTTGGCCGCAAGGTTGGGATGACGAGCGTGTTTACCGATGACGGCCGGTACGTGCCGGTCACGGTGATCGAAGCCGGTCCCTGCACGGTCGTGGAGCGTCGCACGAAAGAGAAGCATGGCTACGAAGCCGTGGCTCTCGGTTTCGGTGCGATTAAAAAAGCTCGCGTGACCAAAGCCCTTGCCGGACATTTCAAAAAAGCGAACGTCGAAGCGGTGCGCTTCGTGCGCGAATTCCGCAACGACATCGACGGCGTCGAGGCCGGGCAGACGATCACCGTCGCCGGATTCGAACCGGGCGACCGCGTTGACGTCATCGGTATTTCAAAAGGCCACGGTTTCGCCGGCGGCATCAAGCGCCACAACTTCTCCGGTGGTGG
Organism: Vulcanimicrobiia bacterium; assembly: GCA_024281135.1. The sequence continues at coordinate 3,049 of JAMXLG010000085.1, read as the reverse complement.
TGCGAGCCACGGTTCGATGATTCATCGTCAACCGGCATCGAACGGCGACACGAACGCGGGACGTACCGTTAAAGGCAGCCGTCGTCCGGGGCACTTCGGCGTCGATCGCACGACGATGCAAAATCTCGAAGTAATCAGCGCTGATGTCGAGCGCAACTTGCTGCTCGTTCGCGGCCCGATTCCGGGACCGAAGAACGCGCTCGTTGTCGTGAAGAAGAGCGTGAAGCCCTTACCAGTCAAGGCGGGCGCATAATGGCGAACGTTATTGATGTGAATGGAAAGGTCGTGCGTGACGTGCAGACGCCGGCCGTTCTCGATAAAGATTATTCCGAAAAAGCACACACGGTTTTCCGCGCGGTCTATCGCGAACTCGCGAATCCGCGTGCAGGCACGGCTTCGACGAAGAAGCGCGACGAAGTTTCCGGCGGCGGACGCAAGCCGTGGCGCCAAAAGGGAACCGGCCGCGCGCGCCAAGGTTCGATCCGTTCGCCTCAGTGGAAGCACGGCGGCGTTGTTTTCGGACCGCAGCCGCGTAGCTTCGTCACCGATCTGAATAAGAAAGAGCGCAAGCTCGCGTTCATCGCGGCACTCTCCGACCGTTTCCGCAACGGCGCCGTCACCGTGCTCGATGCGTCGAGCTTCACGATGACGAAGACGGCCGATTTCGCGAAGCTCGTGTTCGGCTCGGCGAAAGATGCGAAGAAGGGTCCCTCGACGCTCGTCGTCGTTGGTCCGAGCGAAGGCAATGCCGATGCGATCCATCGCGTTGCGCGCAACCTGCGCAAAGTCGGCGTCACCGACACCGGCGCGCTCGACGTCAAAGACGTCCTGCGTTACGAGCGCATCATCTTCACGACGGCTGCATTCGATGCGTTGAATGCGTCGCTCGAAAACGGGAGCAAGAAGTAATGGACGCACGCGATGTGATTCTGTCACCGCGTATTACTGAGAAATCGATGGCGAACGCCATCGGCACGCAGTATACGTTCGTGGTGCATCCGGAAGCGACCAAGACGCAGATCCGTCACGCGATCGAAGAGATCTTCGGTGTGAACGTGCTCAACGTCAACACGGTCAATGTGCGCGGAAAAGTGCGCAACTTCGCCCGTCGCGGCACCCGCACCAGCGGCAAGCAAAGCGACTTCAAAAAGGCGATCGTCACTCTCAAGCCGGGTCAGAAAATTGAGCTCGGCGGCGTCAATTATTTCGAGCAATAAACATGCCGGTTAAGAAGTATCGTCCGACCAGCCCGGGCCGTCGCTTCGTGACGACGATGGATTTCTCGGAACTCTCCAAAGTGGAGCCTGAGAAGTCACTCGTTGAAGTTCGCAAGAAGCATTCGGGCCGTAACAATAACGGGCACATCACCGTGCGCCACAAAGGCGGCGGCACGCGCAAGCAATATCGCATCATCGACTTCAAGCGTTCCAAGGACGGCATCCCCGCCAAGGTCGCGACGGTCGAGTACGATCCGAATCGTTCCGCGCGCATCGCACTGTTGCACTACCGCGACGGTGAGAAGCGTTACATTCTCGCGCCGCTCGGCCTCAAAGTCGGCGATGTCGTGGAATCGGGAAGCGGCGCGGACATCAAGCCCGGCAACTGCCTACCGATCAAGAACATTCCGGTTGGTACCGTGATTCACAACATCGAGCTGCGTCCGGGTCAGGGCGGCAAGCTCGTTCGCTCGGCCGGCGTTTCCGCGCAGCTGATGGCGAAAGAAAACGAGTACTCGCAAGTGCGTATGCCGTCGGGCGAAGTGCGCATGATTCACATCGAGTGCCGCGCGACGATCGGTCAGCTCGGTAACATCGAGCACGAAAACCAAGTCATCGGTAAAGCCGGACGCTCGCGTCACCTGGGTAAGCGCCCCGCGGTTCGCGGTATCGCAATGAACCCGGTCGATCACCCGCACGGTGGTGGTGAAGCGCGTTCGACCTCGGGCCGTCCGCCAACGACGCCGTGGGGTCAGATGACGATGGGTAAGAAGACGCGCCGTAACAAGCGCACGACGAAGTTCATCGTTCGTAAGCGAGGTTCCAAGTAATGGGTCGTAGTCTCAAAAAAGGTCCGTTCGTCGCGGACCACCTTCTCAAGAAAGTTGAGAAGCTGAACGAAACGCGCGAGAAGCGCGTGATCAAGACGTGGAGCCGCGCTTCGGTGATCGTTCCGCAGATGGTCGGTCACACGATCGGCGTGCACAACGGAAAGGCGCACGTTCCGGTTTACGTTACCGAAAACATGGTTGGCCACAAGCTCGGTGAGTTCGCGCCCACGCGCCACTTCCGCGGCCACGGTGGCGATAAGGCGGGTGTGAAGTAATGCCACAGCATGGAACTGCCGGACCGAATCAAGCGGTCGCGCATTTGAAGTTCGTCCGCATGGGCCCTCGCAAACTGCGCCGGGTTGCGGATGCTATTCGCGGCAAGAGCGTGCGTGAAGCGCTCGTGTTGCTGCAGTTCGCAGGCGTGTTCGCAGCTGAGCCGATCGAGAAGCTCGTGCGCAGCGCCGTTGCGAACGCCGGCAACAACCACGACATGAACACCGACGATCTGTACATCACGCGGATCACGGTCGACGGCGGCCCTGGTGGCCGTTTTACCAAACGCCTGGACCCGCGTGCTCAAGGCCGCGCGTACTTCAAGCGTAAGCGTCTTTCGCACGTGACGGTCGTCGTCAGCGAAACGCCGCCGCAGAAGAAGCGCAAGACTCGCGCAGGTGCAAGCGTTTCGACGAAGCGCGCAACCGCAACGGCGGCGCGTCGTTCAAGCAGCAAACGGGCAACTGCAACAGCGGGGGCCGCGGAGTAAAGTATGGGTCAGAAAATTCATCCGGTCGGCCTTCGCCTGGGCATCACGCGCACGTGGGACAGCCGCTGGTTCGAGAAAAAACACTACATCGATTGGCTGCACGAAGACGTCAAGATCCGCAACTTCTTCAATAAGTGGATGCGGTCGGCGGCGATCAGCAAGATCGAAATCGAGCGTCGCGCGAATCAAGCGCGCGTCATCGTCAACACCGCGAAGCCGGGCATCATCATCGGCAAGCG
>JAMXLG010000084.1 GCA_024281135.1 Vulcanimicrobiia bacterium | reverse complement strand
ATTCCGACGGAATCTCGACGATCGTCATGAAGAAAATGTGCTTCGCGTTTTTCGGATCGACGGTGAACTGCGAAAAGTAATACGGTCGCTGAATGATCTCGTGCTTCGTGCTGGTGAGCGTCCAGTGCGTTCCGCCATCTTTGCTCGTCCAGAAACTTCCGTCTTTTGACTCCATCAACGCGTAAAGAATGTTCGGCCGGCTCGGCGCAAAGCGCAATCCGATGCGTCCCGTCAATCCGCTCGGGAATCCGTTGCCCTGCACGCGCGTCCAGTGCGCGCCCGCGTCATTGGAACGATAGACGCCGTCGTTCGGTCCGCCGCTCGTAAGCATCCACGGACGGCGCCGCACCGTCCACATGCCGGCGAAGACGACGTTGGGATGTACCGGCGAAACCGCGATCGTTGAAGCGCCGGTGGTGTCGTCAACGTAGAGCGATTTCTGCCAATGTTTTCCGCCGTCAACGGTTTTATACAGCCCGCGGTCCGGCGACGGTTTGAACGGGTCGCCGACGGCCGCAACGTACACGAGATCCGGATTATGCGGGTCGATCGTAATCTGCGCAATCGCAGCGGTTGCATCAAGACCGAGGTGCGTCCAGGACGTGCCCCCATCACTCGAGCGCCATACTCCGTCGCCGAAGGCGACGTCGTTGCGCATGTTCGGTTCACCGGTGCCGATGTAGACGATCTTCGGATTCGACGGCGCAACCGCAATTGCGCCGATCGACGTTACCGTCTTTTTGTCGAAGACCGGCTCCCACTTAGTGCCGCCGTCCGTCGTGCGCCATAACCCGCCGAGCCCGCCGGCGAAATACGTGTACGAATCGCCGGGAACGCCTGCAACGGCGTCGATGCGTCCGGTCGTGGGACCGATATTGCGAAATTCAAGCTTGGCGAACGTGTTGCCGGCGTCGGCCTTCGCAATAGCGGGCGACACGGCAAAAACAGCGACAATAAGTGCCGCTAAGCGAAGACGAAGCATCGAGCCTCCTTGGTACGCTCTACTGCTTCGTCTCGTTTACTTTGTCTCTCTCTGCATCCTGGCGATGCCATTCACGCAACAATTCGAACCGTTGGCGGTCGTCGACATCGACGCCGGGCTCGATTCCAAGTTCGCTCACCATCTCGGGGCCGATGTCGGTCTCTTCGTCCATGCTATCTCTCCTGTTCAAGCGCGACCCTATCTTTTCACTTCATTGCGCATAGTGCCGGTGTATACTTGGTGCGGAGGGACTCAGCATGGCAAGAAGTCGCTCGATAGCTTTTTCCATTCTCGCTCTGATGATCCTAATGCCGATCGCGTCGTACGGAAAACCGATCTTCGTTACCGTACGCAATCATGCGATCTCAACGACTGCGATCGTTCGCGACGGTCAAATACTGCTTCCGTTGCGAACGACGTTCGAAACACTCAATTCAAGCGTTTCATATGACGCGAAAAACCGTTCGATCGTTGCGCACAATATTCTTCACACGTTGCATCTTCACGTCGGCACCAAGAGCGCGCTTCTCGACGGGCATACCATTGTGATGGAAACGCCGCCGGTTGAAATCGACGGCCGTGTGTACGTTCCGGTGGCTTTCGCCGCAACGGCAATGGGTGCAATTATACGGTACGATCCACATTCTAATGTGCTGGCAGTAAATGGAAGTCTTCCGTCATCCAGCGCTCGCAATACGCGAGTCGCGTCCGAACCGCAGGAGTTGACGCCTGCACCGGACTCTACCATACAAACGGCATACCCGGTCGTCTCGGCTTCGCTCGGTGGAGCGATCGCCCCGGCCGGCGGTGTCATGCTTACTGTTGACGGCAACAACGTCACCGCAAACGCGCAATTTGACGGACGACGCATTACCTACATGCCGAACGCGCTTACGCCGGGACGGCATACGATTGCGTTCACGGCGAACACGACGACCGGACGCACGATCTCGACGCAATGGAGCTTTATCTCAAACGGCGTGTTCTTTCCATCAGGCGTCGTGAACAACGGCATCACGCTCATCGGACCGCCGAGTGCAAGTGGTTTTGGAAGCAGTGGATTGTTCTTGACCGGCGATCCAGTCAACCCGCTCGGACAACACATCGCGACGCCGGTTTTTACGCCCGTTTTTACGCCGGTGGTCTTTCCGCGCGTCCCGTTCTGAAATAGCGTAAGAGCCGCCCCTTTCGGAGCGGCTCCTACCTCGCGCTGCACTCGCGATTTCGTTACTGGACGATTGCAATGCCGATCGGATTCGTTAGACCCGATCCGGCCGGAGTCTGGATCTGCAAGTCGGCATTCGTCAGATGCGGCGGTCCGGAGCCTCCAAAGGCGAGGCTGCTGAGCGTGTATCCTTGTACGAGATTCAAGTCCGTCACCACAACGAACTCTTCGTATTGCATTCCGCCGGTAGTCCCGCCCGTTGAGTTGTGGTATACCGTTGAGGAAATAGCCACGCCCCCGTAGTGGTTCGTCGAGGTCGTTGTCAAGCAAGTGCCTGTGGGGCAGAGCGGCGGCGTGTAACTTATGGTGTCGGTCATCGTTCCGCCAACGGTTGTCGAGGATCTAAACGACGCACCCGCAGGTCCGCCAGTTACTTGGAACGACGGGCCGGAGACGCCCGCGTTAAAGGCAAGTCCTGGGAAGGGACCAGCCACGCCGATCTTGTTCGTGACGTTCAGTGTTCGGATGAAGCCGCCGTTCGAATAAAAGAAGCTGACGCTCTGCGCTTTTGCCGCAGCCGCATCATTTGCCACTGCGATTTCATCGTCAGGTTGCCCGTAGAGATTGACACCGACGGCGGCAATGCCATCCGGCTGCAAACCGGCGACCTGCGTGAACGCGCCTGCCGCCATACCCGATGGTGTACTACCGTCGGCTTTAAATGGAACGACGATCGTGGTACCCGTCGCGTACAGGTTGTCGGATTGCGGATCGTACGCAACGCCGCGAGCTCCAGCCACCGTCGGTCCATTAAAGGTTGCGATGGAATTTCCGTACGCATCAAACGCCTTCACCGTATTCGCAGCGGTATCCGCGACGAAGACTTGATGCGTCTTGGAATCGTATGCGACGCCCGAGGGCGCGAACAGACCTGTGAACGCTGTAGACGGAAGCGGAATGTTGTTACCTTGATCGTCGTACGCGAGCACCATCGACCCTCCACTTCCCGTGCCATACGATACGTAAACGGCGGAACGCTGGGAGAGGCTGAGGTTAGACTGTAGCGACTGCGGCGCGCCGTCGGCGGTTGCAGTGACCACAACTCCGAGCGGGGCGAGCGAACTTTCCTGCGGTATCGGTGCAGCCGCTATTGACGCAACTGTAAACTCGTTCGGTTGTCCGCTGACCGGCGCAACGTTGAGATATGCCCCAGACGTCGTCGACGGCGCGAAGGAGAGCGTCGGTGCACCTGGGCCAACGATGATGTTGCCATCGACATCTTTGGGTGTCGCCGTGAATGTTTCCGGCGTGTCGCCGACGAGGTCGTACCCAATCGTCGCATCAGTCTCGAGGAACGGTTGGTTCGCAAGCGGCTTGATGTCGATGCTCGACGTTATGCCGCCGATCACAGCACCGACGTTGTTCGTTTTGCCGGCCACGATGGTTTGTGTAACGTCGGATTGGCCGAGAAGATTTCCGGCCGGCGTTGTTTCCGTCGCGCTCTGCTGCGCATCCCACACGGTAAAGATGAATTCATCGCTACCGACTGGCGCATCGATCGCGACGGTCGTGGTCGGGGTACCGTTGTTGTTTATGATGGTGAGCGGCCCGGAGAAGTTGACCTTTCCGGGCGTCGCTGCATTTGGATTAACTTCGACGATCACCGCTTGCGCCGATTGCGAGAGGTAATGCGGTGAACGTCGGGTCACTGCAGCCGCCGTGTGTTGCGGCCAGTGAATTGTAAACGCTGCTTTCGCGTTCGCCTTCGTGCCAGCCGGCGCCTGAGGTACCGTTGATCCGCCGCCGCTGCAGCCTCCGAGCATCGAGGCGCACAAAAGCGACGCCGTAAGTGCACTAACGTGCGTACGTACTTTCATCATTGAATCGTCCCTTGGGTGATCGTCGCAGTAATGCTCAGCGCGGCAGAGTTGCTGTTCTTTTCGCCCACGACGAGCGAACACGTGCCGCCGGCTACAGGAGTAACGGTGAAGGTTGCTTGCGGACCCGAGTAATTCGCACTTGTAACTTTGACGATACCGGCGCATCCGCTCACAGTGAATTGGCCGCTGTAGTTCTTATCGCTAGCATCGAACGTCTGCGGCGTTTGCGATGTAAACGAAAGCGATCCCGTCGAGAGGGTTATTCCATCGATTGTGACGGGTCCACCGTTCGGGCTCGAGGTCGGAACGGAGGTCTGGGCGATGGTGGGAACGGTGGAGGCGGCACTGCCGCCTCCACCAGCGCCGCCGCCACCGCATGCTGCAAACAACGCTGACGAGGCGATAAGGAGAAACGTTGGTATGCGTGATTTTGTATTTTTCATATTCAAATTACCGCCTAGTACTTAACAGGGATGATCTGCGTTGAATCCGGGCTCGTAATAAAGCCGGTACGCGTCGTGGTGTTTACTTGGAACCAATGGTCGCCGACCGTGAAGTTCGAGAGGTCGTATACCCGCGAGGTGCTCTTCACGAGATTCAGCGTGTTCTCGTTGTAGAAGTCGATTTCGCTCAGCGCGTTATTGTCGTTGAGGTCCGCTGCCGGAACCGAGTTCTGTACGGCGATGAGTTGGTTCACCGGATCGATCGCGATCTTGGTAAGGAAACCCATCACGTTCACATCAGCTGGATTCGTACCGTTTGGAACCACGACACTCGCCTGGGGGGTGACCGTGGTCGTCGTCGGCGTCAACGTTGCAAGATTGATCGTGCTGAGTTGTGCTCCCGACGCGACTCCGGTGAGCGTGTTGATGCCGGTGGTCGTCAGCACACCAATGTGTAAAGCCGGATCGATTTCAAAATCCGCGGCGTCACCAATCGGTCCGCTGAGGAGGATTGGGTTCGTCGCACCGGCTCCGGTCGTCATATTGATCTGATAGAGATAATCGTAGGTTGCCGTCATCGGCGGAAGGTCGCCGTCCGCCATTGCGAGGACGACGTATGCCGTGTTTGCGGCAGCGTCGTAATCGATGTGCGCCTCTGCGACATACAACTGCGGTCCGCCGAAGCAGAGTCCGGTGCAGCTACCGGCCGGGATCGTGAGCGGGTAGAGTGTCGACGTCGTGCCGTTCGGGAAGGCTGACGTCCACACGGCAAACGTGTTGCCGAATTGCGTTTGTTGCTCACCGAGCATCGCGCTTGTTGTGTTTGTGCCGTTTCGTCCGGCTTCAAGCACGGTGTAGCCGAGCGTACCTGCCGGGAAGAACCAGGCCAGGTTTCCATACGTCCAGTTCAACGATGCTAGCCGTCCGTCCGCAAATGCCGTGCTTCGCGCGGCGTCGTAGCCGTACGTTGCATCGGCCGGTGAGACCGCACCGTATTGAAACGCGACCGAATCGTTGCTGCCGAAGTAGTTGAGGATGCGGAACGGATCGCCGACAACCGTCTGCGCGGTGACCTTTTCCACACCGGTCGACTGTTTGAACGTGCCGATTAAAGAATCGACCGTACCAGGGCCGCCGGTCGTGAATGCACCATCATCACCGGTCGGATTGATCGTATACCCGTTCGCGAGCGAATCACCGTTTGGCGTGACAATGCCGCTCTCTTGTACGGAACTCTCATCGCTCGCCTCACCGACACCGACGGTGCCGATCTGCGGGATGACGCGGATCATATGGAACATGCCCTGAGTGAGGTGCGCTTGCGCGTCCGTGACGGTTATCGAACCCTTCGTGGATGTAAGCGGAATCGTCGTGACGGAACCCGTGTCGCGGCCGTTGTTGTCGACAATCGATCCATACGGATTGTTGAACGCGTTGTAGTTGCCGAAGAAGTTGGGTCCGGGTGCGCTGATCTCCAGCGTTGCGTTCGTAGCGCCCGGCACGTTGGTCACGTCATAAGAGACGACGAACGAACCGCCGAACGGAACAACGACGTTGTGACCCGGAGGAATGCCCGCAGCGGCATCGCTCGGAAGCGACAGGAGAGGTGCCGCAGGATGAACGCTCGTAGCGCCTGCGACGAGACGCGTAAACGCCTCGATACTGTAAGAATTTACAGGTAACCCAACCGACGGATTCGGCCAGAGATTGATTGCAACACCGTACATGCCGCCGCCGCCAAGTGCACTCACCGGAACTTCGACGATGCCTGACGATCCCGGGGTCAGAACTGCCGAGGTCCAGATCGGGAAATACATGCCGGCAGAATTGGCCGACATGCGGCCCGGATTCGAAACTTCGACTACCGGGTTATTTTGGGCGGCCGGAAGCACGCCGCTCAAATCGTATGAGATCGTGAAGCACTGGCCCGCAGCACTCGTGCAGTTCTTGAGATGCGAGCTGTCGATAACCGGTGCAACAAGCGGCGCCGGGGCCGTGCGCGAAACGAACGTCGCCGGCGTCGGACCAAATGTCACATCGAACGAGGCTGAAGCAACGAGATGAAAACCGGCGTCAGCTTCATACGTGAATGAAATGGTGCGAGGGCTTATCGACGCAGCGGCAAGTCCCGCTGCCTGGAATATCTGCTTGGGATAGAGACGCGCCCAAGGAGTCGTCGCCAACACTTGGTCTTGGTGACCCGTCACGTACAAGCGATAACGAGCGTTCGACGGCACCGCTTCCCAGTCGGGAGCAAAGGTAATCGGTGAGTTCAAGTTGCGCGCTGCATCCACTTGATTGCAGCTGTTCGGGTCGTTCAGACGAATGTACGTCGGATCTG
>JAMXLG010000083.1 GCA_024281135.1 Vulcanimicrobiia bacterium | reverse complement strand
GGATGCGCGATCGAGATGAAAGTCACCGCAATACCGACGTCCGTCGCCATCGCAATCTTTGCGGTTCTTGCATCACCAGGCGCGGGTCGCGCCGTGGTGGCCGTCTTGGCCGGTCTTCTTACGCCCGTGCTTGCAAGTATCGTTCCTTATGTTGCAATAGGGCGCGTGGATGCATTCATCGATGCAAATATCGGAACGATCGTGCGACGCATTCCCGGCCCCGTTGCGCATCCGCATCTTTACGAAAGTCTGCGTTGGGAATCCGAGGCGCTTTTCCCCGTCTGGGTGCTGGCGCCGCTTTGCCTTGCGCGTAGATGGAACGCGTCGGAACGACCGCTCGGCTTGATGATTCTCGCATGGCTTGTAGCCGCAGTGTTCTCTATCGTAGCGGTACGCGAGTATTTCGGCTACCACTTCATCGTATTGATTCCGCCTGCATCTTTGCTCGCGGCGTGGGGCTTCTACCGGCTCTGGCCTGCGCGCACTTCGCAACGCTACGCGTTAGCGATCGCCGTGTTCGCACTACTCGGCCATGGTATCGGACGATACATTGCTCTCACCGAGCCCGATCAAGAAGCGCAAACCGCTGCGATTCTGCACCGGCTGATCGCTGCGCAACCGGGTTCGCTCTACGTCGCGCAAGGCGATCCGGCGCTCTACGTGCTGACCGGTGAGCCGATTCCAACGCGGTTTCCCTACCCGCAACATCTGTATTCAGCGGACATGCAGGCTGCCGCAAATACCGACGGTACGCGTGAAGTCCTCCGTATCTTGGCGACGCATCCGCGCTACATCGTTCTTCGGCCCGGTCGCGAAAATCCGCAGAACAATGCGCTGCATGCCGTGCACAAAACCCTAGCGCGAAACTATGAAATGAGCGCGGTCTCCGGCGAATACCAGATCTTCAAGCTTAAACCCTAACACAACTGCAGTCTTGCGGTACGATAATCGAGTACAACAACGCAACCGGCGAACGCACTCGCGCCGAGCTTTCCATTTGCGTCCTCTCCTTCGAAGACGTCATCGCCCGGACGCGTAGTGCATACCACGTTGCGTAACGTCACCGAACCTGCGTGCAGCTCGGGAACGACGATGCGGTCGATCCCGGTCGGCTCACCGACATTGCGCGCAAACGTCCAGTCCGGGTGCGCGCGATGCCAACGATCGACCACCGCTTGTGGTACGAACGTCGTTGCCTCTACCGTTGCGTAGGGTTTCATTGCGACCGATGCGGCGATGTCCAACGTCATCGTCAAGTTCTCTCCCGCAATAGTGACGGGAATTCGAGGGATACCACCTTCGATCGTGACGGGAACGTTTGCGTCGGACGCGGCGAGCGTACCGCCGAGCATCGTGCATCGCCCGCGCGGCCAATCGAAACGCCATGTGCGACCCTGGAACCACGTTGTGCCCAGTTGCGCATCGAATCCCGCAAGAATCGGATCCGCACGCTCTTGCCCTAGACGTTCGAATACCGGCAAATCATTTGCAGTACTGAGCGGTGGAAATGACGCGGGAACAAGCGACGGCAACGACGCGCGACGCTTGCCCTCCACCTTATGCGCGGCGAGCCCAAACGTCTCGACGGCGGAATCGAAAATGAATCCGCTGCCGTCGGTATCGAGCCAGCAGGCAAACACGCGTCCGTCGCTCACATGCGGCACAGCGAAAAACCGCCCGCCGCGTACTTGTACCGGAATCTCGACGTCAGCTGCCGCCGGAACGGCGGCAACCGCCGCAAGTGCGCCAAACAAAAATGCGCCACGATTCATAGATGAATCGTAACGCATTTCAGGTCGTCCGGCATGAAAAGTTCTAGCGGAATGCCGCTCTGCTGTTCCAGCGCTCGAGTTCGCGTCCATAGAGGACAGCAGTGCGTTCCTGGAGTTTTCGGTACGTGAGCGGACTGAGCCGTCGTGTCCGTGCTTTGCGTATGGTCATGGTTTTAGTGCTCCTTCACCTAACGTCTGTATGTTAACGTTGTTCGCGCTCAAAATCGTTCCATCGGAGCGGCTCAGCTCCACCACAGCTTTGTCGAAGTCCGTTTGCGCTTGCAGCTCGGTCCCCTCGGTTTGCACCAGCGTAATCTGTTGCTGATTCACGAGGAACGTCGTCGACTCACCGTTACGGAATTTTCGGATTTCGCTTGCGTAGACTTGTTGCTGCGCTTCGCGGGCCGCTCGCGCTGCAAAGAGGCGGGATTGAGCAGATTCGAAATCTTGTAATGCATTTCTAACGTCGAAGAGGATTCGCTGGTCGGTGTTCGCGGTTGTGATGTTAGCGATGCGTTGTTGCTCTTTCGCAGTTTCGTAGTCCGCCTTTGCGGTGTTGTTTCCGATCGGCGTCGAGATCATCACGCCCGCTGTGTACGCGGGGAAGCGCCCGATATTTCCATACGCTTGGCCGGCTTTGCCGACGAGGTACGGCGGCGGCGTTGCGCTGCCGAATGCACCGCCTAACGGCGGGAGCGCGGTGCCGGCGAGGCCATTGCCTTGATACTGCAGTTGCAGATCGACCTGCGGTAGCTTTTGGTTCTTCGCATACGCTAGGTTGACCGCTGCTTGTTGACGTTGCGCCGCCGCTTGCGCGAGCTCGGGCCGGTGCTGCATTGCCGTTGTAAGCATTTGATCGAGCGAGGGCTCTGTCGGGCTCTGCTCGACCGAGGTCGTCGGCATCAAGTTTGCGCGCCAAATCGGATCGCCCGGGTCGTCGAGAATCAGCGATTTCAACTGATTCTGCAGCGCCGCTACGTTCTGCAGCGCTGAAAAGACGTTATTCTGATAGGTCGACACTTGGGTCTCAGACTGCACGGCATCGATCGGTGCGGCTTGACCTTGGCGAGCCGAGCGTACGTTGCTGTGCTGCTGCGAGATCGCCGAGCGAAGCGCATCTTCTTGGATCGCGACGTTGCGCCATCCGGCGACGAGATCCCAATAAGCGTTTTCAACACCCGAGAGCGTGTTCGAGACGCTCGCAAGAGTTTGTGCCGTCGTTCCCGCTTCATTGATTATTGCGAGATTAATTTGCCGGCGCGTGTCGTTGCCGGCGCCGAAATTGCGCAGAAGCGGTTGCGAAATAATCGCGTTGAGGCTTGCGGTGTAATACGGATTGAATGCATTGATGACCGTGTTATTCTGGATCGTCGTCTGCGTTATGTTGATATTGTACAGAGTGCCCGTCGGCAGCTGCCCGCTAATCCCGCCCGCAAGCGCCAAATTATTTGCCACGATCGGCGTAAAATTGGGTCCGGAGAAGAACGCATTCTCCGGAGCGGTGTTCGAGTGATTGATCGAAGGATTGATGAAGAACTTGACGTCGTACGCGCCTTTCGCAGCCTGAATCTGGTAACCGCTGATGCGCGTGTCCGATGCGGAGATCGCGAGATCGGGGTTACGCGAGAGCGCCATTCCGACTGCGTCGCCGAGCGCAATGCCGACGAACGGCTGCTGCGTCACGCCCACCACGTTCGCGCTCGTCGGCCGTACGTTGGGTGCCTTATAACCCGGCGAGGGCGAGACGGTCGGCACGACCGGCGCTACCGGTGACGGTGCCGGCGACGGAATCGTCGCCTCGCGTGGCTGCTGCGGCTTCCCGGGCTGCGGATATTGGTCCGCGGGCGCAACGAGCGGCATCGCAACAAGCGCAGCTAACAATGAAAGTACGGTAAGACTCCGTGTGTTCACAACGACTCCTATTACTCGGCCGCGATTGGTGCGCCCAATCGCGGTTTATTCAACAGCAAAACCAAGGGTGCGAGAGCAATACTGATGATGGCGGTCCAGCGCGAGGTGTCGGCGTAAGAGAGCACCGCCGCCTGACTTTCTACGATTCCCTCGAGATTACTTAGACCTGATACCGAACGCTCGCCGCCATTGTTTTGCACGTACGATGCCACTGCAGTGCGATGCAGATTCTGCGCCGCCGCAAGATCGGTTTGATGCACCGTCGTTCCGCGGACGAGCAGGGTCACGAGGATGGCGGTCGCGATACTTCCGCCGACCTGGCGCGAGAGATTGAAAAATGCCGACGTCGCGGGGACTTCCTTATCGGGAACGCCGCCCAGAACCGCGATGGAAAGTGGGACAAATATCTGCGAGAGGCCGATGCCGCTCACGATTAGTGAAAGGACGAGCGTTCCGAACTGGGATTCGGGCGTCGTTACATCGGCGAGAATCCAATTCGAGACGCCGAGCAGAATGAATCCGAGCGCAGTCGAGATGCGCACGTCGATCTTCCCTTGACTTGCTAGCGCGGCCGTGATCGGCGTGAATATCATGACTGCAACCGCGCGAACGAGAATCGTCAAGCCTGAGAGCGTGGCGGTAAATCCGAGCGAGTTCTGCAAATACTGCGGCAACACGAGAAGCGTTCCGTACAAGCTCACCCCGAGCACTGCGCCGAGGACGCTTCCTGCCGCCACTTGCCGCAACCGCAACACATGCAGATCGACAACCGGAATCTGCGAGCGCAGCGTCCACCAAACGAAGCCGGCGAGGCCCGCGACCGACAGGAGGCTGAACAGGCGGATGTTGGGATCGTCGAACCAGTCGTACTGCTGCCCTTGATCGAGCACGTACTGCATCGAACCAAGTCCGATCGCAAGCAGCGCAAGTCCGATCCAATCGAGCTGCTTCTTCACCGGCTCCGACGGATTGCGCAGGTAGTTCCAGATCAATGTCGCCGCAGCGATTCCGACCGGAAGGTTGATAAAGAACGCCCAGCGCCACGTCAAGTTATCAGTGATCCATCCGCCGAGCACGGGTCCGAGTGCCGGACCGACGATCACGCCCATCGCGAAGATGCCTTGCGCTTTTCCCTGTTCGTCGAGCGGATACGTGTCGCGCAAAATCGCTTGGGACGTCGAGATGAGACCGCCGCCACCGAGACCTTGCACGATGCGCCAGAAGACGAGATCGCCGAAGCTGCCGGAGAGTCCGCACATCAGAGAAGCAATCGTGAAGATGACGATCGATGCGAAGAAGTACTGTCGCCGGCCGAAGCGCGCCGCAAGCCACGGTGTGATCGGAATAACGACGACGTTTGCAACGATGTAGCCGGTGACGATCCACGCACCTTGATCGACCGCGACGCCCAAGTTTCCCTGAATATTCGGTAGCGCAACGTTGACGATCGTCGTATCGATGATCTCCAGGAGCGTCGCGGCGATCACCGCGAGGCTCACGATGGACCTGCGTAGGCCGAATTCGACCACGCTCTGCGTCTGTGTCACGTTCGTTTTGCTTTCTAGCGGCGCTTCGTGTTAGCGAACTTTCACGTAGGTTTCGACGCTCATGCCGGGGCGCAGCGGCTGATTCGGATTCATGTCGTCAACGTAGATGCGAACCGGAATGCGTTGCGTCACCTTCACGAAATTGCCGGTTGCGTTCTGCGCAGGAACCAGTGCGTACGTATTCTGCGACGCGGGATTGATGGATTGAACGTGGCCGTGGAAGGTTGCGTTGTACGCATCGACATGAACGTCGACGGGCTGGCCAACACGCATGTCCTTCATCTGCGTTTCTTTGTAGTTGGCCGTGATGTAGATTTGGTTCGGGCCATCCGGAACCAGCGTCAGGATCGTGGAACCAGCAGACACCGTTTGGCCAACCTCGGCGCTTTTCTCACCGATGAAGCCGTCAGTCGCTGCGTAGATATGAGTGTATCCGAGGTTCTGGCGCGCGATTGCGAGTTGCGCCTTCGCGGCTTCGACCTGGCTCGAATCCGTTGCTTGTGCAAGTTTACCTTGCGCCGTCGTGACGCTACCCTGAGCGGCCGTTACCGATGCCTGTGCAGCACCGACCTTACTCTGCGCTGCCGCGACGTTCGCTTGCGCGCTGGCAACTTGATCTTGTGCGCTCCGCAGTTGCGCAGCCGCACTCGCGAGGTTCGCCGTCTGCGCGTCGAGTTGCGAACGCGCAACGTCACCAGTGCTAACGAGAGCCGCAGCACGTTTGTAATCCGCGAGCGCGCGATCGTATGCGGCTTGCGCGGATGGTACTTGTGCTTGCGCGACATGCAGTGAGGCTTGAGCTTGCGCCACGCCCGATTGTGCGACCGGAACCTCCGCCGCGGCGTTCGTCACGTCGGCTTGCGCTTGCGCGACGCCACCGCTGCCTTGTGTAGACGTCGTACGCTGGTTCGACACCGCAAGGGCGTAATTCGCTTCCGCTTGATTGAGCTGATCGCGTTCGACTGCATTGTCGAGTACGACAAGCAGTTGCCCCTTCTTCACATGGTCGTCGGTATTGACCAAGATCTGATCGATGCGCTCGTTGATCTTGCTCGTTACTGCGACGACGTCAGCATCGACGCGCGCGTCATCGGTTCCCTCGTGCACGCGTGCGTACCCAAGCCACTTGATGCCCCAGATGATCAGCAGAATTGCGACAATGGCGCCGATCGCGCCGAAGATGTACCGCCTGCGCGGACCACTCCGTTGTTTTTCTTCCTCGACGACGGGTTCATTGCTGCGGCCGTTCGGCGGTGGCGCCGCCGGCGCCGTTTTCTGTTGCTCTACCTCGCGGGTATTCATTACTTGCTCCTTACGCCGTTGAGAAAGACGTTTACGAAGAATCGGATTGCGTAGTCGGTATCGTTGAAGAGAGGGGAATCCGGGAACTTTTCCCGCGCGATGGTGCGCGAGAAGATCATGCCCATGAAGACTGATGCAAGATCGTCAGGGTTCCCTTGGACCGTGCCGGCTTCGACTTGGGTCGAAAAGTAGTCGGTGATAACCTGGCGAACGGCCGTCTGCGGACGCCACGCCTCTTTCGAAAAAATACTGTTTTCATAGTCGGTTTCGACCAGCGACCAGCGGATCATATCGATCATTGATTCGAGATGGTTGACTATCGCGATGCCGATGGCGTAAAGGTCATCTTCGATGGGACCTTGCAAATGCGAAACGGTTTCGCGCATCTTGGTGTCGGGGCATGACGCCTTGACTACCGCAACAATGAGCGACTCTTTGTTTCCGAAGTGCCGGAAGAGTGTCGCTTCGTTCACGCCGGCGAGATCGGCGATTTCGCGTGTGGTTGCTCCGCGCTTACCCTTGCGCGCGATGACCTCGCGAGCTGCCGCGACGATGCGGTCGCGGGTCTGGTCGGCTTGCGTTTTTACTGCTTCGCTTTGACGTTCTGCTTCAATCATTTCTTGAACACCGAATCATCGACGGCGACATTGGTTTGATACGTCGCGAATTGTGAGTCGCCGACCGCGTGAACGTGCGGGATGCTGATGTCGACGTGCTGCTGCGACACGAGGCTAAACGCGCCTTGATCGCGATACCACTGGCGCATGGTGATCTTGCCGCCGTTGCGATAGTTCCACTCCATCTGCAGCAGCTCGTACGTAGTCGGATCCACGTACGCGATCGCGTCGGCCGTTTGATCGCTGTAAATCTTCTTCGTCATATACAGCTCGATCAGCGGATTCGGATAATCGGTCACTTTCACGAGCCCCCTGTTCTCGACGTTCCACTCGGCTTGCCATGCGAGCGGATCGGCGACGTCGTTGAAGAGCTTCTCGAATCCCTTTGCGTACGAAGGCACGCGATCGAAGACGACTTCGTTATGATTCGGGCGCTTGAAATATGACGTACCGTCGAGCTTCGGCGACAGAAACGGGAAATTGAGCATGTGCAGATTGACGTGCACACGCGACATGTAGGAATTGAGCGACGGATTGCGGCCCGTCATACGTTCGATCACGCCCTCGGCGCTCGAAGGTATGGCAGCGGCGGACGCGCTCGGCGATGCGTTCGGCCCTTCTGCTCCGGCAGGAGCCATGAGTCCGAAGAGCGCCGCGGTGGCGACGGCCAGGGACATGCGCTTCACGCAGCCTTCACCATCGGGAAGAGACGGTCCAGAGCGAGGGTATTGAGCGTGCGGAGCAGCTCAGGGCGGGTCACATGCAGCGCGACTTCGCCGCCGACCTCACGCGACTGGCGCAAAAGGGTGATCAAACCGCGAACGGCGTCGGTGTCCAGACGGGGTAGTTCGTCTAGATCGAGTACGACGCGCGGCGCTCCTGATTCGAAGGCGGTAACTATGGCAGCCTGCAAGGCTTCGAACGCGGCAGGCCGGTACTCAAAAACGATCGATTGCATCAACATACTCATCTACATCACGGGCGCAAGTGTGTACTTGCACGCACAGAATACCACAGGTTTTTGGCGCGTGCAAGTACCCACTTGCAGCATCGCACCCTGCCTAAGACGTAAGGATCGCCAGCTTGGATGCACCCATAACGACCGCTCAGCTCGGGCACTTGGCCCAAGAGCACGCTCTGGAACCGAGCGCGCTCGTGGTCCACTCGCTCGATGATGCATGGGCTGCATCATACCGCCCCGAGGAGGGCCTCTATCCGGCGAGCATGATCAAGACCCCACTGGCGGCGGCGGTCCTTGCCGATGCAGCCGGCGGCCGGATCGCGATCACCGACCGCGTCGAGATTTCGCGCGCTAATATGACGTACAACGACGCTCCTTCGCCGCTCGTGCCCGGGTATTGGGCTCGAGTCGACGAGCTATGCGAGCTTGCTATCTCACGCTCCGACAACGTGGCGACTAATGCGCTCTTCGACGTCGTCGGACGCGAACGTGCGACGCGCATCGTTGCGGCCCGCTTCGGGCTAACGCAAACCGCGTTCTATCGGAAGCTTTCGGGTAGCGAACCGTTGATCAGCGATCCGGGATGGGACGGCGTGCATCGCAACACGCATCCGGCCGGCGACGCGGCAAAGATGTTCGAACTGATCGCGCTAGACCGCGCTCCGCACAGCGATCTTCTCCGCGGCGCGCTCGCACGTCAGTATTGGAACGATAAACTCTCCAAAGGCTTGCGCACGGGAGATCAGTTCGCGCATAAAACGGGCGACACGGACGACGTGACGCACGATGGTGGGATTTTGACGACCTCCGAGGGACGTAATTACGTGGTCGTCGTCTATACCGGTCTTTCGAGTACGGACGAACACAACGCGCGCTTTGGTCCGTTCATGCGCGCGTTGCGCGACCTGTTTTAATTTATTGCTCGATTTTCTTTTTGGCGCCGCCGGCTTTGTGATAGCCCTCTTTTACGGCTTGCGACGGACACATGTACTCGCCGTGTTTGGTGCGACCGTAATACGGATCGCTCGGCTCGTGATAGACGCGCGTCTTGGTATTTACCCAAACAGCACGAACGGCGCCGCACGTCATTCCGGGCGGCACGGTCGCAATCGTTCCAGGCGCCATCGCCTCTCCCGACGCATTCATTCCGCCCATCGGACCGTTCACTTCGGACCTTGGCGACGGATTCGCGGACGTCTGCGCCGATTTTCCACCTCCGCACGCCGCAAGAGCGACGAGGGCGGTTAGTGCAAGCAGCTTACGGAATGACACGTTGCGTTATCTCCTTCAATTTCTGCTGTGCTAAGCGGGCAAGTGGCGAAGATTCTCCGGTATAGACGCGGGCTCCGCCGACGAATGCGGCTTGCACCCAACTATCTTGCCCACGATACACGACTCCGTTGACATCGGGCGTCCAGGGATCGATCGCGGATGCATCCAGCACGAGAAAATCAGCGGCATTTCCCGCCGTGAGATCGCCGGCATCGAGGCGCAGTGCGCGCGCGCCTTGCGCGGTTCCAAGGTCGAATGCGTCGAGCGCACCCAGTGCGCTGCCGTCCGTTCGTGCTATTTTTTGCAGCAGTGAAGCCGCGCGCATCTCGTCGATCAGCGACGGCTTGACGTCGGCATCGGTTCCGAGTCCCATCGACACGCCGAGCGCTTGTAACTCCAACACGTCGCAGATGCCGTCGCCGAGGTATTGATTGGTCATCGGATTGTGAATGACGCGCGCGCCGCGCTCGGCGAGCAAACGTTTCTCACCTTCCGTAATGTAGATGGCGTGAATCGCGATCGTGCGGTCGTTGAGCGCATCGAGGCGGTCGAGGAGGTCGATCGGCGTCGCACCGTGCGCGGCAAGCGTTGCTTCACCTTCATACGACGCTTCCGCGGCATGCACGTGCATCATGCAGTCGTACACGCGCGCGAAATCCGAGGCGGCGCGAAGCATGTCGAGCGACGCAGCGTGCAGCGAATGAGGAGCAACGCACACGTTCGCCCACGGATACTTTTCCATCAGCTCGAGTGTGCGCGATTGCGCGACGTCGATTGATTCGCGGAATTGCGGCGGCGCATAGTCTGCGTCCATCCACGTACGCGCGAACACCAAGCGAATGCCGGTTTCTTCCGCGGCGCGAATCGCCGCTTCCGCATGCTCGTTTCCGAACCCGTTGAGATAGAAGAATTCGGCGACGGCTGTAATACCCGCAGAGAGCATCTCCGAAAACGCAGCGATGAACGTCCAGTAGATATCGTCGGGAGTCAGCTGCGGCACGACTTTGTAGAGCGCGTCGGTGCGCCATTTTGCAAACGTCCAATCGTCGGCCCAGCCGCGAAGCAGAATCTGATACGCGTGACTATGGCCGTTGATGAATCCGGGCACGACGAGACGGTCGTCGGGAAATGAACGCGCCGGAAGACCTGGATTGCGCTGCGACACGATCGCGTAGTCGCCCGCGTCGTCGATGCGTCCGTTGCGCATGACGAACGCATAGTCGTGGCGGCTCTTACCACCGACCAGCGCACGCGCACAGCGAACGAGCTCGCTCGGTAGCGTTCTCACACGATCACCCCGCGATGAACCACCGCCGCAGCAAGATTACCACCGAACTGCCATCCCAATTCGTCCGGCGACGAAATGCGTAACGCAACGAAGTCGGCAACTGCACCCGCGCGCAGCACGCCCGCGTCCGCATGCAAGGAACGCGCCGCGGCAACCGTAACACCGTAGAGCGCTTCAGCCGCGTTTAACCCGAAGAGTTTGCGCCCGAAATAGGCGACTGTCTGCAGGTTAAAACAGGGCGACGTTCCGGGATTGTAATCGCTTGCCAAGGCTACGACGCCGCCCCGTTCGAGTAACTCGCGAACCGGCGCGCGTTTGGGAAGATCGAGATAGGCGATGGTTGCCGGACAGGCCACGGTCACCGTGTCACTTCCGGTAATCGCGCGAACGTCTTCTTCTCGAATGCAATTGCAGTGATCGACGGCATCGACGCCGACTCCTACGGCCATCTCCGCCGCTGCTCCGAAGCTCATTTCGTCGCAGTGCACGCGAAGCCGCATGCCGTGCGTGCGACATGCTTCGAGATATCGTCGCGTTTGGCCGGGTGAAAAGAATCCCGGTTCGCAGAACGCGTCGGCGTACACGGCGCCATGCGCTTTTGCGAACGGGATGAGCTGATCGATGAGATAATCGATGTACGCAACTTCGTTCGTGAATTCGGGCGGCAGCGCGTGCGCGCCTAGGAACGTCGCGATCATCGCGGGGACGTCGTAATCGTCAGCATGCGCGGCGATCATGTCGAGCAGTTCCGTTTCGCCCGGCTTGTGCAGCGCATACCCTGTTTTTGTTTCGAGCGTCGTCGTCCCGTGCGCGAGTAACATTTTTAAACGCGGATGGACGATACGCTCGTAGAAACGCTGCGGCTCGAGCAGCGCATCACGCGTCTGTTCGACGGTGTACAGCATCCCGAGCGGCGCTTTTTCGCCGCGCTGACGGGCGGCAAAATCGGGTTCGCGGTCGCCGGCAAAGAGCGGATGCGCGTGGGCGTCGATAAATCCGGGAACGACGACGCAATCGCGCACGTCTAATTCCCGAACCGGACGATCGCGCAGCGCGTGTTCGATCTCGGCACGCTTGCCGACGGCGGCGATGCGGTGCCCATCGACGATCATCGCAGCGTCGTCGATCCGCCCGAGCGCCTCGAAACTGATGCCGTTTTGCGGGCGATCAGCTTCGCACGTTACGATCGTTTTAGCTCGAACGAGTAAGGGTTCCATCAATTGACGCTGAGTTTACAGCCGCCAGTCGATTCCCTTTGAATCCGCTGTTTCGATTGCGATGTCGTAGCCGGCGTCGGCGTGACGAACGACGCCCATGCCGCAGTCGGTCGTCAATACTGTTGCGAGACGCTCTTGCGCGTCTTGCGAGCCGTCGGCGACGACGACCATGCCTGCGTGCAGACTGTAGCCGATGCCGACGCCGCCGCCGTGATGGAAGCTCACCCAGTGCGCGCCGGCGGCCGTATTCAACAGTGCGTTGAGAATCGGCCAATCGGCGATTGCATCCGATCCATCTTTCATCGCTTCCGTCTCACGATAGGGCGATGCAACGCTACCCGTATCGAGATGATCGCGGCCGATGACGATCGGCGCGGAGATTTCACCGCTACGAACGAGTTCGTTGAAGCGCAATCCCGCCTTTGCGCGATCTCCGTAACCGAGCCAGCAGATACGCGCCGGCAAACCCTGGAACGAAACACGTTCCTGCGCGAGTTTGATCCAGCGCTGCAGTCCCGCATCATCGGGGAAGAGCGCAAGCAGCTCTTGATCCAACCGATGGATGTCTTTCGGGTCGCCGGAGAGCGCTGCGAACCGGAACGGACCCGATCCTTTACAGAACAGCGGACGCACGAACGCCGGGACAAATCCGGGAAAATCGAACGCGCGTCCGTAACCAGCGCGTTGCGCCTGTGCGCGAATGTTGTTGCCGTAATCGAAGACGACGGCGCCCGCGTCTTGGAAGCGCACCATCGCTTCGACATGTTTGCCGCAGCTCTCGAGCGCGCGCCGTTCGTACTCTTCAGGCGACCTGCGGCGCAATTCCGCGGCTTCTTCTAACGTGAGGCCTTCGGGGACATACCCGTTGATCAAGTCGTGCGCGGAAGTTTGATCGGTCACCGCGTCCGGACGGAATCCGAGATCGTACAATTCCCAAAACTCGGTCGCGGCATTGCCTTCGTAGCCAATGGAGATTGCTTCGCCGGCTTTGCGCGCGCGTTCGACTTCGCGTAACGCTTCTTCGCGCGAATCGACGACTTTATCGAGATACCGAAGGTCGCGCCGGCGATCCAGACGCGTGCGATCGACATCGACAACGAGCGCAACGCCCTCGTTCATCGTAATAGCGAGCGGCTGCGCGCCGCCCATACCACCGATGCCGGCCGTGAGGCAAACGCGGCCTTTGAGCGTTCCGCCGAAATGCTGACGTGCGAGCTCGGCAAAGGTCTCGTAGGTGCCTTGGACGATGCCTTGCGTGCCGATATAAATCCACGACCCGGCTGTCATCTGACCGTACATCGTCAGACCCTGCGCTTCCAACTCGCGGAAAATCTTCCAATCGGCCCATTTCGGAACCAGATTCGAGTTTGCGATTAACACGCGCGGCGCGCGTTCGTGCGTTTTCCAAACGGCAACCGGTTTGCCGCTCTGTACGATCATCGTCTCGTCGTTTTTCAAACGCTGCAGCGTGCGCACGAGCGCGTCGAACGCTTCCCACGAACGCGCCGCGCGTCCGTTTCCGCCGTAGACGACGAGATCGTCCGGCCGCTCCGCGACGTCGGGGTCGAGGTTGTTCATCAACATGCGAAGCGCCGCTTCTTGCGGCCAGCCTTGGCACGAACGGTCGGTGCCGCGAGGTGCGCGAACGGTGCGCGCGCCGGAAACTGTACTGGTCATAGCGGAGGGGTCTTAGCCAAGCCGATGCGCGGACCCGCTTCGACAAACTCAGCGCAGGCTCTTGACCGTATTCGATATATCGGATACTATCGCGTCATGTTGACGTACGACGTTCTTGCGGCCTTGTGGAATGCCCCGGCCACCGACGTCCAGGTCGCCCGCGCGGTGGAAGACCGCGTCGGGACGCCCTTCAGCCGCAACTTTATCGACCAGCACCTACGCCTGCTACGCACGACCGGGTACGTGCAGACCCGCAACGTGGAAGGCGCACCCGCCTACGTATTAACCGACGCCGGATCGCAGCTGCTCGCGCAGCTCGCCGCGCGCGTCGAACGCGAGGAGTACATCTAATGTGCAGATTTGCTTACGGGCGCCGTCGCCATATGCGCGACGCTGAGAGTTTTTTCACGATCGTCGTCGCGATGATTCGCGAAGCGATCGCGGTACTTGCGCAAGCGCGGCGCGATCTCGAAGAGATTTCACGCCCGAACGTTCGCAAAGCATCGGGTACCGATATTAAACCAATGGAGACACACCTCAATGTTCCACTTTAAACACGGACGGCATGGATTCGGCGGCCCCTGGGGGCACGGCGGATTCCGTCACGGACGCGGCATGCGCGGTGGACGCGCGCGCGGCGAAATGAAATACGAAATTCTCGAGTGCTTAGTGCAAGGGCCGCGCCACGGCTACGACATCATGCTCGAGATCGAATCAAAAACCGGCATGCGTCCAAGCCCGGGATCGATCTATCCCGCGCTGCAAATGCTCGAAGACGGCGACTATATTAGCGGTCAAGAGCGCGACGGCAAACGTACCTACGAGATCACGGATAAGGGCCGTCAGTTGCTATCGGAACGCGAGACCGCCGATGCCAGCGGCGAAGAATTCGACGGAGAGAATATCTACGGCATCATCGCTGAAGCGATGCGCCAAGTCCACGGCATCAAAGATGCGGTGAAGCAAATCGCACGCACCGGCAATTTGGAATCCTATCGCAAAGCCGTCGCCGCGCTCGACAAGGCGCGCCGCGAGCTCTTCGCGATCCTCGCGGATCACATCTAGCCTGCCTACCGGCCGGTTGCATCGACGCTTCGCGGCTTGTGAGACGCTAGCGAGACGGCTCCGCGGTACGCTGCTCGTGTGAAAGAACGCAGCGAACACCTGTTCATGGTTCGCGTATGGAGAGAAGCTCCGGCGGGCTGGCGCGGATTCATCGAACATATTCCGAGCCAGCAGCGCGTGTATTTCACCGACATCGCGCAGATCGCAGACGTTATATCGCTGCATTTGCGTGACGTCGATGTCAGCCATCTCAATAGGAGCACTTGATGAATATCGATCGAACCGCCGCTGCAATTAGCATTGCGATGTTCCTGAGCGTCGTGTCCGGACCCGCCGCGTTGGCTTCCACGAACCCCGACACGCCGACCGCGCTCACGTCTAGTACGATCATCGCACGCACCGTCAAAGACGGTGACTTCTCGCCGCAGTATTTCAGCTTTTCAGCGGGTCCCGGCACCGTTACGTTGCGATTAACGTTGCGTCCAAACAGCGACGGTGTCGTTGGCATGTTGTCGGTTCAAGATCCGGAGGGGAAAGAACTCGCGAAGATCGGTGACGGAACGAGTCACGATCAGGATCTGACGAAGACGATTTCCGTCGACGTCCCCTCGGAGCAAGCGCTCGTACTCAAAGTTAGCGGGAGCACGAACGTGTATGGTACACGCCATGCAACGATGCGCATTCAAATCGACGGCGACGTTCATCTAGACAAAAAAGCGCAACCGCTGACTATTTCGCTTGTGCAATAAACGAGTTCGCGATGTCGATATGAAACTGGAGTTTATCGAACCCTGCCAGCGCCGTCGGATCATCTTCCAGTTCGGCGCGACGATGCAACATTTGCTCTTGGGCCGCTAGTCGCGCCTTCTCGGCGAGGTCATAGAGTCCGCAGAGAGCAAACGCCCGCGCGGTGATCCAAAGAACGTAGTGTAGCCAAACTGTCCTCTCACCCCCATCAGCATAGGCGACTACTTCTTTGGCAAGGGGCACCGCGCGGGCACAATCGCCGGCTTGCGCATAACTAAGTGCAAGTTCGGCGAGGTCGTTGAACAGCGCGCTTCGTTCCACCGCGCGACTGCGAAGGTCGATGCACCGCTCGAGGTGTCCCATGGACGGCTCGATGTCGCCTAACTCGCGCTCGGCTGCGCCGAGATTCGCTAGAAATTCTCCCTCCAAGGTCGGCATCTGCATGCGATGCGCTGCCTCCACTGCACGCGCGGAATATTTGCGCGCTTGTTCGTGGTTGCCCAGCATCAACTCGATCCATCCGGCATTTCCCGTCGCTACTGTTTGCGCGCGAACGTCTTTTATTTCACGAAATACCTTTTCGGCGGCATTGAAACATGCGCGGGCCTCAGAGAGGTTTCCACGCCAAGAGTGGAGCGTTCCGAGGTTTACCCATACGGCTGCAACCCTGTTGCGGCTGCCTAAACTGTCATAGATCTCGCTTGCGTCTGCACAGCAGGCCATTGCTTCGCGAAAACGCTCCAGCCGGCCGAGCGCATTCGCGATT
The DNA here is from genome assembly GCA_024281135.1 of Vulcanimicrobiia bacterium. Next base: position 2,303 of record JAMXLG010000083.1, on the reverse strand, counting down.
GCATAGGTTGCATCGGCGACTCCTCTTCGATCGCCCACTGATGCGAACGCGTCTCGCGCCTCACGCGCCAAAGACTCGGCTTCTTCGTATCGAGCCTGCGCGAAACTCTCGCGCCCGGCAGTGAACAGCGTAAGGGCGAGCTGCTCGGTATCGCCTAATGCACATTGATTTGCGAGATCGATATGGTGGCGCGCGCGCTCGAAATCCCCATGCTTGATGGAAACGTCTACCATGAGACAGTGCGCGTCCAGTTCTCCGCGCCGGTCGCCCGCCTGTGTAAACGCTTGAAGGGCCGACTCGGCGTGCACGAGACTTTCCTCAAGATGCCCTTCAACCCACAGAATGCGAGCGTTTGCGAAATCGATCAGCGCGGTCGAACGGCAATCGTTGCGAAACTCACGACGCTCCATTTTTGCCGTAAGCTCACGCGCTTCTTCGAGACTCCCGTCACTTATCGCGAGATCCGCTCGCCGTGTAAGAACATCAAAGAACGCCGCGTCTCCCAGTTCCTCTGCAAGCGCCGCCATCGCTTCGAGGTCCGCCCGCCGTTCCGCCGTCTGACCGAGACGGCGGCGCAGTGATTCGCGCAATTTCAAGAGTTCGAATCGGTCGCCGGCGCTCTCTACCGACTGTAGTGCGCGCTCGAGATAATTCAGCGCTTCCGCATTCGCGTAAGCGTCTGAGGCAAAGCGCGCGGCTCGGCGATACCACGTCGCCGCTTCGGCACGAGCATGAGCTGCATCGAAATGGCGAGCGATCTCACCCGCAAACGATCGATCCTCGCCGAAGCGATCGCCGGCGAGTGCTCGGGCGATCCGGTAGTGGCGCCGCCTCCGCCGCTCGAGCGGAATCCGCGCGTACACGGCGTCTTGAATCAGATGGTGCGTAAAGCAGTAATCGAACGCGCTTCGTCCCGAGGTTTCTTGGACGATATGTGCATCGGTCAGTTCGGCGATCGCCTGCAATAGCACGCCTTCATCCAGTCCGCTAACGGAGTGAAGGACATCAAACGAAAAGCGGTCGCCGACGTTGGAAGCGATCTCTGCGGCCTGAATGCTGATCGGTTGCAAACGTTGGAGCCGAGCATCGATTACGCCGCGAACTCCGCCGCTCAGCGCCACCGTTGCTCCGCCGGACGAGACGAACTGCGCGAGGACCTCGACCAGAAAGAACGGATGGCCTTCGGCGACGGCGATCAATTCTTGGACGAGCGCGTCATCCGCATGCGCCGTTTGCTCGATCCCTTTCACGATCGTGAGAACGTCCGAGTCCGAAAGACGCCGGAGAGCCACGTGCTGTGCAATTGCGCCACCCACGAGATCCCTTCGAAGAGCCGAAAGCGGTTCGAACGCCTCTTCGGTGCGATATGTTACTGCAACGAGCAGCGGGTAGGCGCGCACGTGTTGCGCGAGCGCACGCAGCGCGTCGAGCGTAGAAACGCCGGCCCAATGGAGATCTTCCAGAATGAGCAGCAGTGGACGCGTAAGGGCCAGCGTTCCGAGGTAATGCGTGAGCGCGGAAAACAGGCGTTGCTGCTCGCGCACGGGATCGAGCTCCGCCAATGATGCTACCGGCCGTTTCGCATGATGCGCGACTTGAGGCGCGATCCGGCAAATTGCCGCGACGGTCGAATCGTCAGCCGGTACGGCCGCAAGTAGCGGGCCCGCGCTTTGCAGCGCCGTGGAGAACGCTTGATATGGCACGCTCTCCGGGGGAGATGTGTATCCGCGTACGACACGTCCGCCCTCGCGTTCCGCGACAAGTGCGAGTTCGTCAAGCAATCGCGACTTGCCGATTCCCGCCTCGCCGCCGACGAAGAGGACGCTCCCGTGGCCGCGAGCAGCGCGACTCCAAAGTGAACGGCAACGCTCGAGCTCATCACTGCGCCCCATGAACGGCGTCGCAAGCGATACGCGTTCCCGTGCAGGTTCTTCCGATGTTGCATTCAGTTGCAGGGACTGAGCTGCTGCAACGGTTTCCCGCAACGCTTCGGTTTCCGGCATTAAACCAACGCCCAGCTCATCTTTGTAAAGCCGCGCGTAACGGTCGGCCTCGCGCAGCGCGCCTGCCCGATCTCCGCTCTCATAGCGCAGAGCCAGAAGCGCGCGAACCGTATCTTCTCTGAAAGGATCTGCGGCGAGGATCTGCTGCGCGCACGCGATTGCTGCGCTGTAGTTACGCGCGCTGCGATATCTCGCCAGTACTTCACCAAGCGCAAACATTTGCGCGGCACGCAATCTCTCGCGATCGTTAAACACCCAGTCGTCCTGGATATTTTCGAGGAGATCGCCGCGATAGAGCGC
>JAMXLG010000082.1 GCA_024281135.1 Vulcanimicrobiia bacterium | reverse complement strand
ATGGAGGGTTCGCGTATCCCTACATCGGTTGGTACCCGCTCGCACCGTACTGGCCGTACTACCCTTGGTATCCCGGCTGGGCCTGGACAGGCCTAGGATGGGGCTGGGGCGGCGGCGGCTGGGGTGGCGGCGGCTGGGGCGCGCCGGTCTACAACATTACGAACATCACGAACATTTACCGTAGGTTCCCGCACGGCGGCGTGCACGGAACGATGCTAAGTAGCTTCGTTCACGGAACGAGCGGCCTTCACGAGTTTCCGGTCAACCAGCATGTACTCACGGGTCACGTAGCTCCGGGCGGCGACCATGTGATCACGGGTCACGAAACCTCGGGCGGCGACCATGTGATCACGGGTCACGAAACCTCGGGCAGCGATCATGTCATCACGGGTCACGCACCTCCAGGCAGCGACCACGTGATTAGCAGTAACGTGGGAATGGTTCGTGGAGGGATGGCGATAACGCCGACTCGCGACAGCTTGGGCTTCGGCGGACATTCGGTGACACCGGTATCGTTCTCGAAGAGCTTCGATTCGCCCAGATTCGCCATGGCAGACCACTCGCTCCCAGCGAGAAACTCCTTCGACCAACAGCAGAGAACGATCGCGCGTGCGATCGAAAGCAACGCGCACAATGCGCCGGTCAGCCGCGACAACGCGACGCTCTCACATGGAGCGGATGCTGCGCGCGGAACCGATGCAGTGCGGCACGAGAGCGCGCCGGCCGATATGGGACGCCGCGACACCGCGACGCTCGATGCCAGCCGTCACGAAGGCACGCCCTCCGACTCATGGTCGCGCTTCAATCAGTCGCGTGGCGCGGAAGGACGAGTCAGCTCGGTTCCATCCGGCGCGAAATCGCTCTCTGCTCGCGAGGGAACGACTAACGAGAGCTCGCGAAGCGATCGAGCACCGTCGAGTTCGTGGGGCCGGTTCTCACAACAGCGTGGCAGCGTTTCGTCTTCCGAGGATCGCGCTGCATACTCTCGCGGTGACTCGTATTCGCGGGGTGACTCGTATGGACGCGACTCGTACGGAGGTTCCTACGGCCGCGACTCGTACGGAAGCTCTAGCGGACGGGATGCATACTCGCGCAGCGATTACCCCTCCTACGCGCACAGCTCGACTCCGTCGTACGCGCATAGCTCGACTCCGTCGTACGCGCACAGCTCGACTCCGTCGTACGCGCATAGCTCGTATCCGTCGTACGCGCACAGCTCGTATCCGTCGTACGCGCATAGCGCGTATCCGTCATACTCACACGGCTCCTATCCGTCATACTCGCGCGGTTCCCAGCCGTCGTACTCGCGCGGCTCGCAGCCGTCGTACTCACACGGCAGCTATTCGGCCCCGCATGCGTCGGGCGGCGGTGGTGGCGGCGGCTCGCACGGTAACGGCGGCGGAAGGCCTCCGCGGTAAAACCAGGTCCCTCTCTCTCACGGCAAAAAGGACGGCGCCAAGGCGCCGTCCTTTTATTTGAAGAAGTGCCTTCCAACCTGCCTCGGAATTGCTAAGGAGACCGAACTCGATGAACACGGTACGCTTTACACTGGGCGCCGCAGCCCTCTGCCTCGCAACGGCTCTTCCCGTCACTACGATCGCGCAGAACGCGCAGGTCGCGATGTCAATGGCCTCGCAGGTAACGACGCCGCACCCTATTCAAGTCCATGGTTGCAATCCGGAACGCAACGTCAGCTACGGGTGGTCCGGCTACACGCCGGGATTTTATGGTCCCGGCGTCTATGGTGGCTATTGGGGGTGGCCGTCGGTGTATGGCCCGACGTACTACCAAGCACCGGTCGAGCATGACCCGACGCTCGGCATTCACTACGTCAACGTCACGAATCAGGTGATGAAGCAAATCGAGTTTGGGCTGATCGTCCGCGGTGAACTCGTCGCCGAGGTTAAAGATGTGGGAACGTTCTCCCCAGGCGCCGAGATTAAGCACAAATTCGGTCTAAGTCCGAACGTCTTCCCGCTGCAGACCAGCTATGCAAAGTGCGTTCCACTGAAAATAACGTTTGAGGACGGATCGCACTGGAAGAATCCGCACCTGCCTGCATACCACGCGAGCATGTACGGCAGGCCACCGCATCAGTAACTAGCAAATAGAAAGTATGATGGCTCAAGATTTAATGACTCAAGATTTATCCGCAGTACAGTCACGTGACAACGTTTGGGAGATGGCGCAGCGGCAGCTCGATGAAGTCGGAGTGCTCATCGGTCTGAACGAATCGCTTCACGGCTACCTTCGTCAACCCAAGCGAGTGCTCGAAGTCTCTATCCCCGCGCGGATGGACAACGGCGGCTTTCGCATCTTCACCGGTTATCGCGTACAGCACAACCTCTCGCGCGGGCCCGGCAAGGGCGGCATCCGTTTTCATCCCGACGTGACCCTCGACGAAGTCAAGGCTCTCGCGATGTGGATGACGTGGAAATGCGCGCTGGTAAACATCCCATTCGGCGGCGCGAAGGGCGGCGTCATTTGTAATCCCAAAGAGATGTCGCTCCAAGAGCTCGAGAACCTCACCCGGCGTTTCACGACTGAAATATCCATTATCATCGGTCCCGAGAAAGACATTCCCGCGCCCGACGTCTACACGACGCCACAGATCATGGCATGGATCATGGATACGTTCTCGATGCAGCACGGCTACTCGATTCCGGGCGTCGTCACCGGGAAGCCGGTCTCGATCGGCGGCTCGGCGGGTCGCGATAAAGCGACCGCGCGCGGCTGCATGTACGCAGTCAACGAGGCAATGGAAGCGCTCGGGAAGACGATTGAAGGTGCTCGAGTTGCCATTCAGGGGTTCGGCAACGCCGGAATGTACGCGGCCCAGCTCATGAGCCAGCACGGCTATAAAGTCACGGCCGTCTCCGATTCGCTCGGCGGCGTTGCGAACGAGCGCGGCCTCGACGTGGCGCAACTGATCGCCCACAAGTTCGAGACCGGTTCGGTAGTCGGATTCACTGGCGGTGAGC
>JAMXLG010000081.1 GCA_024281135.1 Vulcanimicrobiia bacterium | reverse complement strand
ACGGGGTGCCGCCGGCCGACGTCCTCGACCTCTTGGCATCTTTGGTAAGCAAGTCACTCGTGTTGCCGAATCTCGACTCGAGCCCGTCGCGGTACTGGATGCTTGAGTCGTTTCGGGAATACGCGCGAGACCGGCTCGTTGAGCGCGGCGAAGAATCGACCGTAGCACATCGCCATGCGCTCGCGGCTCTTGAATCCGCACAATGGTTCAATCGCGCGTTTGAGTACGTACACACGTCGCGCATTACCGCGCAGGCGAACTACGAAGCAGCAAATTGGCGATCGGCGCTCCACTGGGCTCTCGTTGAGCGCGGCGACGTGGTCTTGGGACAACGAATCGCCGGCGAACTCGGTCCCTATTTTTCCTTTTTCCTGGCCACGACGCGGCATACGCTTTTCTTCAGTCACGCCGAAGGACGGCGTTGGATAGACACCGCACTCGAACTCGCCGGCGCGCAAACGCCGAGGGCAGCGTTCGCGGCGCTGAAGTACGCGGCGGCCCGCATCGCGGGCAACTTGCGAGAGTACGGAGCCGAGCTCAAAGCAGGCCAAATCGTCCTCGACCGCTTCACTGAGCTGGGCGATGCGCTGGGCGTCGCTCGCGCCGAGGTGTTACGCGGCCACGCGCTAATTTATCTCGGACGATCCGCTGAGGCAAAATCCTCGCTCGAACCGGCGCTTCGGGCCGCTCGCGAGCTCGGCGAGCGCGGCAGTTTTTCGGTGGCGTGTCTCATGCGGCTTCTGGCTCTTGCTACTGAGAATGACGTTCTTGCCGCTCGCGGTCTTATCGCGCAAGCACTGCAGATCCACCGCAGCCTAGCTCACGTGAGCAGCATCGCGTACGCGCTCCTCGATCTTAGCGAATGCGAGTTTATGGCCGGTAATCCCGAGCTGGCGCTTGCGCACGCTGCGCAATCGCTGGCGGCCGCTCCCGACGGAAATATGTACGCCAAATGCAGCGCGCTTTACGGTATGTCGCTCTATCTTCACACGCTATCGCGATACGATGAAGCGCTCGCGTCCGTAAGCGAGGCGCTCGATATAGCGTGCGAACACCGCTTCCAAGTTTACGTTGCGTGGTCGGTAGAGCATATAGCGACGATCGCGGCACTGCGTCCGGGGCTCCCGGCGCAACGCCGGGCGCACGTCTGCGCGCTCGCCGCGCAGATTTTTGGCTTCGCCGACGCTCGCATTGCGACGTTGGGATCGGCTCGACTGCCTTTCGTCAAGCCTCGCCACGCAGCGCTTGCCGGCGTGCTGCGGGAGGTGATAGGAACCGATCTCGTTGTCGAGCTCTCGATGCAAGGAGCCGCTATGACCGAGGAAAAGGCCGTCGAAACGGCTTTCGAGCTTGCGCGCGAAACCGCGACCTAACCGTGAACAGCTGTTAGGGCTAGCGCCGGGAGGCTGCCGGAACGTCGACCGAAGCACCGTCTTGGGAGGTGATCGTCGCGCCGCTGCTTTCGGGTGCGCTCTCCGATTCGCGTATCAGCTCGAACTGAACGACCGCGTTGCCCGAGTGCGGAAGAGTCAGCTCGACGCGCTGCGGCGAACAAAGGCGCGGGGTGCAGAAAGCCGCCAGCCATCCCGCCGCGACGTTATGTGCCTGCAAGTGCAGCGTCGCGTTCGCCTTCCCGTTAACGTTCAAACGATATTTTGCGGCGCCGGTCGTCGTGGTTTGGAAGTCCGAGCCCGTCCACGGTTCGATTGACAGCTGCGTTGAAGACTGCGCGAGCGCCAGCAGCATGGCAATGAGAGTCATCAAGTACGAAGTTTATAGCCGATCGCGGTCATGCGCAAGATGATACCGAGCGAAATTAATGCGAGCAGGGCAATCATCGCAAGCGAGAACGCAGGCGTAAGGTAGCTGAAGCCGGTGTAGCTTCGCCGAAATGCGTCGATCGTGTAGAAAATTGGATTAAAAAGTGAGATTCTTCGAAGCGGCTCCGGAAGCATCTCAGCCGACGTGAAGACACCGCCGACGAAGGTGAGCGGCGTGATTACGAAGGTCGTCAATATCGCGATGTGGTCGAACTTGTCGGCAAGCAGGCCAAAGATCAACCCGAGCGCCGAAAACAGCACCGAGACCATCGCGATCACGCAAACGTAGAGCACCCAATCGCGCGGAGCGGTGTGCACCAGCACCACGCCGAGCACCGTAATCAGGCCCGCAATCAGGAAGGACCGGGCCATGCTCCCTAGGATATAGCCCGACACGATCTCAAACGCCGACATCGGCGCGATCAAAAGCTCCTGAATCGAGTTCATGAAGCGTCCTTGAAACAGCGAGCTCGAGCACTCGCTGTACGACGAGTCGATGACTTGGAGCATGATCAGGCCCGGTATCAGGAACTGGGCGTAGCTAACGCCCTGCACTACGGGGATACGGCTGCCCAACGCAAGTCCGAAGACGAATACGTAGAGAAGCGTCGTGATAATCGGCGGCCAGATCACTTGATTGATGATCTTCAAGCTGCGGATGATCTCGCGCCTGACGAGCGTCCAGAGTCCGATCGGATTGAGAACCATCAGTTTCGCGTCAGCTCCAGGAAAACTTCTTGGAGCGACGCACCCTCGGCAACGAGCTCCTCGGTGGGTTTTTCGGTGACGATGCGGCCCTCGCGGATGATCGCGATCCGCTTGCAGAGTTGCTCGGCCTCTTCCAGATAATGCGTCGTTAAGAAGATCGTCAGGCCATCGTTGTTGAGTGAGCGCAGCCATTGCCAGAGCTCTAAGCGCAGCTCGACGTCGACTCCGGCCGTCGGTTCGTCGAGAATCAGCAGACTAGGTTGATGAATCAGCGCCCGCGCAAGCGACAGACGGCGCTTCTGCCCACCCGATATCTTCGTGTATTCGAGATGCGCTCGCGAGGTTAAACCAAAGCGCTCGAGTAGCATGTCGGCACGCTCCTCGACCTCCTTGCCACGGAGTCCGTAATAGCCCGCAGAAAAAATTAGAACGTCGCGGAGCGAAAGGTAGC
>JAMXLG010000080.1 GCA_024281135.1 Vulcanimicrobiia bacterium | reverse complement strand
GCCGGCGCGCTGGGCGATATGGCGATACAACTTGCGCGCCCGATTGGTGCTCGAATAATTGGTACCGGTCGGAGCAACACCGAATCGCAAGTGCTCGACGCGGGTGCCGACATTTTTGTTGACCTGGGGAAGAGCGGATGGGAAGATCGCATTGGTAAGGTCGACCTTGTCTATGACACCATCGGTGGCGACATTCTCGAGCGTTCGCTTGCGATCGTGAAGCCGGGCGGAACACTCGTGACGGCCATGATGCCACCGAAAGGGACGCGGCAAGATATTCGAATCGTACACTTCATCCGCGAGCCCAATCGGACGCAGCTCGTGGAGTTAAGCCGCATGGTAGACGCAGGTCAGATTCGACCGCACGTCAATGCAGTCTATTCCCTTGCTGATGCGAAGGCAGCATTCGTCGCACAGGCGAGCCGCAAAGTGACTGGAAAAGTCATCCTTACTGCTTCTCACTAAAACTGATTCGGAGTTCTTGAGGCTTCGCTGACCGCGGACCTCGCGATCCAGTTGAACAGACGGTCTACGCTTAGGAATGAAGAGTCGGTATTTGCTAAATACCATGCGCCCGCACTCAGCAAGAAGACTGCGTACGGAAATTGAGAGGTGAAGCCAAACGAGATCGTCATTGCACAGGCATAGGCAAGAAGCAGCAGCGCAGTTGCAAGGCAGGCAAGGGACGTGCAGATACCGAGAATGAGCGCGACAGCAAGGACGATTTCACAAACATTCGCTGCGTACGCGAGGAGTGGCGCAAAGCTTGCCGGCAGGAACGCATTGACTTGATGCGTGTACGCGATAAAGTGCTGGAAGTCTCCCCAATTCACGCCTTTGGTTCCGTACGGCCCGAAAATCCCATATCGATCGAGCGTCGTCGCGGTGAAGTCGAGACCCAGCCCAACGCGCATCAGCCAGGAAGCCCAGACCGCCCTACCTTTCGTCAGCGCAACCATCGCGAAACCGCCAAGCACGAACCAACTGAACCAGAAGTTCATGTCATGAGGGATGGTTTTGAGCGCGCTAATCTCCCACGTAAATTGGATGACGAGAGCAAGAACGAGCGCGACGTACGCGAGTCGTTTCATCTTAGGGTCTCCTGTTCTTTAAGGAGTGGAAGGCACAGTAGTGCGGTTACTCCGATGAAAAATATGAATGCATTCGCGGCTCTTTGCGTGTTGATGCCATCCATGAAGTGGCTGGCGGCATGAAACGCACTAGCCACGACCGCATACCAGGCAAAGAGACGATATTTAAACGGCCTGCGAGCGAGCCAGAACAACGCGAGGCCAAGAGGCAGGGTGAAACTTCCAACGTCCCGTGAGTAGTGCTCGTTGAACGCCCCAATGCGGCCGATGTGTTCGTAAAACAAGCGCGGCGCAGCGAATAGCAGCATGCCGACGACGGTGTAGTAGGTTCCACAGACAATGAGTCCGATACGCGCGAGCGTCGTTGACGCGCGTGGTCCTAGCATGTGATGCCTCGTAAAAGAATCCGGACGATGTGATTCTTGCGTCGCGTCAGCTCTGCTTTGCCGAAGGGCTTCGGTCCAAGAACCTTTGTTCCGAGACCGAGCATAAACGGGAAGAAACAGAGCGACACGATACTCGAAAGCAAGTCCGACGCGGAAACGTCGGTCAGCTCGTTGTTCTTAAGAATCGTTTTGAGCGCGTCGCGAAACTCCGCGAACAACTCCGCGCTGGGTGCAAATGGACGTTGTTCATTGGGATCGCTGAGCATCTCCCATTGCAACAGCCGCACGATTCTTCGGTTCGCATTCAGATAATCGACGTATGTGTCGACTGCGAGTTCAATTGCCTCCGCAATCGATGTCGATTGCCGCTGAGCGTAGCGCCGCAGTGGATCGAGGGTCGACGCATGCAATCGCGCTGCCGCTCGCCCGACGACGGCGCGATAGAGCTCGTCCTTGCCACCGAACAGGTATGTTGGAAGGCCACGAGAGACACTGGCGGTTTTGCAAATGTCAGTAAAAGTCGCCCCATGGTAGCCTTTTTCCGCAAACACCGCCTCGGCGGCGTCCAGTATGGCGGCTCGCGATCGTGTTGCATCCCGGCTTGACTGAATCACGGCAAGAGCATACCATACTGAATGGACGTTCAACAAGTAACGAAGCTCGGGAGCCCTCCAACAACTGTCCGTTTTGTACAAAACAAAGGTGGTGACGATCGCTTACGCTTGAACTGGTTTGCCACTGAAAAGAAGCGAGGTACAGACTGTGACGCCAGGAGCAGCGCTCGATGTCCTTGTCGTTGGGGCAGGCCCCGTGGGACTCTTTCTCGCGAACGAATGCGCACGCCGCGGCATGAGCTATCGCATCATCGAATCTCATCCAACGCAGTCCACCGTATCAAAAGCGCTCGCAATCTTCCCGAGGACGTTCGAGATCTTCGACATGGCGGGCATAGCCGAGCCCTTTTCTAACGTAGCCAATCGCGTTACCGGTGTAGCAATCGTTTCTCATACGCGGATGCTCGGCCGAATCGACTTCGTTCCACCCGGCACCCCTTATCCATTCGTCGCAATGGTGCCGCAAGACGTAACGGAAAGGCTTCTTCTGGAGAACCTCCGCCGTCTTGGCGGCGACGTCGAATATCAAACGACGCTGGTTTCTGCTCATCAAACAGAAGCGGGCGTCGAAGCGATCGTCGAACGCAACGGTGAGTCTGCGATCATTGAAGCGAAGTACTTAGTCGGCTGCGACGGCGCGCATAGTACGGTTCGCAACCTCCTCGGCCTGCCGTTCGACGGAGGCGATTACGCCGAACAATACATGCTCGCAGATGTCATAACTAATGAGGCAATTCCAGCTGACGAAATGCAACTGTGCCCAAGTCCGCAGGGGCCACTTGCGATCTTCCCGATGAGTGCAAAACGCCGGAGATTAGTCGCAACGGTCGATACGCCGGAGGGTGACGCACCCTCGCTCGATCTCGTCAACGCTCTTCTAGCTGAGCGCGCGCCTCAGGGCGTTGTCGCTGACTCGATGAACTGGTCAGGCTACTTCAAAATCCACCACCGATCCGTCTCGAAGATGAGTAGCGGCCGCATCTTCATCGCCGGAGATGCGGCGCACATTCACAGTCCCTTCGGTGGACAGGGCATGAATACGGGACTTCAGGACGTGTGGAACCTCGCCTGGAAGCTCGATCTTGCCGTGCGTGGCGAAGCCAAGGATGCACTTCTGCGAAGCTACACAGAGGAGCGTCACCCGATCGTTCGCGGCGTTATAGAAACGACACACTTTCTGACGAGTGGATTGGGCGCGCGCAGTCCACTTGTTCAAGGAATCCGAAACGCGGTGATACCGATTGCGACGCATATCCCGTTATTCCAGCGCGCCTTCGTTGAGCGGCTTTCGGGATTGGGCAATTCGTATAAAGGAAGCCACATCGTAGATGGCGCCGGCAGACGATATTTAGATGATACGCTACGAGGAGGCCGTATCGGACGTCGCTTCGTACTCTTGGTGAACGGCGCAAATGGCGCCGCAAAATCACTAGAAGATCGATTTCCTCGCGTTCTCGAGTCACGTTTAAGCGAGAAGCAAGAACTGCTGTTGATTCGACCGGATGGATACATCGCCTATGAATCGGCAGTGACCGACGCCACCTCGTTGGAAGCGGCTGACGAAGTACTAAGCAGACAGGTGTGAGCCATGAAGCTCATTGGGAACCAGGCCGGGGCGGTCTTCGGACGGGGCGCGGTAATGTCGGAACGTCCCGTAGCTCCAGAGTTACGCCGGCACTTTTCGAAGGCATGGCACTTAAAGATTCCCCAGGGTTCAGTCCCGTTGGAATTCTTCGTGCTGCCCGATGGCTGTGCCGAGGTGATCTGGTCGAACGGCGTACTTCGGCTTTATGGGCCAAGCAGAACGGCATATGCGGAAATCGCATCACCAGGATCGACGTCCGCTGCCGTGAGATTCAAGCTCGGTGCAGCACCAGCGTGGTTAAGCATGCGCGCTGGTGAAGTCGCCGGCAATCGTACCCTTTTGAGCGAACTCGATGAGCAACTTGCTACGACATTGCTTGACGCCATCGGGAACACGCAAGAACCCGAAACGGTTCTCGAACGGCTGGAAATAGCGCTCATTGCTATGACAGCTTCGCGCGAGGACCCTGATCCCTGTATGGCTGGAGTGATCGAGCTCTTGGACCAACGTCGATTTGCTGAAGGAAGTTTGTTACGAGAGTTGCAGCATTTGACGAACCTCAGCGTACGCAGCGTTCGCCGGGAAACCGAACGTGCTCTCGGATTTGGACCCGAGACGCTGGAGCGCGTCGTTCGCTTTCAACACTTTCTGAACTTCGCTGAGAAGCGCAGGGAGTATGGACTCGCGTCGCTCGCAGCCGCTGCCGGTTATTCCGACCAGGCGCACTTGAGCCGAGAGGCACGCGATCTCACGGGTCTGACTCCAAAAGCGCTCTTCGATTTTTGCGCTCCCGAGCTTTGCTATTGACTCCTCATTCTCAAATCGAGAAACCGTACGGCTACATGTGGATGACGTCAATGTCAGTGAACATTGGCCGAATGTCGGTCGGACTTGCTGTCGGCCGTTATCGATAATTCACGGCGCGCTCGTTGTTAAACACCCCAAGTACCTGTTAGTTTTTGTCAAAGCGATTGTGGAAATTGGAAACGAGCTTGTGGCCGGTTTGTTAACCGTCCGCACATTCGTGATATTCTGAAGAAGCTATCGGACGCGGAGGTACGCCGCAATGAATTATGGTCGGGTTGCAACACTCGTGTCGCTTTGCATCTTGGCCGGCTGCGGTGGAGGCGGATCGGTTACGACGCCGCCCCAAGCGGCAAACTCTGTTCCGGGCTTCAGTGGCGTAACCGGGTCGTCCGGAAAAACGGTATTCGTAGCCTGGAATGCTCCGACAATTCTCGCATACGATCAGGCCTCGATGACTAGAGTTGGACAGATAAAAACGTCGGGGCCGAATGTTGTTGCGTTAGCGCTCTCCCCCGACGCTCGAACGCTTTATGCCGCAGTAGGAAGCTACCTCGCTTCTTGTTCAAACAAGACCACGTCGCTGTTGGCCGTCGACGCCCAGTCGATGACGCCGAGCAAGACGGTTCAACTTACCGGACAGATTACGGATCTCAAGGAGAGCAATAACGGATCCGTTCTCGTCGCCGTCGTTGAGGCGCAAGCAGCATCGGATCTGTATGTATTCGACCCGAAGAGTTTGAGCGTTATCAAAAAGATTGCGTTGCCCGCGGAAAACTTTAGTTTGGGGCTCGTTGCCGTGTCTAACGACGGGAGCACGGCCTTCGTCGCAGTCAATCTGCCGGTCGAGCTCGTCCGCGCTGACATAACCAGCGGAACAACGTCGGTGTTCCACCAATTTTCGTCCTCCGTTGGCCTGGTCGCGATCGCGCTCGATCCGCTCGATCACCATGTGTACGCGGGCACTTTTTTCAGCATCCCCATCTTCGATACGGTCACCGGAAGTCAGACGGGAAGCATAGGGCTTGGCTCAACCGCCAGCTTGTACGCCAACTTTGAGGAAACAACCGATAAACGCACGATCGTCGTCGGTGGCCTCGATACGAATAACTTGGCTCAAGGAACCGTAATCGACTCCGCATCCGCGCAAATCATCAAACAGTTTATGGTGAATTCGCTGGCGTTTAATATGGGAGCGGTTAATAGCGCCGGAACCGAAGCGTTTTTCTATACGCGCAGCAGCGGGCCACCAGTTGTCAATGCTTACAATGTGGTAAGCGGGGCATTCGTAGCCGGAGCGACAATCGAGAACCCAAACGCATTCGTCATCTCAGTAGCGGCACAATGAACGGAATCGTACAGATTAATACCTATGCGCAGGCCGCAAGTGGATTTGCAATTCAAAAGCCGAAGCCAGATTCAGGTGGTCTGGCCTTACCGATTTTCTTTACTGCGGGATGAGCGCTTGTTGCACCTCGTTCATGTATGACGAAATGTTCCGGGCGAAGACGAGATTGATCTCGTCGTTATTGACGAACGGGCTATTCGGGTACTGCGAATCAAGGTACGCCATCAACGTTTCCTGATCGCCGATCGGGAACGTATCCAGCAAAGCCATCGATTTATAGACGAGAACGTCGGAAAAGACCTCGGCTTTGGTATTGAGGTTGGGGTACTGCACGACGCCTTGCGCAAGAACATAGCCGGCGACTTGATCCGCGCCATTCGTTGCGTGCGTCGCGGCAGGCATCGTGAACCCGACGTAGTCGGCGGAATTCAGGAACGGCCCCTCGTCCGCGAACGTCGCATTTGACGTCATGTTCGAGCTCATGCCGGAGACGAGGTAGTATCGCCATTCGTCGCCGGGCATGCTGTACAGGTCGTAGTCTCCAGTGAGATTGAACGTGGTCTGATCGTACGTCGAGGGCGGCTGAATGTAGTACATGATGGTGCCGTCAGGGCTAGCGATGTAGTCCCATTGCAGCGAGTGGTACGTCTTTCCGTCGAAGTATTGGATCGGGTTGCCGTTCACGTCGGCGTAAACCGTGATCCCCATGTTTGTCGGAACGTTCACGGTCAGACCGTTGGGATCGGTATAGATCGAGTACAAGACTCCACCATTGACCGGGTCCGCGACCTGAGCCACGAGCGTCGAGCCTTCCGACGTGCTCGCAGACATCCGCACGATATTCGTGCCGACCACCGAGGTGATCAACTGCGTGAGGACCTTCGCGTTGTTCGAGTCGCCCCAGTTCACGATCGTCGATGCGCTCTTAAGCAGGTCGAACGGAATGACGTTGTTGGGTTGGCCTGTACTCGAGCCCGATTGCGTCGGTGATGCAAGAACGACGTTGGCTTCGATATCGTTTGCCGGATTGTGCTTCGGCCGCGTCTTCACCGACATCGGCTCGAACAGAAAGTCGGTCGGTGGATTCAGCACGGGTACTGCCATGATCGGCGTGATCTGCGGGATCGCCGTCGATGCGGTCGCGATCGGCGGTAGGAAGCGTTCCGAATAGGTGACGCGATAGAACAGCCGCCACGGAAGCGATGCATTGCCCTGCGCGGTGCGCAATGCAGCGGCATCGGGATCCGGACTGTTCGCCAGCCACACCGGGTCGACGACCGTGGTCCAGAAGTCGCTCGCATTCTCCTGTGCCGGCTGCAAGAAGAACACGTACGTCCGGAACAGGCTCGTTTTTCCCGGCCGGTCGTACGGTTCCAAATTGCCTGTCAAACCGTCGGCGTTTCCGGTTGCATACGACGGTTGCGGCTGCGTATACGACATGCTGGTATCGATGTTGTTCGAAAGCGGTAGTCCCGCACCCGACGTCGCCGACGGAACGACCTGATAGACCAGACCGTCGGATCCGATAACGAGTTCGATGCCGCTCTGATTGTTCGAATTGTACATCGAGTTGTAGTTCATCACGAAGTGCGCGTCATTGTTACTCGCATAGCGCATCTGCGTATCTGTCTCGACGCCGTCGAACGTCGCCGTTACGTCAAACGAGGCAGTCGCCGAGGTGTCGTACATGTACTTCCATGTCGTCTTCTTCTGCCAATCCCACTCGAACCCGATGTCGATAGGCGTGAAGAAATCAGTCGCGAGCTTGAGGTCGAAGGTGAGCGCATTCGCGTCCGTGCTCGTGTTTTGATAAGTCAGCGCTTCTTCATACGTCGTCGTGTACGTGTGCTTGACTTCTTGAATGCCGCCGCGCGACGACCAGATGTACTCGTCATAAAAATCCAGCGCCGGAGTCAACGAGGAATCGGGTAACTTGTCCTGCGCGTTGTACTTCGTGTTGAAAAGCGCGAGGTTTGCAAACGCTTCCTGATCGATCTCCTTCTTCACTTGATAGGCTTGAACAACTTGCATGTAACTGGCATTGTGGCCGACGACCCCCGGCGAGAAGTTTCCGTCGTAGAGCGGCTCCATTTGACCCGTAGAGGTCGTATACGTTCGTTCTCCATCAGGGAGTGTTGCAGGGTTGTAGACGTAGCCGATCATACCGTCGAGGCATCCGGGCCGAATATACTGGCTGTTCAGACGGAACGATACAATGTTCAGATCGCGCGGAATTTGTGTGTTCGGAACGGCGACGAAGCCGTAGACGGTGTTGCTCTGCACGAGCGTCTGCTGGTAGATATCCATCGTTTGCGACGTCACAAAGGCTTGGCCATATGGCGACGGCACGAACATACGCTGTCCAAACTTCTCGTCGGTAACGCCGCTTGTCGGCAGCTGTGCGGCCGCGTTCGAGGTGGTAAATCCGCCGAGGCTCGGGTTCGGCAATATCGGCGTCTTCGCGCCCGGCGTTCCCGGAGTGGTGCTCGGCGTCGTGACGGTGTTGAGGTTCGCCATGAATTGATCGTTGGTATATGGGGCCTCCCACCCTTGCATCTTCACGGTGTATTTGTTGGACTCGGCCAGGTTGGTAGTCGCCGTCTTATCGTCCGTGTTTTCGTCGTTCGACTCCCACGAGTATTTGTCACCGGCGGTGAATGTTATCGAAAATTCCTTATCGTCGCTCTTCACGCCGAAGCCGAACGGCGCCATGGTTATTCCTAAACCGAATTGGATTCCAAAGTTATCGCCGATCGTGAACTTGTTATCCGTCGCCGTGTCTTTGCTGTTTTCGTACTTCAGGTTTACCGAAGTCGGCGCCGTCAGTGCAATCGTCGTAGCTCCAACATACGACGGCTGTTTGGTGAGATTTGCCATCGGCGCGGGCGGAGCGCCTTCGATATAACCGGTAACCTGCACGTTACCCTGCTCTTGCGTGATCCACGTGAGCGTGAGATCGCCGACCTTCTTGCCGGCGTAGAGCATGATCGTGTTGTTCTTGATGTAGACGTAGGCCTCGTCGATCTCACCGGCAAGCGTTCCGGTCGTCGAATTGAGCGTGATAGAATAGCTCGTCAGATACGGAACGGTGTCGCACACGGTAAGCGCAACGCCCGGCGGCGTGTAGAGGTTTGGCGTGATCAGCGGACCGCAGCGTCCCACGCATGGGCTGCCGATGAGGTCCAACGACGCGGATGTGAAGTTGAAGTCGTGCACCGTGACCGCGTTTTGGACGAGGATGCCGTCGATGTATTTGTTCATCGGAAGAGCGGGCGCGCTGATGCCCTGCAACGAGAACTCACCGCTGAGATAGACTGAGAGGAACGGTTCGTTGCTCGGTATCAGTCGCCCGAACATGTCGTCGAGGACCTGGTACTGGGCCCGCGCCATGCTCCAAATGCTGATCTCTTCAAGTTTGTACGACCCAGCGTTGAAGTCCAGCAGCGATTGGCCCGCCGTATAAGACGGCATCTCCGTCGCAGCAGATTGCGAAGTGGCAAGTGATACCGTCATCTTGTAGCCGTTGATGTAGAGACTGGTGCCTTCCAGTTCGTGGCCTGTGAGCGGGGAAAGAAAAGCCGCTGAGGCGTTCGTCGATGTTGCGACGTCTGTTGTATTGTAGACGTTAGCGACGATGCCGTCGGCATTGTACACCACCGGCCAATATCCCAAGATTCCGGCCTTCGCAAGATCTTGTGTCGTAGCGTCTGCGATGTCGATGATGGTTCCGTTCGATTTGATTCCTTGGTAGTTGATCGCACTGTTAAAGATGTACACATCTCGAATATTGCCGGGTCCGGCCGCGGTTCCCAACGCCATTTCGATGTTGTTGTCGTCAAATGCCGCGCCGATCAGCAAGTGCGCTGCGCCCGTTGCGGCGACGTTGAGCCCGTCGGCGTCGGTAACGGACACCGGCGTTAACGTTCCCTGTTGCCAGGATCCGAACGTGCCGTCGTCGTTGACCGTTCGTACCGAGATCATGACATTGTAGCTCGGGTTTTGGCTGGGCTTAGCGTTGATGTTCTTAAGGAAGGCCGTGAGTTGCGGTGTTGCACCCGGATCGTTCGGGCCGACGCCGGTGATATTGATCGGGCCGGTTCCCGACGTCGGCAATGCTCCGATCGTTCCCGTCGTGCCGCCGCTCGCCGCGGACGATAGTTCGCTGGTGTCGAATGGCGGATCGTACGGATCCGTGCCCGACGACGCGCCGGTAGCGGTGGTTGTCGCAGACTTCACGATAATGACTTGGTAGTACGTGTCTGCCACGATCGGCGGACCTGAAATGGCCTGTTGAATGTTTCCGTCGCCATCGGTCAGCATGAGCGTGACCGCTCCGTTTTCAATGGCCACCCGATACGACATTTCGAGTTCCGGCGTCGTGTTGGTGGAACCGGTTCCTTTGTAGAGGAGACCCTGATTGGTCACGACGTCGGCGGCCGCGAACGTCATCGCGATGCTGAAATCGCCGCCGACATCGTAATTCGTTCCGTTGGCGACCTGATAGCCTGCGCCGTTGCAGACCATCGTATACGGCTGATCGTAGCTGAGCGCGAAATGGCGCCAGCGCGATGAGAATGCCGGCGGTGTGGTGGTCGCCTGCATGACCGTGTTGTTGATCCGTACGAAAACGGTCGAAGCATCGTGGAAGTCGACGTCGACATCGTAGACCAGTGGAGTGTTGGTGCTGGCCGTATACGTAAACGGATGGTATCCCGAGACCGGAACCATCGGAATCGAATGCCAGAATTCGAGTGTAAAGTCGCCTTGCGCCGTAATCAGCGAATCGATTGACGCGTCGGTCGAGGTCACCGGCGTACTGAAGGCGCCTGCGAACGTTTCGACCGGCGTTGCGGTCGGCGCAATCGCCGCAGTAAATGCATTGTAGCCGCCGGTCTCGATCGTGAGTGGCGCGCCCACGTAGAAGTCGAACTCGGCCTCCTGGGTAAACGTCGGCAACAATTCCGGAACGTCGACCTGCACCATGTTCGAGTCGCTGCCGGCCGTGTAGAGAATGTTGTACACGGTGCTCGTGCCCGCCCCGTTCTTTACGATGAATTGGAAATCGTGCGTCGTAGCCGACTGCGTAACGATGGTAGGCTTCGCTGTAAAGCCGTAGACGAGACCGAACTGCGTTTCGAGGGTCGTGCTCGCCGTTTGCGCCCACATTGTCGCGGGATTGGTTCCGGCTGCGGGGCTCGTTCCGGCGGTTGTGCCGTCGGTAACAACGTAGGTTGTGCCGCCAAGATCGAATACGGCCAGTTGCTGCTGAGTCGAAACCGGCTGAGAAACATAAACCGTATAGGACTTTTGCACGGCGGTATACACGCCGGCAGATTTGATAAGCGTGTACAAGGCGTTCTTGTACATGAAGTAATCCGCTCCGCCCGACTCGTTCGTTCCCGCGTAGAGGTTGAGAACGGTGCTTCCGGCAGAGATCGTGCCGATCGGCACGACGGTTCCCGGATAACTTCCCGCCGCGGGCGCCGTCGTGCTGAGAGCGAAAATCAGACTCGAGTCGAGCCTAAACGTTTTAGCAGGCTGCGCGATCGGATAGAGCTGCGTTCCCGTGATCGCGAGCAGATTTCGCTGCGCATCCTCGACGTAGGCGTAGATCTGCCCGTTCAGCGTGAAGGTTGAATTCGGAATCGAAGCACCGTTCTGCACGGTGACGTCGGTGGAGAGCGGCGAGACGTTATTGTTCCCTACGATCGCGTGCGGCGTCTGGTTCGTATCGATCACGTAGTTGAACCCGTTGATGCTGAACATCGCCGGATTCGGGATGAGAGGATAAGGCCGATCGCTATTGTCGGTGACGATCATCGACGTCGTATTCAAAGTGTAAGTCACGTTGCCGATGAAGAACGTCGGCGCAACGTACACGAGGAACCGCCCGACGACGGAACCGGCATCGTAGATGTCCAGATCGTCGAACACGAAGCTCGCGGTCGTCGAGTCAAACGGATTCGTGAGTTTGAAGCCGGAGTTCGCGATCGGAATCGATGGTTGCCCCTGCCCGAGCAGCGAGCCCGTGGACACCGTATTGTAAGTAATCAAATAGACGTTGTCGTTGATGCTGATGAGATCGCGGCTCGGCCGCACCGCAAAGCTCGCCGTTATCGTCTTGGGAAAGTTGTTGGCGTCCAAGTTCAGCGTATAGGTAACCGTTGGATCCGTGAGCTTGAACGTGTTTGCTGACAGGAACGGCATCGGGGCGATCGCGTCGCCCACGACCGAGCAAGAGGAATAATTGCTGCCGCTCGGCTTGCCTTCGATCGTATAGAGGTTCCCATTGATCTCGAACGAGTTCTGGTTGACCGGAATTGCCGGACCGCCGGTCGCCGGTTCGACCTGGCTGATCTCGACACTGAAGATGTCGGTGCCGACCGTCGCTACACCCGCGTTGACGTTTGCCCCCGAGATGACCGGGAACTCGACCGTAACGTCGCTGTAATCGATCAAGTACGTCACACCGTTGCTGAGTGTGAACGCATATTGCGTCTCTTCCGGCAGGTACGACAGCGTTTCGACGTGGTTGCTCGTTGTGTCGATGAAGAACGTTCTTCCGGCGATCGAATCGGTGAAGAAGTCGTTGGCGTACGTAAACTCCGCTGTGATCGGGTTGTTTGCGCTCTCGTCGAACTCGAAGGTGACGCCGCTGACGGTATCGACAAACGTAACGATCGAGCCGGCAACCGTCGCTTGGAACTTGTCGGTGGGCGTCCGGCTGTCAGTAACCGTGCTTCCTGAAATCGTGTACGTGACTTGCGAGCCGTTATATCCGACCGTGAAGGAGTGGCTCGTCGTATTGAACTTGACGCCCGAAGGTTGCGTGCTCGCGTAACCTGTCGGCGAGTTCAGGGTATAGGTCTCGCCCGCATCGTTCAGCGTCGATCCGCTGAGCGTCGCCTGGTTCGTGGCCTTGACCACGTTGACTTCGTTGATCGTGTACACGACGTTCCCGTCGGGTGAGAACTCGTCGTCATTGGAGATGACGTAACCCT
>JAMXLG010000079.1 GCA_024281135.1 Vulcanimicrobiia bacterium | reverse complement strand
CGTCCGCGCTCCGGGCCGAGGCGTTTGCCCGCCCAGAAAAACGCGCCCTCATCGGGACGCACCAGCCCTGCCGCACACAGCATCGTTGTCGACTTCCCGGCACCATTTGGACCGAGTAAACCGATTACTTCACCTCCCTCAAGGGAGAGGGTTAATCCGTCGACGGCAGTCTTCGTGCCAAAACGTTTTACGACGCCTTCCATAGCGAAATGCGACACCATGCTTTCGTTCTCGACGACGAAGATCGCTGCCTTCCTAGTTGTGATTACGCAGCCGGCACAACGCGGACTGCGGTCTAATCAGACCTTGATGCCCTTTCGGGAACGTGTGCTGGCTTCCGTTGTGTCAAGGTCGCGAAGCCGGTCCTTGATTTCTTTTACATCTAGCGCGAGGGCATCGATCGATGACTTGACGTCGCGTCGGCCGATGCCATCGAATGATGCAAGAGCAGATCCGACTCCTTGCGCGAGCGCGAGCAACGCCGCGTCTTCGTCCGGAGCGAACCCTTGTCCGTCGTGACTACTGCCGCAAACGAGGATCCCGAGCAGTTCACCGCGAGACGTTAGCGGATATGCGCGCTTGCCTTCGAGTGATGTTTCGACGTTGTCGAGATCGATCGGCCGATGCCAGGCGCGTAGCTTCAAGATCGCGCGATCGTTCTCGCTCACGGTCATTTCAGCGCCGTTCGTTGTTCGCACTTGGCAGTACGCGCCATTCCCGTCGTGCAGCAGGATGGCGACCGCATCCGCTTCAGCGCTTTTCTGAATTTCGTGCACGGTGTCGTCGAGCAGTACCTCACGATCGGTGATGAACGTCACTTCGTTCGCGAAGTCGCGTAGCGCTTTCTCGCGCTCGTGCCGCTTCCGAAATAGGGTGCGATCGACGATCTTGTCGACGTACGAGTGAATGTAGCGAAGCGAAACTCCGAGCGCGAGGGCGATCCCGAGAGCGACGATTGACCCTTGCGTGCGCGTCGCCTCCGAAAACGCCTCATTGAAGACCCATTCGGCAAAGACAAAGATGCCGACGACGATGAAGGAAACAATCGTAAAGACGGCGGCGCGATTGATCGCAAACTCCACGTCGATCAGCCGTCGACGCAGTACTGCGTACGTTAGAGCAAGCGGAAGCAAAAACGACGCAAGTTCGAACACCACGCTGACGATGATGTTTCTCGTCCAGGGCGCGAAATCAAGGAGACTTGCAGGAACGTCCAGTGCGATATATGCGATCAGCGGAATCAGCAGCCAGCGCGCTTGTAACTTCTCGTCATTGCGCGCGAAAGCGAGCCCCGCGATCGACGCGCCAATAACCAGTAGGATCGCCGCAAAAAAGACAATCCTAGACGCGTCTGGGAACGAAAACGGTGTATAGAGGCCAAGCGGAAACCAAAGCGACTCCGATACTGCAAGCAACATATTCGCCGCCAACACCGCATACGCAGACAATTCGAGCGCTCGCCTCAACTGATTCAGCGGCCGGCCGAAGCTCGAGGCAATTGTTGCGACCAGGGCTAGTGAAACGTTTCCGGCAACTCCTTCGCCAATTACGGCCATGAGGTTGGCTATCGGCCAGGGAGTCATGAAATAGAAGCGACTGAGCAGCGTGCTCGTCGCGTTAAGCACGAGCATCCACGCAAGGAGGCGCGCTCGATATCCTCGCCCATAGCACGCAATGATAGCCGCGACGATTGAAACCCAGAACGCCTGAAACGCCGCGAGCCAGTGGTCCGCGGGCGGCGGGAGGTTCACCGGAATAACCGTCGTTTCGAAACGCCTGCTGCCGCGCTGAACCTGTACGTGGAGCCGATCACCCGCCAAATACTGGCTGCTGTGTTCGATGCGATCCCAAACGCTGCTACCGGTAAGCCAAATGCGATCGCCGGGGCGAAGACCAGCTTTTGCCAGCGGAAGACCCGACTGCAAGTCGTCTTCGATCGCCAAACCCGACGTCAGATTCCAATCGCCTGCGAAGTGGCGCAATCCCACGTAGCCAAAGTGGCTAGGCGTTACGAACACGGTCACGAGCACGAGGCCGAAAGCGAACGCACACGTGCTGAAGAGCGCGAGGCGCGAGCGATCGAATCGTGTCGTCAACGAATGCCCTCCCCGTCAGTTAACGCTTGACGCTCCTACGGGCCGGCCATGAGCTGGAAGTGTTCAAAGTTTGACTGATGAACTCGGCCTGCGTCAAGCGTGACAGAATAGCATCAACAATCAATTTCACCGAAGATCGCGACGATCGCCGTCAACTACGTGCACTAGTCGTTTCTAGCGTAATTGGATCGCGCTCGCTGGGAGCGTCACGTGACGAACCGAATCGTTGACATCGGCGCGGGCAATCTCACCCTGGAGCGCGTTCCCGTTAACGTCGATCACATTGATCGCGTCTCCGCGGAAGTGGACGACGCGCGCCCCGAGGTTGATTCGCGCGAGTTTACCATCCACGTAGTCGATGCCGGTTTTTTCGGGTAATGCGCTTCCGAACACGCGCAGGCTCGGCGCGTTCGGTCCGGTGGTAATCCACGTTCTGCCTTGAGGCGGAGAATCGTTGATGAAGGTTTGCGGCGGCCAGACGACCCCGAATCGCACGTACGGTGTCGCCAGCGCGCAGGCGACCCCGACCGTGATATCGAGCTTGCCCGCGCACGGAATCCCATGCACGGCGTACTCGCGCGCGAGCGTGCACGTCGAGAGCGTTCCATTTAAGAGCATGACGTCGCCCTTAGCAGAGCACGGAACTCGCGCGATGGTCGTATCGCGGGCGAGCGTCACGATTCCGTCAATTCGCCCGGCGTCGTCAAACTCGACGTGCCCGATGAGCGGAACGCCATGGACGTCGGCCGGCTCGACGAGGTCGAGCGACTCGATGCTTTCGGGGCCTTCACCATACCTGCGGGTAACGACCGTTTTTGGCGGCAACGTGATGCCCGCGATTTGCGTGCTTTCGGTGAGGGTGTGTTTCCGCGATTGCAACTCGGCCGCGTCCCGCGTCTCCGAGCGCCAATTGTCGATCCAACCGTACAGATTCACGCTCGCCGAGACTAGCCAAAGAATGAAAACTGGAATTGTCACGATGCGGACGACGAGCCGCGAGCGTCGAAGCCAAAGCCAGCTCCCCGCGGCTGCCGCGGCCAACGTCAGCGGCCAAAATGCCGACCCGATGAGGAGAAGCCCACTGAACCACCACGGGAATTGAATTGA
>JAMXLG010000078.1 GCA_024281135.1 Vulcanimicrobiia bacterium | reverse complement strand
ACTATGCCTTTGATGTCGATGAGTTTCAGCAACGGATTCGTCGGCGTTTCAATCCAGAACAGTTTCGTGTTTGGTTTGATAGCTGCACGAACCCCATCGAGATCGCTCATGTCGACGTAGGTGAACTGCAACCCGTAGCGTTCGAGCACGCGCGTGAACAAGCGATATGTTCCGCCGTAAAGATCGTCCGTCACCACGGCATGATCGCCGGCCGAAAGAAGATTCAGCACCGCTGCCGTAGCCGCCATGCCGCTCGCGAATGCATATCCGTACTCGGCTCCCTCGAGCGAGGCAAGTTGCTTTTCGAGCGCCACGCGGGTCGGATTGATGGTGCGGCTATAGTCAAAGCCTTTGTGTTCGCCGACCGCATCTTGCGTGTACGTCGACGTTTGATAGACGGGAACAATCGTCGCTCCGGTCGCCGGATCCGCTTCTTGCCCTACGTGAATCGCCTTTGTGCTGAATTTCATCACTGAGCCTTACCGGTTGCGTCCGATGAGGTGGAGAGAAAGCTGATAAGGTCTTGACGCGTCAGGACGCCGATCGGATCACCGTCGTCCGTGATGACGACGGCGGGATTTGCGAGCGTTAGGAGTTTGTAGGCCTTTTCGATTTCTTCGAATTGCTCGAGCACTGGGAACGGGCGTCCCATCACGTCGCTCACCGGTTTGTGAATGATGTCGGACTGATCGAAGACGGCTTGCATGACGCCGACGTCGTTGATGCTGCCGACCATTTCGTGGCCTTTGACGACGGGGATCTGCGAAATCTCGTACTGACGAAGAAGATCGAGCGCCGTTTTAACCGTGTCATCCGGCTTCACCGTGATCATCGGAGGAAGCGGCGTCTTATTGCGCAGCACGTCGCCGACCGTCGATTTGCGTTTGCCTTCCGATAGGAAGCCGTTGGCGATCATCCAGTCGTCGTTGAAAATCTTCGACATGTAGCCGCGTCCCGAGTCGGGGAAGATGACGACGACGATCGCATTTTTCGGCAGCGTCTTCGCGAGCTTCACGGCGGCAACAGCTGCCGTGCCCGACGAACCGCCGACGAGCAAGCCTTCTTCGCGCGTGATGCGGCGCGCCATCAGGAACGACTCGCGATCGGAGACGCGCACGACTTCGTCGATGACTTTCAAGTCGACCGTTTCCGGCAAGTAGTTCATGCCGATGCCTTCAACCGCGTACGATCGCGGCGTATCGCCCGAATAAATCGAGCCCTCGGGATCGGCGCCGATGACGTGAATCTTCGGATTCTGATCCTTAAGATAGCGAGCGGTGCCGGAGATCGTCCCACCCGTTCCGATGCCGGCAACGAAGTGCGTTATCGTGCCGTTCGTTTGGCTCCAGATTTCCGGACCCGTCGTATGGTAATGCGCTTCAGGATTGTGATGATTGTGAAATTGGTTAGGCTGAAACGCGCCGGGAATTTCCGATGCGAGACGGTTCGCGACGCCGTAGTACGACTCGGCTGAGTCGGCGGGAACGGTACTCGGTGTGACGACGACTTCCGCGCCGTATGCCTTCAAAAGATCGATTTTCTCTTTCGACATTTTGTCGGGCATCACCAAAATGCAGCGGTAACCGCGAATCGCAGCCGCCATTGCAAGTCCGGAACCAGTGTTGCCGCTCGTCGGTTCGACGATCGTTCCGCCCGGCTTGAGCAGTCCGGCGCGCTCGGCTTCTTCGAGCATCGCAATCGCAGGTCGGTCTTTCACGCTCCCGCCCGGGTTCATGTACTCGATCTTCGCGAGAACGAGACATTCGGCACCATCGGTGACCTTGTTGAGTTTGACCAGCGGAGTGTTGCCGATGGCTTCGAGGGCGTTTTCACAGTACGTGGGACCGGCTGCCCGGCCGGTGGGAGCTGTCGTGGACATAGGGGTCTGCGCTTCAATGTAACGAGGGGACGAACCTACGCGATAGAACGTTCAATGAGTATGAACAACGTCGTGCGGTCGCTCTTCGCCGCCGGGATTCTGGCGCTTACACTATCGGCCTGCGACAACGGCGATCTTCCTCCCGCGAGTAAATTCGCGAGCGTTAAAGGTACGGTTACCGACGCTACTACCCACGCGCCCGTGGCAAACGCGACGATAATCATCGACGCGGTACTGACGACGACGACAGACTCAAACGGAAACTTCACGATCGATAAAGTGCCGAGCGGCATCATCGACTACGTGGTGCGCGCGCATGGCTACAAAGACGTGAACTCGAGCTCCAACGCGGAGCCGGGAGCGCCGTTCGAGCTTAACGTCGCCCTGCAGCAACCGCCGCCTTAGCGTAGGAACTCGCCGGTCGCACAAACGTCGCGCGTTCCGCGACGGCGCGATCGATCACGCCCAAGACCACATCGCCAAGCTGCTCGGGATCGTGACGAACCTTCTCGATTTCGCTGAGCATATCGGCTTTGACCACCGTAAGTCCCATCGCTTCAATACGATCGACGTCGGGCACGACCGGAATCTGATTCTCTTCCGCGTAGGTCTGACGCAGTTTTGAGGGCGGCTCGTCGTTCACGACGACGTAATCGCACACCCGCGCGCCTGCGTTGCCGAAGAGCGCTTCAACGTGATCGGCGGCCGTCATATTGTCGGTTTCGCCGGGTTGCGTCATGACGTTGCACACGTAGATTTTCACGCCGCGCGCGCGCGCGACTTCTTGCGTGATGCGATCGATCAAGAAGTTCGGCAGAATCGACGTAAAGAGCGAACCCGGTCCGAGCACGATCGCGTCGGCGTTGCGAATGGCCTCAAGCGCCTCCTCGAGCGGCGCGACTGTGCTAGGCTCGAAGAAGACCCGGCGGATCGGACGGTTCGCCTTGGGAATGTTGGATTCGCCTTCGACAATCGTCCCATCGTCGAGTTCGGCGCACAGACGAACGATCGAAAGCGTCGCAGGCAACACGCGTCCGACGATATTTAACACTCGGCTCGACTCTTTGACCGCCTTATCGAAGTTGCCGGTGATGCCGGTCATTGCGGCAAGGAAAAGGTTGCCGAACGAATGTCCGATCAGTCCTTCGCCTTCTTCGAATCGATACCGGAAGAGATCGGTGACGAGCGCTTCGTCATCGGCAAGCGCGACCAAACAGTTGCGGATGTCGCCCGGCGGTAAGACGCCGAGTTCTTTTTGTAAACGTCCGGATGAACCGCCGTCGTCGCTCACAGTGACGATTGCCGTTAAGTTGCATGTGCGTCGCTTGAGTCCGCGCAGCAACGTCGAGAGTCCCGTGCCGCCGCCGATTGCGACGATGTTGTAGCCTTGCTCTAACCGGCGTGCGCGAAGCGTGTCGATAATTTTGCCGCCTGATGATGCGGCGTGCACGATCGAACGGACCCATTGGCCGACACCGACGAGAACCAGCGCGACGCCGAGCGCGACGAAGATATACGTAAGATATGAAGGCGAAAAATAATCATCGACGATGTTGTCGATGATCTCGTTCAGCGGGAACGACGCGCCTTCGGCGACGAGCCAGCGGCCGATCCCATCGAGAAGAATCAACACGCCGAACGTCGCGAGCAGAAGCCAACGTTTGATACCAAGTCCTGGGATCAGCCACTGCAGTGGCTTCATCAAGCGGTCGCGCATCAACGGATATCCCTTGGGTCTAGCGCCAACGCGATCCGATCGTTCGTCACCAAATGGTCGTAGAGCCGTCGCGCGATGTAGACAGAGCGGTGGCGTCCGCCCGTGCAGCCGATGCCGACCGTCAGTTGAGCCTTACCCTCCGCGATATACCGCGGTAAAAGGAAATCCATGACATCGATCAGTTTCGCCACGAACGGCTTGCATGCTGCGTCCTCTTCGATAAACGCTGCGACGGCCGGATCGTCGCCGGTAAGCGGTCGTAGGGTATCGTCATAATTAGGGTTTCGTAAGAAGCGCACGTCGAAGAGTAGGTCCAAATCCAGCGGCAGTCCGTATTTAAAGCCGAAGGGCACGAGGGTGACCGCCAGCTGCGCGCGCTGCTCGGGCGCGAACGTCGCCGCCAGCCGTTCCTTGAGATCACCGTGCGTCAGTGTGGTCGTGTCAATCGTCATCGTCGCTTGTTCCCGCAAGGGAAGCAAGGCCTCGCGTTCTGCCGCGATTGCTTCGCGCAGCGAACCGCGCGACGCATACGGATGACGCCGTCGCGTTTCGCTAAAGCGGCGCACCAATGCGTCGTTGCGCGCTTCCATGTAAAGGACCGAAACGTCGCGATTTGCGCGTGCGCGCTCTATTGCCGCTAGTGCGTCGCCAAGCAATGCGTCGCCATGCGCGTCCAACGTGACGGCCACGTCCGGAACGCGCGCGGAATCGAGAACGTTTAAGGTTTGATCGAGTGATGCTGGAGGAAGGTGTTCTATACAGTAAAAGCCCAAGTCCTCAAGCGTCTTCATCGCCTGGCTTTTACCGGCTCCGGAGAGTCCCGCCACGAAGACTATGCGCGCCGCCGTCATGGTTGGCAGAGGGAGCGTTGGACGAGCATGAAGTTCTTTTCGCCTGAGCGGGCCAACGCCCTCATCCCGAAAATTGCGCCGCTCGTTGACGAGTTGCTCGAGAAGCGCCGCGATCTCGCGATCAAACTGCTCGAAAACGACCCTGCGCTGCGCAGCAATACCCCACCCCGCGTTTCACGCCTGGCCGGTCTGCGCTCACCGTTCCCGCCACCGCGGTTCGGCGAGCTCAAAAGCGAAATCGTGCGGCTGATCCATAGGATCGAGTCGTTCGGATGCATCGTTAAAGATATCGACTTAGGGACGATCGATTTCCCGTCGACGCGCGAAGGCCAGCCCATCTACTTATGCTGGAAAGCAGGCGAGCCGTCGATCGCGCATTGGCACGGGATCGAGGAGAACTTCGGAAACCGTAGGCTCCTCGATTAACGGAAACCCTACGACGCTTTGGTCGCAGTCGCTTCGACCGGGACGAAGTCCTCGGCCAAGCCTTGCAGGCGCACTTCGCCGAATTCGGCCATATAGGCGCCGTTCTCGACGCTGGTGATCTCACCGATCTCGGGGACGCTCGAGAGCTGCGGGATCTTCGACCGGATCTCGTCCGGAATGCGAACCTTGTCGCCAACGGTCAGCGTGCCGCCGTCGAAAAGCGCATTCAAACCGTCGAGCAACATTGGAAGCGGAATGCCGTAGTCTTCACTAATGCCGACGATCGTGTGCGTTTCGCTGATCGCGCAGTTCGAGCAGCCGCCGAGATGGAAGCGCGCAAACACGCGGCGTGCACCGGCGTGCAGCGCGAAGGCCTGATCTACAGTCATGTCCGGGGTGAAACGTTGGTTGCTCACAGTAACTCCTGGGTTTTTGATTCCTGAATCAATTGGATAGAACGTGCCGCCGCCCCCGCAGGTTGCGCCGGTCCCTCCTGGTCGAGGAGCGCGGATAGGCGCCTTCGGAGCTGCAGAGGCAGCTCGGCGTCGGCCGTCAAGTATGCGAGCTCCCGCTCGATGCGCGTGATCCGCAGCGAGTCGAGCGCGATACCGGCGTCGCGTGAGAGAACGTGGAGCGCGTCGCGCTCGTCCGGGGCGACGGCTTCATGAGTGGTTTTTTCCCCGCAGGCCAGAAAGCCAGCAAGCAAGCCCCGGACGATCATGGGAAACGCGGCGTAGCCCGGCACGGCACTTCCGTGGCCGACATCGACTGGATTGTGCCACGCGCGCATCTCGAGGACCGCGACGTCGTTTTCGTCGATTGTCGCCGGCGTCTGTTCGAACGTTGAAAACAGTGGAACGTAACTCGAGTTAGACCGCGCAAAGAACGCTGCGCCAGTGAACTGCCCGTTGCGTTCGGCGACTTCGACGGTCCGGTGCACGAGAATCTCTGGATCGGTGATCAGTCCAGTTTCGTGCGCGTAGCGGCGGATCGCCGCTTCCGCGAGGTGACGATCCCGGAAGAAGAGGTCGTCTACATAGCGATCCACGCGCGTGTGAATGAAGCGCACGGAGAGCCCGAGTACGAGGGCCGCGCCGAGTTGAATGATCGTCGATGCCGGACTGTTGGCCTCGACGACGTGTCCGAGAAGCCACTCGAACAGGATGAAGACGCCGACCACGACGAGCGATACGGCGGTGTACACGACGGCGCGATTGATGACGAACCCAATATCGATGACGCGATGACGCAAGATCACGTATCCGAGACCGAATGGTGTCGCGAGCATCGTCAACGCTAGGTATTGCAACGACGTCGTCTGAGGCAAAAACAGCATTCCGATAAAGAGAAGGACGATGCCGGAAAATCCGACCGCGAGCGTACCGAGGACCCAACGCATGCGCGGCCGTTGCTCGCCCACGGCCTTGCGATATGAATCGATCAGTGCGGCCAGCGTGCAAATGACGATCAGGACGTAGCTCAACACATAGAGCGCGACAAGAAG
>JAMXLG010000077.1 GCA_024281135.1 Vulcanimicrobiia bacterium | reverse complement strand
GCTCGAAGTCGACGAGCATCGTGTATGCATCAGCGAGACCCGCGTATCCGGCCGCACGATCAGGCGAACGAGCCACGACAAGCGAGAAGTACGTGATGCTTCGCTTCATTGCATCAACCGAACGCAGGTTGAGATAATATCTGCCGAGTCCGTATGCCGTATTCGTCGCCTCGTCTACGGCGCGCGAAGGAGGTGCACTCCCAATCATCAGGCATGTGATGAGTGCCGATGCCAAGACCAAGCGAATCTTGTTCGCGCGGTTCGGAGCCGCAGCAAGCGGCTTGGGAGGCAGAAATGCGTAACCGCGTCGAGGATGCGTCTCGAGGACGTCGTTTAGGCCATGCTTCGCAAACACGCGACGAAGCAAGTAGACGTGTTGCGTGAGGTTGCCTTCCTCGACAAAACCCTCCGGCCACACGATCTCCATGAGTTCGTCTTTGGTGACAACGCTGCCGGCGTGCTCGACGAGCACTGCGAGCATGCGAACCGTCTTCGGTGGAAGATCGACGCGTTCACCGCGATAGCGCAATGTCAAGCTGCGTGCATCTAGTTCGAAATCTGCAAACCGGCGAATCATCCATTGAGGGTTCGTTGAGGATTTGCGAAGCCCGTTCCGTGCACGCTGGTTGCATGATACCCGCAAGCGTGGCAGGCGTCTGGGCAGCCGAGCGCATTCCAACCCCGAAGGCGACATGGATACCGGCAACGCCGGCCGGTGAACCAGCACATTATTTTCTGGTCGTTTCGAGCGGCGCCGGCGGCGTGCTTCGAGCGTTCATTCGGAATCCGGAATTCAATGCCGGAACCGTGTTCGGGACACGCGATACACTTCCGGCGGTGAATGCCGATGGGACGCTAACGCTTCCCGATATCACGCCCGATTCGCTCACGCTGACATTCCATCGCGCGAGCGAGGCGGAGCTTCGCTGGTTCTATCCCCGCCAGACGCCCGCGTGGAGATACCATCCGCCCGACGTGCTGCCCGACGGATGGCGCGTCGGAACTCTCGCGTCGGCGGGCATGGATGAGGCTCCGATCGCTGCGCTGATGGCGCCGATCGTCGCATTACGTTCGCCCATGTTGCTTTCACCGTACATTCACAGCATCTCGATCGAGCGGCACGGCGTGCTCGTGCTCGACGAGTACTTCTATGGATTTACCGCGGAGACGCCGCACGACGTTCGCTCCGCGGGCAAGAGCGTTACAACGCTGCTCGCCGGCCGCGCAATCGAGGACTCGCACCGGTTCACTCCCTCATCGCATGTGTTGCCGCTGTTAACGAAGTATGCACCGGTTGCAAACGATGATGCGCGCAAGCGCGCGATGACCGTAGGAGATTTGATGACGATGTCCTCGGGTCTCGCGTGCGACGACAACGACGACAACTCACCCGGCAACGAAAACACGATGCAAAGCCGGCCGGCGGGAACCGATTGGTACCGCTACACCCTCGATCTCCCGATGACGTCACAACCCGGGACGCGCGCCGTCTACTGTACGGCAGGCATCAATCTTCTCGGCGCCATTATATCCGCAGCAACGGATACACCGCTGACCTCGTATTTTCAGCAGCGTTTCGCATCGCCGATGCAATTCGGAACGTATGCGATGTGGCTGCAGCCGAACCCGGCTCCGTTTGCTTATATGGGTGGGGGCGATCATTTTCGACCACGCGATTTTCTAAAATTCGGCGCGCTGCTGCTTGACGGCGGAACGTGGAATGGACGTTCGATCGTGGATCGTTCATGGATCGATGCATCGATCGTGCCGCGTAGCGCGCCGGAAGGCGAAGGCGACCGGTACGGCTACGGTTGGCATCTGTGGCGCGTCGACGTCGATGGGCGCTCGTATGACGTCGTCAATGCCGGAGGCAACGGCGGACAATTGATGATCGTGGTACCGAAGCTCGACGTCGCCGTCATGGTCACGGCCGGGAATTACAACCAGTATCCGGTGTGGCGGCGCTTCCTTCCCGACGTCGTGCGTGCCGTGATAAGCTCGTGCCATGACGCAGTGGCCGCAGATTCCACTCGAAGACACCTTCGGCGACGTTCTTCGCAAAGCGATGCGCGGTAGCCGTGTCGATACGAACGCGCTCGCGCAGCGAACGGGCATTACCCCATCAAAGATCGACGCGTGGTTGCACGACCGTGGAAGCGCGACACCTGACGAAGCGCGCGAACTTGCGCGAGCGCTTCGGCTCGACCCCGAGAAACTTGCGGTTCGTGCAGAAGACGCATGGCATCCACCGGCCATCGAAGTTCCGGACGTGCGTCATCATCCGCAAGATCCGCATCCAAGTAACGGCTACGTGTTCTTCCTCGATGGAGGGCAGCGCGCAGCGTTAATCGATCCCGCCGGGATCCCTGGCAATCTGCTGCGCATTTTGCGCGACGGCGCCTACCATCTGCAATACATTCTCATCACGCACAAGCACTCCGACCATTGCGACGCGACGGCAGACGTCGCCGCGGCATTTCCCGCAGCTCAGATCGTGATGCATGCAGCCGACATTGCGGCGATCGGAGGGCTGGGAGCGCGCGCGCTCAAAGTGCGCGACGGCGAAGAGCTCCCCTTCGGTGATGACGCGGCAATTCGCATGCTGCATACACCAGGTCACACCGACGGTTCGTCGTCGTATCTCTTCAAATCCACGTTATTCACGGGCGATACGCTCTTCGCCGGGAGCGTCGGCGGCGCGTTTGGCGACGTCAGCAGCTACGCCGATATCCTGAATAACGTGCGCTCTAAGATGTTTACGCTTCCCGACGACACGGTGCTGATGCCGGGTCACGGGCCGCCCACGACGATCGCGCTCGAAAAAGCGCACAACCCGTTCTTTTAGCCGTAGACTTCCTACGATGCGGACGCCACCCACGCCCGAAAGTCGGCGGGCGCAAGTGGCGGCGAAACGGCGATGCCCTGCAAGACGTCGCACCCTTCCCTGGTAAGCCAACGCGCTTGATCGGGCCTTTCGATACCTTCTGCATACACGGTGCATCCGCGCGTCCGCGCGAGCGAGATGATGGCGCGTACGATCGCGCAATCGCCGACGCTCTGCGGGACGCCTCCGATGAAGCTTCGATCGATCTTGATTTC
>JAMXLG010000076.1 GCA_024281135.1 Vulcanimicrobiia bacterium | reverse complement strand
GTCGCCCACACCCGGTATGCGGGAAACCGCATACGCGACGGCATACAGGCTCGCTACGCGAGCCTGTATGTTTTTCTGGAGTGTACTTGATCCGTCTTGATAGCCGGACGCGCTATGCTGCGTTCATTCTTATTCTTGCGCTTGTTGCGTCGCTCGCGGTGGCGGCCTTTCGAATCCGAACCGAGAGTCACGCCAACCGGGTCGAGCTCGCGATGGATTTCGGCGACTTCATTTCGACCGCGCGTTCCTACAACTACAATCCCGCAGCGTTCTTGATTGCCCTGCGCCGCGCCGGCCTGACGTCAATTGCGCTCAGCGAAGAGCTCGGTGGAAGCATCGGCGGCAACGGACTCGCCTATGCGACGACCGGCGCAGCGCTGCTGAATCAGTCACGGCTCTCACCGCTGTCCGATCCTGTGCTGCAGGGGCTTGCGCGCTCGAACAAGCTCGCACACGATGCGGTCTACATCATCGTTTACGATCGCCCGACCTACGATCGCTACCGCCGGCAGTTGCCGCTCCATTTTGAACCAAAGACGAGTCGCGTGTTACGCGCAACCAAGCCGTGGATTATTGAAGTTCGCACGCAGATCGACTACTTCAATAACACCGCCCTCGGCATTCCCGACGATCAGCTTGCACTTGCGAAGCGGCTCCACTTGCTCGTGGTCGCGCGTTTTCAAAACGATGAGCGATTTACGAAGACGCAAATGCAGGCTGAGTTCAATGACGCCGTTGCATCGGGTGCTCGGATCTCGAACATCGTCTTTTTCGGCCTGAGCAACCAGGTCTTCGGGTACCCCGACCATCTCCAAGATGCGGCCGATGCGTTCCGCGAGCACTTCACCGGATCGCCGCATCCATTCAATTTTGGTTCGATCGAAACGTACGACGCCTCACAGATTCAGAAGGGCAACGATACGCTCGCGAGGCTAATTCCCGGGCAGACCGTGCGCGTGCAGGCGGTCGTGAGAAGCGATTACGACAAGATCAAACTCGATGAGTTGATCGGACGCTTCGTGCTCGGTGTCCGTGAACGCAACATCCGCGTCGTATACTTGCGCCCCTGGACGCATCGCGAAGGCGGCTTGTCGATCGAAGCGACAAACGTGAAGATGGTCAAGGATCTCGCTGACGAGCTGCGTTCCCACGGCATGCGTCTCGGGCGCGCTACGCCGATTCCGAGCTATCGTGGCGACAACGCGATTCTGGTCTTTATTGCGACGCTTGCCGTGCCGTCGATCTTCGTGCTGATGCTTGGATGGTTCAATTGGTACCGGCTATCGTGGGCGATTGCGGCGTACATTCTGACGATACTGCTCTATCTCGCAGGCGCCGTTTCGCATCACGAGATGGTTGCGCGATCGGTGATTGCGCTCGTCGGAGCACTGCTTTTCGCGGCAGCGGCATTCGCTGTAATTGCGCCTGCGTTTTCGGAAAAGCCGGCCGAGCGTTTCGGCGATCAAATCATTCGCAGTTTGGGCTGGA
Source organism: Vulcanimicrobiia bacterium (assembly GCA_024281135.1). The sequence goes on along the minus strand of JAMXLG010000076.1, from coordinate 17,604 downwards.
CGATTCTTGCAACCGTGGTCGCGCTGCTCGGTGCGCTCGTCGTTGTCGGTATCATGAGCTCGCCGCTTGCGATGACGGAAATCGAGCGCTTTCGAGGCGTTCGCGCGCTCTACGTGCTCACGCCGCTCATTGCGCTTTGCATGTACCTCTTCTCGAAGCGCTATAATACGGAAACGACTCCCCGGCAAGTCTTCGGCGCTCCGATTACGTTGTATCAGCTGCTGGTCGGCATCATCGTTATCGCTGCCGGTGCCTTGCTCGTGATGCGCAGCGGAAACACGAGTGACGTGCAACCGTCGAGCTTCGAACTCGCCCTGCGTCACGTACTCTCGAATGTGTTGAGCGTGCGTCCGCGTACCAAGGAATTTTTGATCGGTGCTCCGCTCCTGATGCTCACGCCCGCCCTCTTCGCGCAGCATCGCCGCGCCGTCGGCTGGCTGCTCGCGCTCGGGATCGGCGTCGGAATCGGGGACGTCATCGACACCTTTTCGCATCTGCACACGCCCGTGTTGATCTCGATTCAGCGAGTCGGCAACGGCGTAGTCATCGGAGCGATCGTCGGCATTCTCGCGATTTGGATTTACCGTCGTGCGTGTACTGCTATCGGGCTACTACGGGTTCGGTAACCTGGGCGACGAGGCGCTGCTCGAGGTAATCGTCCAGCAGTTGCGCCTCCGGTTTCCGGGATGGGACCTCGAAGTGCTCTCTGCCGCCCCCGATCAAACGCGCGAGCAGCTCGGCGTTACGGCGACACCGCGTTGGAACATGGGCGACGTGCGCGAAGCGATTCGCCGCGCGGACGTCGTGCTCTCAGGCGGCGGCGGGCTCTTGCAGAGTTCGACGAGCTTGCGCAGTGTCGTGTATTATGCGGGTATTCTGCGAGAAGCTGTCCGTCAGAAGCGAAAGACGATGATCTTCGCACAATCCATCGGCCCCCTGGATTCGCTTGGAAGATTCGTCGTACGCTCGCTGTGCAAAGGCGTCGATTGCGCGACCGTTCGAGACGGACGGTCGAAGACGTTGCTGCACCAACTGCTGCCGGGAACACCCGTGGAACAAACGGCGGATCCGGTTTTTCTCTACGATCTTTCCGTCGAAGACTTCGATCTCGCAAGTGAGGGACTTGGCCGCGCGCCCTACGCCGTCTTTAGCGTTCGTAAAGTGCCGGCGCTTAAGGAAGGCGTGGCGATGCTTGCGCGTGTCGCCGACCGCTTCGCGCAGAAGCACGGCGTTCGTGTCGCGTTTCTTCCGCTCGGCGGTGCGTCGGATGCCGAAGTCTCGACGACGATCATTCGCGCATGTAAAAGCGCGCCGATGTTACTGCCGGAATGCACGCTCGAGCGTGCTGCGGCGATTCTTCGCGGCGCGCGCGTCGTCGTCGGCATGCGTTTGCACGCGCTGATTCTCGCTGCGCGATTCGCGGTACCGTTTCTCGCTATCCCATACGATCCGAAGGTGAGTTCGCTCTTGGACGATCTCGGATATCCGCTTCCGCCGCTGTGGGTCCCGGGCAAGGGCGCGCCCGATACGGCGACCGCTGACGGGCTGGTGGACAGACTGTTGTCGCAGCGTGACGAACTCTCGGCACTCTTGGGAACAAAGGCCGCCGAGATCCGCGCGTCCGCGGCACGAAATTTCGACGTCCTCGACGAACTGATGCGCGAGCCATGAGCGACACCGACGTCCGCGATTATCGCGATACTCTTTTATTAGGAAATACTGCCTTCCCGATGCGCGCGGAGCTGCCGAAACGCGAACCGGCGCGCATCGATTGGTGGCAGTCGCAGGGTACGTACCAGCAGCGACTGGAGAGCAATCGCAAAAACGGGCCGTGGATTCTGCACGACGGGCCGCCGTATGCAAACGGCGAGCTGCACATGGGTCACTTCTTGAACATGGTGCTCAAGGACATGTTCGTGAAGATCGCATTGCTCGAAGGAAAGTGGGCCGAATTCGTCCCGGGCTGGGACATGCACGGCCTGCCGATCGAACTCGAAACGCTCAAATACCTCGGCATCAAGGATTTTCACGAAATCGACCCGCTCGAGTTGCGTGAGAAGTGCAAGGAGCGCGCGCTCTTTTGGCTCGACCGTCAACGCACAACGCGCGTGCGCATGGGCAACTTCGGTGAGTGGGATCGTCCCTATCGCACGATCGATCCGAGCTTTGAGGCGACGATCGTCGACGCGTTAGCGGATCTTGCGGAAAGCAATCAGATCTACAAAGGTCTGCGTTCGACTCTGTGGTGCGTGCACGACGAAACCGCGCTTGCAGAAGCGGAGATCGAATACGAAAACAAAGTTTCGCCGTCCATCTACGTCCGGTTTACCGCGGACGACAAAGAGCGTCGCGAACTCCTGAGCCGATTTCATGCGGAGCGTGAAATCGAGTCGAAAGATCGCCTCAGCGTTCTTATCTGGACGACCACGCCGTGGACGCTCCCCGCGAACGTTGCAATCGCGTTGCGCGCCGATGCGCCGTACGGTCTTTATCGCGTCGACGGTGAGCTGCTCGTACTTGCGACTGCCCTTGCTGAGTCTGCGCTCGGCGAGGCGTATTCGCGCGCGCAACTGATCTCAACGACAACCGGAGCCGAACTCAACGATCTCGCCGTGCGGCATCCGTTCATGGATCGCGATTCGATCATCGTTCTTGCTGATTACGTCGAAATGGAAACCGGAACCGGCGCGGTGCACACGGCACCGGGCCACGGCGCCGACGACTTCGATACCGGCATCAAATATGGCTTGCCGATTCTCAATCCGGTCGATGCGCGCGGACATTTCACAAGCGAAGCGGGCCCTTACGCCGGTCAGTTCATTTTTAAAGCCAACAAACAGATCGTCGCAGACCTGGAGGCGAGCGGTCATCTTTGGCGCGCCGAAGAGTACGAGCATTCGTATCCGCACTGCTGGCGTTGTCACAACCCGGTCATCTTCCGGGCGACGGCGCAGTGGTTCATCGCGATGGACCAAAATCGTTTGCGCGCGCGCACCATCGAAGCTGCGGAAAGTGTCGATTATACGCCTGATTGGGGCAAGACGCGGTTGGTGCAGATGCTCGAAAATCACCCCGAATGGTGCATCTCGCGTCAGCGGACATGGGGGACACCGATTCCCGCCGTCGTGTGCGTCGCGTGCATGGAATCGATTCTCGATCCGCGCGTTGCGCGCATCGCAGCAAATCGTTTCGGTGAAGCTGGTGCAAGCGTGTGGTGGAGCGATCCAGTCGACCTCTATTTGCCGCCGGGATTCACGTGCCCGAATTGCAACGGCAGCACCTTCGAAAAAGAGAAAAACATCGTCGACATCTGGTTTGAATCGGGTGTAACGCATCTCGCAGTGCTCCGCGACGGTATTCCGTGGCCGAGCGATCTCGTGCTCGAAGGCGGCGATCAGTACCGCGGATGGTTCCGTAGTTCGATCGTGACGGCGGTCGGCGTGAAAGGCGAAGCGCCGTACAAGCACGTCGTCAAGAACGGATGGGTCAACGACGAACAAGGCCGTCCGATGTCCAAATCTAAGGGCACCGGTATCGACGCGAGCGACGCGATGGACAAATGGGGCGCCGACGTGCTCAGACTGTGGGCGGCGTCCGTCGAATTCGTGGACGACGTTCGCTTCGGCCCAAATGTTATCGAGCAGGTCGGACGCGTGTATCGCAACATTCGCAACCGCATCCGTTTCATGCTGATGAACCTGTCCGACTTACATGCAGGCGACGTCGTACCTCGCGAACGGATGCAGCCGCTCGACGCACTCGCCTGCACGATCGTCGACGTCTTCGTCGCGGACGTGAAGCGCGTCTACGATGCGTTCGGCATTCATGATGCGTATCTGCGCATCATCGAATTCGAAAGCGCGATGTCGAGCTTATATTTCGATGCAATGAAAGATCCGCTCTACACGCTTGCGGAAAACGATCCGCGCCGGCGAAGTGCTCAGTCGGCGCTGCTCCATGCGCTCAAGCAATTCCTCACGGCCGTTGCGCCGGTGCTTTCGTTTACAGCCGAAGAAGCGTGGCAAGAGATCGCCGCCGATCTGCGCGGTGATGAAGCGAGCGTCTTCGATTCCGTGCTATCCGCGCACGATGTCAACGTGAAATCGCTTCAGCATGACGTCGAGATGTGGGAATTGCTGCGCCAGTTGCGCGCACGCGTTGCCGCAGGCGTCGAGACGCCCGACGGCACGATTCGCGACTACGAGACCTCTGCCGTGCTCGTCGTACCGCATCGGTTCGTCGCACCGCTGCAGCAGCTCGGGGACACTTTGCGCGAAGCGCTCGTGGTTTCTGAGATCGACGGCATCGAAAGCGCGGGCGACGACGCCCGCGTCGACGTTCGCCTGGCGGCGGCGCACGGCGAGAAGTGCCGCCGCTGCTGGAAATTCCGGGAGCTGGGCGTTGATCCGGGCCATCCTTCGATCTGCGCAGACTGCGCGAAGGTCGTGCGCTCGCTCTAACGCCGAGGGACCGCGCGACTTCTTCCCAGCTCATTCACGCGATTGCAGCGGTTGGATACGTATGCTGCTTTCGTGCTTCCCGGGGTCATCTATACCGTCACGCTCAATCCCGCGCTCGATGAGTCGATAACGCTCGACGGACTCGACGCCGGGGCCACGAACAGGTGTGCGTTTAACGCACTGGACCCGGGCGGAAAAGGCATCAACGCAAGCCGTGTGATTCATCGTCTTGGGCGCGGCACATTGGCATTCGGTTTGGCCGGCGGTATCTCCGGAGGCTATCTTAGCTCTGCGCTCGATCGCGAAGGCGTTCCACACGACTTCGAAACGATCGACGGGTTCACGCGCGTTAACGTCATGCTCTACGAACAGCTCAGTCACGAGCTAACGCGTTTGCTTTTGCCGGGACCAACGGTAACGCGAGCGCACGTGCTCGCGATCGCGCGACGGTTGGAGATCGTTGCACCAAGCGAAATCGTGCTTTTCGGAGGGAGTCTTCCGCCGGGACTTCCGACGGAAACGTATGCCGAATTCATCGTGCGCTTGTACGATCGCGGCATCCGCTGCATCATCGATGCGTCCGGTGCGGCGCTTGCTGCCGCCCTCGAGGCGAATCCGCTCCTCGTGAGATCCAGCGTCGAGGTCGCAGAAGAAGTGCTGGGCCGCCGGCTGCAGACGGACGACGCAATCGTTGATGCGGTTAGCGAGCTTCGTGTCCGCGGCGCGCACTATGCGGTTATTTCGCGTGGTGCTCTCGGTGCAATCGGCGGCGGTCCTGAAGGCATATTCAATGTGATTCCGCCGTCTAAACTTGCCAGTAGCGCAGCCGGTGCCGGTGACTCTATGACCGCCGGTATGGCGATTGCGTTCAACGAGGGATTGAGCTTCGAGAGTGCCTTGCGCTGGGGCTCCGCCGCCGGCACTGCAACGGCCATGACGCAAGGAACAACACTCTGCGATCCGCGCGAAGTGTACCGGTTCATACCAAGCGTGCGCGTCGAACGGCTTTCGGCCGTGCGCAGTTAGAACCGAGGCTGCTGACAATGTAAGGTCGTGGCGCTACTATCAGGATAGTGGTGCGTAACGCGATTGGGCGGGGGAAATTCATCAGCGGCCTTGCAGCAGGCCTCGCGATGACGCGCGCGCCGGGCGTTGCCGACACGATGCGCGTCGTGAATCATCGTCCGTATGATTGGTCGACACTCCTCAGCGATCTCGGAAAATCGTTCTACACCCCGAACGATATATTTTTCATTCGAAGCCATATGGGACCGCCACCGAGCATCGACATGCGCTCGTGGCGTCTGAGCATTAGTGGCCTCGTAGAACACCCGCTGCAGCTTACACTCGACGACATAAAAGCGTTTCCGGTGCACGAGATTCCGGTCGTTCTCGAATGTTCGGGGAACGGTCGCTATTACTTCGGGGACGCGTACCCGAACGTTTCTCATCCCGCGGGTGCTCAATGGCGCACGGGCGGGACGGGAAACGCGATCTGGAAGGGTGTCCGCGTGCGCGATGTCTTGGCAAAAGCCGGTGTCAAACCGAGCGCGCGTTACTCTACGAACTTCGGTTTGGACAATCCGATTTTGCCTCAAACACCGAAGTTTACGCGAGGCATCGAGCTCGAAAAACTCATGGATGAGGATACGATTCTCGCGTACGAAATGAACGGAACTCCTCTTCCGTATTACCACGGACATCCGCTTCGCCTCGTTGTTCCCGGCTGGGCGGCAGACCATTCGGTGAAGTGGATCACGAATATGACGCTCACCGATAAGCTGACTGACAACTTTTGGACTGCCGTCGGTTATCGATATCCGAACAAACTCGGTGCGCCGGGTGTTTCAGTACCACCGACCGCCGAGCATCCCATTACGGCGATCAATGTGAAATCAATCATTACGTCTCCGCTCGACGGCGACTCAGTTCACGCCGGCGCACCTATCGGCGTTTCAGGGTTTGCATTTTCCGGTGGAGGCGCATTTGCAGCGCGTGTAGAGCTGTCGTTCGATGGCGGGCGCACGTGGCATCTCGCAAACCTCGGTGAAAACCGCGGAAAATACACGTGGCGCGCTTTTACATCTACGTTCACGCCGTCGTCGCCGGGAAAGCTTACGATCATGGCTCGCGCGATCGATAGCTTCGGAGCCGTTCAGCCGTTAATCGCTCCGTGGAACCAAGGCGGCTATTTGTGGGACGGAATTCAGAAAGTCTCGCTGGTGGTGCGAGGTGCTTAGAACTGCCGCGCTCTTGTTGGCCGTCGTCGCTGCTGCATGTGGCTCGAATGCGAGCAAAACGCAAAGCGTCAGCAGCTCGAATACACAGGCCGTCAGCTCGCCCGCGGTTATGTACTCGTTCGGCGAAATCAGCTTCGGCGCGTCGCTGCCCGCCGGCCGCGAGATGACTGCCTTACAGACGGATTGTGAAATTTGCCACGGTCGAGAGATGTGGGCATCACAGCGATTGTCTCGCGCGACATGGGAAGCCGAAGTAACCAAGATGATCAAATTTGGTGCACCCGTGCAGAAATCGGAGAAGGCCGCGCTCGTGAGCTATTTAGCGCGATACCTTGGCCCGGGCGTGCCTCGCATTGGAAAAGAACCCATTGTTGCAGCGCCTGCGATTTCTTACACCGGACCACCGCACTGAGGTTGGACGAGGTATCCGCTACGATCGTGTAAACGATCCGAAGAAGAAAAGGCCCGCAAATGCGGGCCTTTTATCGGAGTGTGGATGCGAAGCGTTACACCATCGATCAGAAGTCCTGCGATAAGATGACTCGGATCGAAGCCGGACCGTAGTTGCCGGCGGGCGTCGCCGCGAAACCAACCGGTACGGGCTGGCCTGTAATTAGACTGGTCTGCGTTGCGCCGTTGACCAACGGCAGTGGTATGCCGTTGAAGAAACCGACATACGGATTTGGATACGCGCCAGTTAGGTTGTCTCCGGAGATCTGAATCCTCGAGCCGTGATCGTTGAGATTGAATCGAACGTTAGCCGAGAGCACGGCGAACGGCGGTTGGTTGTAGCTGTTGTTATTGCCGAAAAATGTCAGGCCGATGTTGTAATACTGGCCGTGGTACCCGTTCCAGTTAAGTTCACCATAGGCGTTCATGTACGGCACGCGGCCGCTTGCGATACCGTTTGGAGCTCCGGATATTGCTGTCGCCACACCGCCGAAGTTCACGTTGGGAAGCACCGCCAGGTTCGTGTTGAAGATGCAGCCCGGCCCCGGTGGAGTCGTGACGCCGGTGGCCGGGTTTGTCGAGCCGGCGCAGTAGAAGAACGGCGGCAGATTGTACGTGAAGGCGCGCTGCAGCGAGCCCTGTAGTCTCCAGCCGAATCCGTGTGGCACTACGTGATTCACCGCGAGCTCGATGCCTTCGTAGCGCGCCTGGCCGAGGTTCGCTGTTTCCGAAACCAAGCACGGCTGATTAGGACATCCTGACGCGGCGGCGCCCGAAACGGTCGCCGTCTGGGTCAGAAATAAGTTGTGCAACTGCGTGAAGTAGAAATCGAGCCCGACCGACGTCGAGCGCTCGATGCGACGATCGACGCCGAGGTCGTAGCTGAACGCTGTTTCCGCACTGATGGCGCCGTTATTCTTGTTTTGTGTCCACCCGGCTGCCGGCACACCGCCGATGATCGCGCTCCAAGCCGGACCACCGGAGGAGACGAGCGAGATGTATGGCGGCGCAACCGATCCACCCGCGGAGAACCGGTAGACCGTATCGCCGTTCGGATGCCACGTGAACGCTGCTCGCGGCTCGTTGTACGTGTGCGTTGAGTCGTTGAACGTGACTCCGCCGTCGATCGAGTAGTGGCTGAGATAGTTCAGTTGATAGTCGCCGACGCTCAAATTGAGCTTCGGTTTGAGCAAGAAGTTGCCGCGCAGCGAAAACGTCTGGAATATCTGCTTCGATCCAGCAACCGGACTTAGGACGACGATACCGACGGACGGCTCATCCTCTGATGAAGACGATGACTGCTCGTTGCGATCGTAAGAGAACGTCAACGTGTTATCGCCAAGCTGCTCCTGCACTTCGAGCGTCTCACCGTTCATCTTATCGTTCGAAGCAGTCAGGTTCGCCTGGCTCGCCGTCTGGAAGTTAGCGCTCTGACCGTTGAACGTGGTGTTCACCGGTGCAACGGCGGTGGTAGGCGAAGTGAGACACATCAATCCATTCGGATCCGTACCACCGGCGGCAGGCGGTAAACTAGGATCGAACTTTGTACCGGTCGGGCAGAGCGGAATCGTACCGTACACATTGTGCAGGTCTACATTCAGCGGTGTTGACGGCCCCGCAACAGCGTACGTGTTCAACGCGCCGGTGTAGTAGCGCGCGAGTACCGTTCCCGTTTGGCCGAGCGCCGTGCGGAACTCGCCTTGGAAGAGGTTTTGCTGCTGCCACGAGTTACCCACGCCGTTAAATGAACTGAGATCGAGAGGAATCGACGTTCCGCAGCTCGGTGAGCTGCCCGGGTTCGCGCAGTTGTAAGAAGCTCCACTCGCAAACGGATTGCACGTAATCGGAGCGTTCGCGCTACCGCACGGAGCAAAGAAAAATGCGGGCTGGCTGGTGTTACCCACCAGCGAGGTGTTATAAGCCTCAACATCTCCGTTACCATTGACCGACTGCCCGCCAAGGTAGGAGAGCTTCAGCGATGTGGTGTTCGAGAAGTTGTAAATGACCTTCCCGAGTTCGGCCGTCGAGTGGTAGCCGGTGTTCATCGTGTAACAGCAACCGTAAAGCGGTTGGTTAAACGTGACTCCCATGCCGGCGTATGGGGAGAAGGCAGCGGGCGCGATGCCTTCTCCGACCGGAGACGGGAACATTGCGACTTGCTGGCCGTTCACGTAATATGGGCCGCCGGGAGGACCATTGTCTAGCGGAAGCTGCGAGCCGTTGAACGTGAATTGGTTCAAGGGTCCAGGTGCACCGTCGGTCGTATAGCCGAGCGCGTAGCCGAGTTTGTGATTCGTCGTCGAACCTGTCGCCTTGAAGCCGGTCGAGATACCGCCCCATCCGTCGACACCGAAGAACCCCGAAGAATGCGGTACCGCGGTCGGTTCGAGAGTACGGTAATTCACCGTACCGTTGATCGCGTAGTTAATCGACGCCGGCATTGAGCCGGGACCCTTGACGAGTTCGGCATCTTCGAGCAGGAACGGGTTGATGAGGGTCGGCGAGTACGTTCCGGCAGAGCCGACGGAAACGGGGTGACCGTCGATGAGCGACTCCGTCTCGTACGGAAGCGCGCCGCGAATCTGCGGCGTTTGCTCGGAGGCAGGCGAAGCGCCGTTGCTGGGATTGCCGTTATTCGGGTTGTACGGCGTGACCAAGATGCCCGGTGTTTGGTTGAGCAACCGCGTCACTTGTTGAACGCCCTGGTTCTGAAAGTTTGCCGCAGAGATCGAGTTGATCGCCGCGCTCGAGGTGTTGATCGATGCGACCCCGGGTGCATTCGTTGACACGCTCGCGATCGTTCGTAGCGACGAGAAAGACGATGCCTCAAGCGTTACATTTAGGGTCACCGTCTCACCGATGAACGCTGCGACGTTGTCGTCTCGATACGACTCGTAGCCTCCTTTGGTGACGAGCATCGTATAGAGACCGGTCGGCACATCCGCAAATTTGAACGCACCGGTTGAATCGGTCGTCTGCGTCAGGCGCTGAGCTCCAACGAGAATGACACGTGCTCCGGCGATTGGAGCACCGCCAAAACTATGAACTGTTCCGACAACGGTGCTCGTGTTGGCCGCCGCCAAGGCTAACGTGGGTCCCCCAGCAAGCCATCCATACACGATTGCCGCAAGCAGGGCGACGGCCCGCCCCCTAAATCTCCGCATAATGCAAAAAGCCTCCATTCCGACAGAGGTCGCAAACGTAATCGACGCTCTCTTATTCGCTTCGGCCGCCGGTCCTTCAAAAAATTGTCCCCGACAGCAAAATATTAGCGCGTGACCCCGTAAAATCGCGGAAATTCGGCCCGAGCGGCGAGCCTAGAGGTTACCTATTTACGGGCACGTGCTTGATCGACCACTTCGTCGACGGCAGATAGTACAGCCGCCGGTTGCTCCAATTGGACATAGTGGCCGGAGTTTCGAACGACAAAGTTGACGCCGACGGATGAATATCTCGCGAGCTCCTCGTGCATCGCGTTCCACATTTTCCAAGCGGCAATCTGTTGAGCTTCCGGTATGCCGGGGAGTTTGAAGCCGTCCGCAGCCGTCAAAACGATCAGCGGCATTGCGCCGTACTTGCGCTCCGCTCGTTGCGCTTCCGCGGAATCGCTGCCTTCCACGGAATCTTCTTCCAGCATCGAGTCGTACCAGTACCACGGACTGCTTTGCTGCGCTACTTGCACTCTTTCGAACGCGCACATCGCCGGGCCGTCCTTGAGACACGACGCTCGTTGCTGGGCGGGAGTACCGACGCAGTCTCCATAGGCTTTGTCGCCCGGTTTGAGTCGACCCGATGCGGCAGCCTTGTAGCACTGGCCGGCCATTGCTTCTTGGCCTTTGGCGAGTTCGGTTATGGCCGGCGCGACCGATGCTTCGCGGCGATACACGTAAGGCGGCGTCGGATCGACAAGCACCATTCCAGCGACCTCGCTTGTATAACGATCCGCATAGAGCGGCGCGTACAATCCGGCAATCGAATGACCTATGAGTACATACGGCGGCTCAATGCCGGCGCGCTGCAACAGCGCGTGAAGATCGTTCACTGCCGACTGAGCGTCGCGCCTCGACGTCGTACCGTCGCTGAAACCCATGCCCGCACGGTCGTACGAGCAGACTCGAGTGCGCTTCGAGATAGGACCCTGAACTTTGTACCAAACTTCGGTCGTGTCGCCTAAGCCCGCATCCAACACAACCGTCGGCGATCCACTCCCGGTGCAATAGATGTTCAAATGACGCGAGCCGATGCTTACGAGCCGTTGCGCGTGAAGATACGGCTCCATCTGTGAAACAGACGGAGTGGACACCGCCATCAAGGCGATCGCTAGGAGAAGAAGCCGTCGCGAAACGCGTTCCATGCTCCGAGTTCGATCGCTTCACGTGCGCCGCGCATGATGTCGTTGAGCACGTAGACGTTGTGATAGGAGAGCAGCCGTGGCCCGAGCATCTCGTTTGCCCGGAAAAGATGATTTACATAGGCGCGAGTGTACGTGGTGCACACGTAGCAATCGCATTCGGGATCGATGGGTGAGAAGTCGCGCACGTATGTGGCGTTGCGAATATTGAATTCACCGGTGCGCATCATGGCTCGGCCGTTGCGTCCGCATCGCGTTGGATAGACGCAATCGAACATATCGATGCCGCAATCGACGGCCATGATAATGTCTTTGACCGTGCCGACACCCATTAAGTATCGCGGCTTTTCAACGGGAAGCAACGACGCCGCATGACGCGCGGTTGCATACATCTCTTCACGCGTTTCGCCGACGGACAGCCCGCCGATCGCATATCCGGAAAAATCCAATTCGACGATCTCGCGCGCGCTGCGTTCCCGCAATACGAGATCGAGGCCGCCTTGCATAATCGCAAATAATGCGGTCTGTTCCCGCTTCCATGCTTCCCGCGAGCGTCTCGCCCATGCAGTCGTCACCCGCACCGATTCCGCTAACTCTTCGGTCGTCGCGGGGAGTTTGACGCAGACGTCAAGCACCATCGCAACATCCACACCGAGTGCCTCTTCGAACTCGATCACCGATTCGGGTGTGAATCGATGCGTGCTCCCGTCGATGTGCGACGCAAATGTGACGCCGTTGTCGTCGAGCTTGCGACGCTCTTGAAGACTGAAGACTTGAAAGCCGCCGGAGTCGGTGAGAATCGGCCCATTCCAGGCCATGAACTTGTGAATGCCGCCCGCATCGACGATAAGATCGCGCCCCGGACGCAACCACAAGTGATATGTGTTCGCGAGAATGATTTGACTATGGGCGCTACGGACTTCTTCGGGCGTCAACGCCTTCACTGTTGCGGCGGTGCCGACGGGCATAAAGGTCGGCGTGTGAACGAGGCCGTGCGCGAGCGTCATCGTACCGCGCCGCGCGCTGCCGTTAACCTTCTGCAGCGAGAAGATGTCGCGCATGTACGTACTCGGGCGGTGGCGCCGCTTCAAACTGCATCTCGTCACCGCTTCGAGGATGCTCGAATGACAGTTTCCACGCATGAAGCGCTTGGCCGGGTAAGCCGAAGCGTGATTCTTCATGTCCGTAGACGGGGTCGTTAACGACCGGATGCCCCATCGCGGCCATGTGCACGCGAATTTGATGCGTGCGTCCGGTTTCCAAACGGAAGATCAGCTCGGCGTATTTTCCAAACGCTTCGCGGATTTCGTAGTGCGTGACCGCGGGCTTTCCGTCACGCACGATTGCGTATTTCAAACGGTTGTGCGGATCGCGACCGACCGGACCGTCGACTCGTCCCTGCGGGTATTGCGGCACGCCATGCACGAGCCCCAAATACTCGCGATGGATGCGCCGCGCTTTCATCGCGATACCGAGCGCCGATAGCGCTTCAGGCGTTTTTGCGACGACGAGCAATCCCGACGTATCACGATCCAACCGGTGCACCAGACCCGGACGCAACGGATCTCCGGGAAGCGTTCCGATATGCGCGAGCAAAGCGTTGACGAGCGTACCGCTCGTCGCGCCGTGCGCCGGGTGCGTCACCATACCGGCAGGCTTATTGACGACGAGCAGATCATCGTCTTCGTAGAGAATCGGCAGTTCAATCTCTTCCGGAGTGGCAACGAGCGGCGCGCGCTCTCCGACGACGTATTCCAACATGTCGTCCGCTTCAAGCGGGTGACTGGGCTTAACGGCGCTCCCGTTCACGCGCACGTCGCCGCGTTTGACAGCATCGGATACGAGCGATCGTGATGCGCCGGTCAGCCGTGCAACAATGACGTCGGTGCGAGCTCCCGCCTCTTCAGGCGTGACGACGTGAGCGGCCAAGGCTCGAGAGCAGCAGCAAAATGACGCCGCAGGTAATGCATGAATCGCCGATGTTGAAAATATTCGGCCAGATGCGGTAGAAGTCGATGAAATCGACGACATAGCCGAGATGCACGCGGTCGACGATGTTGCCGATTGCGCCTCCGACGATCATGCCGAACGCGATACAGACCAGCCGCGAGCGCGATGCTTGATCGCGGAAACTGAACCAGAAAATCAAAAGCACGACGAGCGCCATCAGGACCAGCAAAAAGCCGCTACTACCAAAGAGACCGAACGCGCCGTGTGTGTTGCGCTCGTACGTCCATTTCAAAAGGTTCGGAACGACGATGCGACTCTCACCCGGCAGAAACGACGACGTGATCCAGCGTTTTGTCGCCTGATCGGCAACGAACGCCGCGATCGCGGCGATTACGATAAAAACATTTGAGTTAAAGGTTCGGAGTGGGGACAAATTGATAGAACCATCCTGCGACGGTGAGAAACGCGTTATTGACGAGAACGAGACCCACCGCAACCAAGAACAGTCCGGCCGTGAACTCAATCGCCGGCAGGAACCGCTTGATGCGGTTGAGGACCGGCAACACCGCTCCGATCGCAACGGCGGTCAGGAAGAACGGCACGGCCAACCCCAAGGAATAGACGAGGAGCAGAAACGCCGCCTCGGCGTTGTGCTGCTGCGACGCAATCGCGAGAATTCCCGCCAGGATGGGGCCGATACAGGGCGACCACCCGGCTGCAAAGGCGATGCCTACGAGTGCCGAGGTCCAGTAGGTGCGGCGCTCACGTTGCAGGTGCACGCGAGTATCCATCATCAGGAATGGGATGCGCAGGATCCCCATCATCTGCAGCCCGAGGATGATGACGATACATCCACCGATTTGCGCGATCAGCACGCGGTTGGCGTTCAATATGCCGCCGATTGCGCTGGCCGTAAGCCCAAGCGCGACGAACACCAGGGTGAACCCGATGATGAACGCGATCGCGTGCGCAACCGCGACGCCGCGCATCTGCGCGCGCGTCTCCTTCGCTTGCAACTGCTCGAGGCTCGTACCGGTCAGCAGCGACAAATACGCCGGAACCAGCGGGAGGACGCATGGAGATACGAAGGAAACGAGCCCGGCTAGGAACGCTATGCCGGCGGTAACGTGCGTCGTGCTATTCATCTCGTCAGGCTATTTCTCAAGTATTAAAGAACTTCTCGATGCAGCATTGGTTTAACTATCCGACAAATGTCGACCCGGTTGCGATTCACATCGGCCGGTGGGGTATCCATTGGTACGGCATTGCCTATCTCGTCGGATTTATCGCCGTCTACCTCTGGATGAGCCGCCCCGCGGGCCGGTTGCGGCTGGGCTTGACGAAGGAGCAGATCCAGGACTTCCTCTTTTATGCGCTCGTCGGCGTGCTCATCGGTGGACGTACCTTCTTCGTCATCAACGACATCATTTCCAAACACGACCTATCCTCATACACCAGCAACCCGATCAATTTCATCGCCGTGTGGAACGGCGGTATGGCCTTCCACGGTGGGCTCGTCGGCGTGATCGTGGCAATCGCGCTCTTCGTGCGCAAGCATCCGCAACTCAAATACATGGTGCTAGCTGATGAGGTCGTCGTACTGCTGCCGATCGGCATCACGCTCACGCGCATCGTTAATTTCATCAACGACGAGCTTTGGGGCGATATCTGCAATCCCGATCGACCGTGGTGTATGCTGCCGAACCGGCCGGGCGATGCGGAAGTGTGGGGAACGGCGTACCGCCATCCCGCGCAGCTGTACGAAGCGGTACTCGACATCGCGACGCTTCCGATTCTGCTCTTGATCTATCGTCGCCGTCCGCCGGACGGTGTGGTGGGCTGGAGCTGGTTCCTGATGTACGGCATTACTCGCAGCATCGCCGAGATCTGGCGCCACGCGGACTTCGCCTGGCACGGAATTACGGGCGGACAACTCTACGCGCTGCCGATGATCCCCATCGGCATCATCGGAATCGTCTATTGCGCGCGTCGCGGACGCCGCACGGACGTCACGGAGCCCGCTGCAACAGCAGCATGATCGCCGGTATTGCCGAACGCCTCGCGGCGTTGCGGCGCGACATCGATGAGGAGCTGCGTGCTTGCGGCCGCGAATCCGGAAGCGTGCGAATTCTCGGCGTCAGCAAAAAGCAGCCGGTAGAGGCGATCGTCGAAGCCGCGCATGCGGGTCTCGATGCCATCGGCGAAAACTACGCCCAAGAGGCGAAGGCGAAGTTTGCTCTTGTGCCGGCCGGCGTGCAAAAGCATTTCATCGGACATCTGCAAACGAACAAAGCCAAGGCGATCGTCGACCTTTTCGACGTCGTGCAGAGCGTCGACCGCGTTGACGCGGCCCGAGCACTGGGTTCGGCGGCTACGAAGGCGGGAAAACAGCTCGTCGTGCTCGTTCAACTCAACATTTCCCCCGCCGAGCGTTTCGGCGCCTCGGTAGAAGACGCGCCGCATGTCGCGGAGGCGATTGCCGCGCAGCCGTCCCTGGTGCTCGACGGCGTGATGGCGATCGGGCCGATCACCGAGGACCGAGCGGAAATCTCGCGAGCATTTGAGACCGCTGCAAAGACGTTTGCGCGCATTGGTGGAAGAACGCTCTCAATAGGCATGTCTGGAGACTGGCGCGAGGCCGTGCGGGCCGGCTCCACGATGGTGCGCATCGGTACGGCGCTCTTCGGTGAACGCCGTTACGACACGTAAGTGAGGGAGGGTGCCAGACCCCCAATGAGCATGTTTAACAAGATCGGATCGTTCTTCTCGATCCGCGATGAGGAAGAGGATCTCTACGATGACGAGCCGGTCGCGCCGGGTCGTGTCGTACCGCTGAGCAACGCGGGGCGTCGTCCTGGCACGGAAGTAAGTGTCTATTCACCGCGCAACTTTCAAGACGTCGTCGAAATCGCCGACGCGTTGCGCAACCGGCAAGTCGTGATCGTCAATCTGCAGAACGCGGACCGGACGCTGCTGCAGCGAGTCGTGGATTTTACCTCCGGCGTTGCATACACGATTGACGGTAAGATCCAGAAGTTAGCCGAAGCGATCTATCTTGTCGTTCCCGCGGGTGTGGTCGTGAACGCGGCAGGTCTGCGCGACACGATGGCGGCGGACGGCACGCTCGATTTCATGGCAAACCGCGGGTAAATATTCCTAGAGGTTTACGTGCAAAAAATCACACCAGTCGATATACAACACCGAACGTTCAAAAAAGCGCTGCAAGGCTACGATCGCGCGGAAGTCGATCAATTCCTCGATGAGATCATCGAGACGCTCGAAGACGACGCGACACATAGCGCCGCGTTAGAGGCGGAGATCGCCGATCTTCGCGAGCGCATCAGCCACTTCAAGGCCATGGAAGAGTCGCTTCAAAACACGTTGCTGCTCGCGCAGCGCACTGCAGATGAAGTCAAGGCATCGGCCCATAAGGAAGCGGACTTGATCAAGGAGCAGGCGCGGTTGGCATCCGAGCGCGAGATCGCCACGTACAACGACGCGATCCTCGAGGTTCGTCGCGAGCATCAGCGTGCGATCGAAGCGGCGGAGAAAGCGAAGAGCGAGCTGCGCAGCGTACTCATGACGCACCTCTCGCTGCTCGAGAATTCGCATCCGCCGGCGGCACCCGCCGAGCCGGTGGCGGCCGTTCACCAGCCGATGCCGATCGAACCGTCGCCCGACACGACGCGTATCACCGTTACCTAGAACCGTATGCCGGAATCAATCGCCGTATTGCCGGGCGACGGTGTCGGCCCGGAGGTGACGCGCGCGGCCGTGCGCATGTTGCGCCACGTTCGTCCCGACATGCGCTGCGTCGAAAGTGTCGTCGGAGGTGCCGCCCTCGAACGAGGCCTGCCCGCGCTTCCGGACGAAGCGCGAGCGCTCGCTGATTCGAGCGCCGCGATTCTTTTCGGCAGCGTCGGCTTACCTCAGTACGATGGGAAGCCGCTTGCGGAACGACCGGAGTACGCGCTCTTCGTTTTACGACGCGATTACGAGCTTTACGCGAACATTCGGCCGGTGCGCGTCTTTCCCGGATTGGAAGATGCGTCATCGCTCAAGCCCGAACTGGTTCGCGGGCTCGACCTGATCGTCGTGCGCGAGCTCACCGGCGGCATCTATTTCGGGAAACCGAAGGAGCAGCGCGTCGAAG
>JAMXLG010000075.1 GCA_024281135.1 Vulcanimicrobiia bacterium | reverse complement strand
CCGGTCGACGAAGCCGCAATCGCGTTTAATCGAGACGCAGCCTAACACTACGTGACCGCCGATCACTACGTAACGATTTCGAAGACCGTTAAAACGGTCGTCGACGTGACTCCACATCTCTGGTCCGGGCGTCTCATCGGCGCAATGATCATCACCTTTGTTACACAAGGAGTGACAATCGGCGCGTACGCGGCGCGCCTGGCGGGCGTGCAAACGCATCGAATTGCGACGTCGATCTCGCTGTACAACCTTTTTATGACGGTTGGGCGTCTCGCGACGCTCTTTTCCGTATTCTTCATTGCGCCGCTCTCCGATGCTGCGGGCAACGCGGCCGCACTCCTCGTGGGAAATCCGGGTCTTGCGGCGTGGCAGCACACCTTCGAGTGGCAACTGCGTCTGATCGTGTTCGGTGGAACGCTTGGAATGGTCGTGTGCACCATTCTGTTGCCGATGTTCACCTATCTTTTTCGCAGAGGCGTCCGCTCGTTTGAACTGCGAGGCTCAGTGCCGCACGCGGTTGCGCAGCTGCTCAAACCAAAGAACGTCATCGAGGTTTTCCGTTCGGAGCGCCTTCCGTCGTTCGAGGAAGTGCGTTCGTTCGATTGGCGCTCGGTACCGCGCCGCTTATTGATCTCGAACATCTTGGTGACGGCAGTGTATTCGATCGGCGTCCAGGCCGCGTTCTATGCCTCGGTACTCGATCCAACCGTCGCCCGTACAGCGACGAGTCTTTCGGGCGTCATCAATGGTATCGGGACGATCCTCTTCACGCTCTTTGTCGACCCGACGTCCTCGATGATCACGGATCAGGCGATTCACGGTAAGCGGACCGTCGAGGAAGTCCGCACGATGGTGTTCTACTTGAGTCTGACGGCTATCGTCGGCTCGCTGCTCTCGCAGGTGTTCTTTGTTCAAGCCGCCCAGGTGATCGAATATGTCGCACGGTTCGCAAATGTGGTTCATTTCTAGGTTCTTCGCCATCGCTTTAGCGGCGACGGCTCTCACCGGCTGTGCTGGCGGCGTGGAGCATTGGATCGTCAATACACGCGTCCACCAAGGCGACGTTGCGATGGATCATGGAAACGTGCGAGACGCCGAGTTGGCGTACCGGCTTGCCTTGAAGGTTGACCCGAAGGATCCACGCGCGCGGGCGGGCCTCGTTCAAGCCTCAGGTGCCCTTGCGCAAGAACTCTATACCAACGGTGACTTCGACGATGCGCTCGCTACGCTCGATGAGGGATTGAAGGTCGATCCGGCCAGCGTCCACCTCGCGGGATTGAAAGCGACGATCGAAGATGCGAAGCTCAAGCGCGAGATCGTCATCTCCAACTATCCGACGTATAGAGAAGCGGGGACGACGATTCAGCGAGCCTACGAGCAGCTTGCTACCACGAACAAAAGCATTCTCTCAGGCCTCAAGCGGTTCTCGTACACCTACGACACCGCCGATCTCACAAGCGCAATCAAGCGCAGCTATTCTCTCGAACTCGACGTTGCACGTAATACGAACCGCTTGATCAACTATCGCGAACTGGTCAGCGCCGGAATACCCGAATCGGCGCACACGCCCACGTCCTCCGGCGCTGCGTCACTCTTGCCGTTGCCATGACCAGCCTCGTCGCCTTCTTCGAACGATTGCCTCTGCCCGTCGGGGCGATCGTCGTCGTGGGCGGCTTCGTCCTGTTCTCCGTGCTCTTGGCAAAGGTGTCGCGCCGTTTTGCGCCGGCTGACTTGTTGCAGGAGCACAATGAACTTACTGGGTTCACGTTCGCTGCAATAGGCGTGATTTACGCGGTCCTGCTCGGCTTTGTTGCGATAGGCGTTTGGGAGCGTTACTCCGCGGCCGGAGAAGCGACGTTCCGCGAGGCGAGCGACTTGACCACCGTCTATCGCGCCGCCGCCACGCTACCTCGGAGCGGTCGCTTGCGGCGAGACCTTCGAACGTATACGAATGGCATCGTTAAACTCGGCTGGCCCGCGATGCAGTCGGGCAGCGTGAGCGACGTTACGGAAACGTCCGCCGAACGCATCGCGCACGACATCAACAATATCTCACCGCGTAATGCGCGCGAGTCGAATCTTCACCAGCAAATGATCGGCGCCATGGCGGAGTCGCTCGCAGCTCGCGACCTGCGAGTGACCGAAGATGCGACGGGGCTCAACGGCGTGATGTGGACCACCGTGCTTCTCGGCGGGTTTATCACGGTTGGTTTCACCTATCTCTTCGGATTCAAAGTATCGTTGATGCAAACGGCGATGGTCGGAACGCTCGCGTTTCTCATCGGCCTCGTGCTATTTCTTACGATGAGTCTCGACTATCCATTCCGAGGATCCATCCAGGTCTCTCCCACGGCCTACGAACGTGCACTGACCACGTTCGATACGATCGACGCGCAACATTAGGGCAACTGATTGTAGTCGCGCTCCGCTTTTCGGCTCAGGCTCGTCAGCGGTGAGGTTGTCACGTCGCTTTCGCTTTCGCTGCCTCGCCGGCGGGCAGTGCCTCCAACGGGCGATTTCGGCAGCAGACGCGCTGCGATGCGCATCGCGCGAACGGTAAGCCCCGGGGAGAATCCATGCATGCACGTAGCTAGAGAGGCACTCGCTCCGATGCTCACGTTTGCCTCACGCCGTGCGCATGCATCAACGATTCTCCGCGCCGCGCAGGATGCGGCAACAGAGAGCAGCGGCATCGCATCGAAGAGGTGAAACCACGCGTGCTCCGCGCTGCTGTCCCCCTTGAACCAGGCGTTGCGCGGGCTTCCCGTGCGCATCAATCCGGGCGTGACCGTCGTCACCGAAATACCAAACCGCTCCGCTTCCGCGCTCAGCCCCTCGGAATATCCGACTTGTGCGAATTTGCTAACGCAATATGGAAGCAGATGCGGCACGCTGACGCGTCCGCCGATTGATGTGACATTAATGATGGAGCCGCGAGTGTGCGCGAGCGCGTTCCACGCCGCTTCCACCATATTGTACGTGCCCCAGAAATGCGTATCGAGCGCTTCGGCGTAATCTTC
>JAMXLG010000074.1 GCA_024281135.1 Vulcanimicrobiia bacterium | reverse complement strand
GCGCAAAGCCGATATATTGCGGAACCTGCATCTGCTTGCCGTTATAGAAGAGCGCGAGATGCGTGTGGATGTGAAGGGTCGCGTATTCCATTGCGCCGCATCCAACGCCGTCGACCGCCTGGCCGCGCCCGCCCTGCGCCGTATCGGGATACTTGGTTTTGACGAAACGCAAGCCGAGGCTCTCGTTGTTCGCAAGCGCAATCGGCCTGGTGCCGGCGTTGGGGCCGGGGGTCGGCGTTGCGTTCGCCTGCTGAACCGTTCGGTTCTGCCACCAGTTGAAGCCGACGATTGCGAGAATGACCGCGAGGATGGCAACACCGATGCCGATGTAGACCGGGCGCATCGGATCGCGGCGCGGAGGAGGAGCGGCACCGCCGCGTTGTTGGCGGCGGCGTTCGGCGCGGCTGGGCTGTGGCATCAGGTCCTTTCTAAGATGGGGCTTTCAAAGGCGCGGCCACGGGAGGATCGCGGAGCTCCAGCGGCCGTTGGGGAACCAAATAATTCGTCACGTAGTCGGTTACCGCGTCGGCAAGCGGCGTAACCGGCACTTCGTAGCCGGTCGCATAAAGTCGTGCCATGCGCGCGCACGTATGGTACTGATATTTGCCGCGCAGCTGTTCCGGCATCTCGATGAACTCGATGCGCTGCGGCAGCTCGAGCGCTAGAAAGATCGGCTTTACTAGCTCCAGCCACGTATGCGCCGTCCCGGAGCCGACGTTAAAGAGACCGGTTGCGCTCGACTCGGCGAGGTGAACCGTCATCTCGACCGCATCCTTGACGTAGAGAAAGTCACGCTGCTGCTCGCCGTCGCTATACTCGGGCCGGTAGCTCTTGAAGAGCCGTACGCTGCCGCGTTCGCGGATTTGCTCGTATGCTTTTTGCACGACGCTGCGCATCTCGCCCTTGTGGTCTTCGTTCGGCCCAAAAATATTGAAGTATTTCAGCCCGCAGGTAGTTTGATCGAGTCCGGTGCGCATTGCGTACAGATCGAAGAGATGCTTCGAGTACGCGTATGCGTTGAGCGGGCGCAGCGAGTAGAGGTCGGCTTCGTCGGAAAGCTCGGCTTCGAGCGCGCCGTAGGTTGCGGCCGAGGACGCGTAAACGAAGCGCGCCTCTTGCTCGATCGCCCAGAGCGCGAGGCATTTGGTGTATTCGTAGTTGTTCCGGAGCAAAAAATCGGCGTCGTGCTCCGTAGTCGAGGAACATGCGCCGAGGTGAAAGACGGTGCGGACGTCGCCTAGGTTGCGGCCCGTTGCGGTGCAGGCAGCGAACTCGTCGGCCTCAATGTAATCGGCAAAGCGTAGCGGGACGAGATGCTTCCACTTCTCGGAAGCGTCCAGCCGGTCGACTATGAGGATGTCATCGAGACCTCGGCGATTAAGGCACCAAACGACCGCGCTGCCTATAAGGCCCGCCCCGCCCGTAACGACAATTCGTCCCCTGCCAAGCTCGTGCATCGCTCCGCAAGTTTTAATCGAGCGACGCGGTCAAAGGTCCTCCCCGGATGTACTTGCGAACCGTTCGCAAAAATCCCGAGATGGCGCTTGCCGGCTCTAGGCTACCGAGACGGCCCCGTGGTTATCGCAATGCTCGCCGTGCTGATGGTGGAGATGCGCATTCACGAGGTAATCTCGATGGTCTCCGTGGGGAACGGTCTCATGGCCACAGGCGGAGCCGTGCCGATGCTCCGTGCGGTGACCCTCGCAATCGTGCGATCCGGTGCACGACGCGGGGTGCTTTCCGGAGACGGCAAAGGCATGCTCGTCTACGTGATCGCCGTGCACTCGATGGAGGTGACCTTCGTGCACGTAGTCGTCGTGATCGTCGTGGCGCACCCGAGTGTGTCCGCAGCTATCGCCGTGGCGGTGATCGTGGTCGCGATGTGTCTCGTGTTCCATGCGACCAGTAAACCTCACAAGGGGCGCGCCGTCAACGTTTCGAGTCAGCGCACACGCCTCGACGTGGTTTGGCGTGTGCGCCGACTGCGCGCGTTAGTTAAAACGGCGCCGATATCCGGAAAAGGTAGTTCCGGCCGTTCGAAATCTGTGTGGTGTTGAAGCCGTTGGCTACTTTGATCGCGTACTGATGGTTCAGCAAGTTGAGCACTTGCAAGGACAGACCAACGCCTTGATCTTCCCCCGCCCGGCCCGGCGTCACTAGCCGGCCCAGCGAGAGGTCGAGAGTCGTATGCGCCGGCAGAGTTCCATGCAGGCTAGCGTTCGCGTCCTGAAACTGTACCGGAAACCCGCTTCCGTAATTGTCCTGCAGCGTTACATACCACAGCCTGGGCGCCGGCCCAAAGCGATGCGTGTACGCAGCCGTCGCATCGACCGTCTGGCTATGATCCTCCGGAGAGAGTTGCGCGACGCAGGGGACGCCCGGAGCGTTAAAGTTCGGTGGAAAAAGGAACTCCGAGCCCGAGACGCAGGCTGCGTAGGATCCCGAGATCGTGCCGGTAACAAACCACTGATCGCCGCGAAGATCCTGATCCTGTAACTTGATCTCGAGCCCATGGTTGATGCCGATCGAGTTGTTGTAGACGGCGAAGATGGGTGTGTTGAAGAGCTGAGTCGTGTCGAGCACGTTGACGACGCTTTTTTCGAATATGTTCACACCTAGCGTGAAGCGAGGATTGAACGAATAGACGTCGCCCATTTCGAAGTAGGCGTCGCTCTCGGGTTTGAGGTCGTAAACCGGATGAGTCGTCGAACAGGCCTGTTGCTCCGAGAGCAACACGCAGGCTTGGCGTACGTCTTCGAGCAACGGCGCCGCATAAAAACGACCGTAATAGGCGTGCGCGACGTTCTTGCCGCCGTCCCAGACGCTCACGCCGATGCGCGGGCTGATCTGATTTCCATTTACGTATCCCGTTGACGCATCGTAGCGCAGGCCATAGCTCCACTGGATATACGGTGTCTCCGACCAGCGGTCTTCGGCGTAGATGCCTACTTGCGATCCGGCCTGCGCTTGCGGCGTCGTGACGGCAGAGTAGTAGGGTGTTGCGACCTCGCCGCTCGCCGCGCACTTGACGTAATAACACGCGAACTGTTGGTAGGCCGTTGCGTTTTCACGGTTTACATCGACGCCGACTTTCCAAGCGTGATTTTGTGTTGCCCGAAAATCGGAGACCTTTAGGCCGAGATAGTTGGCGTACGTGCCTTGATTCAGTCCAACGATATGCACCGTTGGCGCACAGGTAGGTGGGCAGATGCTGAAATTCGGCTCGGTGCCGAGCACGTCGAGCGGGAGATCGCCGTTGTAGTCGATGCGCGTCGAACGCCACCACGGGATAACCTGGAAGACGCCGTTTCCATCTTGCGAGAGATGGGTCCAGTTGAGATTGGAAAAGCGCTCGTATTCGAGCTGTGTGTCGAGCGTGCCGGGAGCGGCGACTACCGGATCGAGCGTACTGGTGGGGTCGGTGTTGATGGGAATCTCAAACTGTGAGAATGCGTTTGAGTAGTCGAACGCCAAGGTGTCGCGCGGCGAGAGTTGCGTTGCGAATCGAAAGAACTGATCGTTGTTTGAGCTTGCATCGTTGATCGGCTGGTAGGTTGGCGCGTCGAGACCGCGATTAGTAGTCTCGGCATTGGCGTCAAGAAAGATCTCGCTCGGCCCAAAACGCGACTCTAGTTCGAACTCCCCGATGCCCTGTCCCTGATTTCCGGCACCGCCCGTAATCGTTCCGTAGATCCCTTCGGGCAGATCGGTCGGGCGGTTGCTGATGATGTTGACGACGCCGCCCATCCGGTCGCCTCCGTATTCGGCTGGAATATCGCCCGTTAACACTTCGAGCGAGTTGATCACTTTGGGGTCGATGATCTCGGCGAAGTTCGAGGTCGTCGCGAGCGGGAGCGGCGCGCCGTCGATGTTATAGCTTACGCCGTGGAATCCGTTGATCACCGGTTCGTTGTAGGAAAACTGAACGACGCCCGGCAGCGTCGCGAGCAGACGGTCGAGGCTGTTGTTAACCGGTGAAGTCTGGATGGCGGTGCGACTGAGAATGTTGACGGACGCGGGGTTCGTTTCGGCGCCTGCGTGCGCCGTGACGGTGGTCCGCGCGATTTGCTTGAGGTGCGTCGAGAG
>JAMXLG010000073.1 GCA_024281135.1 Vulcanimicrobiia bacterium | reverse complement strand
AATATCGAACGTGTACATACTGATTTTATCAATGGTCTTACGACGCAGAAATGGGCGCCACGGCCTTCTTCAGAAGCCGAAAGTCCCGCACGCAGGTGAATTACGAATCAAATGTGTTGGGAGAAAGTGAACTCGCTGTTACTATTGCCGCCGCCATCGCGAGCTTGTGATCGTTGTTCCATGGCGGTCCGACCGTTCTTCGCATCTGCGAAAAGTGAACATCGAAGTTTTCGACGTGCAACGCCTGACTCGCAGAAACGAGCACCTTTTTCGCGTCAAACCAATGAATTGGCCAGCCGTGCAACTCGGCAGCCGAAGCCAAAGCTTCGCGGTACATCACCCAGTCGGCGACGTTGCGTGCACGATAGTCCTTGAGTCGCTCGGCAATCGTTGGTGGAAGTTGCGGACGTGCGCGAAGAGCAATGCCGAAAATGTGCGGCACTGCTTTTGCAACGGCATCTAAGGCAAACACCGCATGTTTCTCGGCCGACGCGCGTACACGCTCGACCAAAGCGACAGCCTCGTCGATCGGAAGCATCTGGCCTTCATGGTGATGGGGAATACTTGGCAGAGCTTCGTCGACGAGCTCGACGCGGCGGCGGTCGAGGAGAGTCCCATCGGGCGCCGCAGTGACCAACACCGCCCATCCGCCGTGATCCGACACTCCGATGATGCCGCCGTTCTTGGACATAATCCGCCCTCCCGTTTAGGCCCAAACGACTACGTGGTAAGATTGAATTGGGCGCTGGCATCCAAAGCCCGCCGCATTGCGCCCTTGGGCCAAAACACGCACGAAGTCTCGCCCTGATTTCGCTTACCAATCGAGCTTCCCGATGTCGTCAGCCTTCGCAATGCGATGCGCGGCCGCCCGATGACCTTCACTTTGCCAGCGCGCGCATTCGATAGCAAAAAAGGGACGAACCAATGACCAGCGAGACGCTTAAACCAGATCGTAGTGTTGAGTTCAATGAATTCCTGGGCAACCTTGCCAAACGCGTCGATGATCGTGCTGCGGAGCGACATGTTCCCGGTATTCGTCGCGTTGCCAACGTTTGGCGGCTCAACAGCGCCGAAGCCACAATTACTCGGGAACCGCCGTCAGGTGACGTGGTCGTGACATTCCGCTGTGGACCTGACGCGTCACGCTCTAGTGAGTACAAAGCCAGTACCGTCGACGAGACGGCGGACGAAATGATTGACAGGCTCTATTTCTTGACACGTTAGCGATACCGTTACTACCAGGCTCAGCATAAAGGGCTCGCGCTGAGTCGCGGGCCCTTTTTTATTCCGCCGAAAGAATGGTTCGATCATGAAAGAGAATCCCAAAACCTCGGAACATCATCAACACACCGGCCCACAATGCAAAGCATCCGATAAAGGCACGATTTGCGCGGAACCATCGTGCCGTCGCGACCATCATATCTCCAGCCATGCGGAGATCAGTTGCACGCCGGTTAAGGGGGAGAAGGATCTCTACGACTGCGTGCACACCGCCTGACGCGGTCGGCGCTGAAGGCGGACGAACATCGCCTGCGAGCAACTGGAAAGTTTGAGAAGGTCAACCCGAAGATAGAGGCCGGTCCGAATCCGAGAAAACCGCAAGATGTTACGCTCGTGTGGGTTCTCAGCCGGTAGAGCGACTTGATCTCACACGCCTTTTTCTGCACCCGCGTAGAAGATGAGCTTGAAGATCGCTTGCGGTACGGTGATCAGCGCATTCGGATCGCCATAAGCAGCGTAGAACTCTTCGTGGTTCCATCGCAAGTGATAGGCGATCGAGATGTTCGAGCAAGTCCCTTCACAATTGCCGCCGCCGTTGGGTACCGGCGGATAGCCGATGACGCGACGAACGCCGATCGCCAGTGAGGAGTTGGCGGCGATTTGGTAGGCATATGCGAGTCCCTCGAACCATTGCACGTTGTTCATGCCGCTCGTGAAGTATTGTTGCGTACTGTCGAGCGTTACGTTCAGAGTGCCGCGATTGCCAACGCGAATTGCGGAAGTTCGAAACCACGCATCGAGGATGCCGTTGCCGTAATGACCGCGAAACAAACGTAGCTGTGTCGGCGTCGCAGATGCGCCCGGTGCAAGGTAGTTCTGCAAGTTGTTCACGGAGCCGTTGTGATAGGTCAGGGTGAAGCCCGAACTTTGCGAGACGGGCTCGAGCACGGATCCGAAGCGCCAATAGTCAGAGCCCGAGTAGAGCTGCAAATCCCATGCGCTCTTCGTCAGCACATCGAGGGCCAGCCAGTTGTCGCTTTGTGACTGACCGTAGGCGACGCCCTGGTACCGGTCAATCATACCGTTGAGCGCGATGGATTGAAGTGCGTCTTGCGATGCGAATTGCCAACGGCGTGCAGCGTAGAGCCCGTACCCGGCGATGTCCGGATGCGCGTTGAACCCGTCGACGGGATTAAAGTATGCGCCGACTTTCCGGAAGCCCGTGGAGATAACGAGGTCCTGACTCATCCAATTGACGCCGCCGTCGATTGCGTTGCCTTGGCTCGGTACTTGGACGTTCGTGCCAGCATCCGCGGAATAGTCGATGTTAGCGCTCAAGTATTTTCCGTCACGCCAATTGACGCCGGCCCCATTTGCATCGTCGACGATACTCGGGAGATTGGCTTGCACGTGCTGCACGCTCGCCTGCCAATGGTTATCCTCGGACGTGTAATTCAGAACCGACGCTGAATCGTTGCGGCCATCGCCGATTGCGTCGAAGGCTGCGAAGCCGAACGCGCCCTGTTTGCCCTCGAACGCGTAGCCTTGCGACGGTGTCGGAATCCCCGGTGTGTAGAGCAACTGACGCTGCGCGGGACAGACGCTGCACTGAAAAATGTTGTAATAGGACGCCGCCTGGGTGAAGAACGGACGTACCTCCGCGTAGTAGCGCGCTGACAGTGACGGCGCGATCGTTTGTTGGTCGAGCTCGACGTTTGAATAATCGGGATGGAACGTGGCAAAGAACGACGCGGTCGAGGTCACAGGAACCGACAGATCGGCGCCGGCGCGCGTCGTATTACCGCCTGCGGAGTCACTTGCTACAGCGCCAAGTCCATACACCGCCAGACGCGGCTTCGCGGGCGAAACGTGCACGGACGACTTCGGCATGCTGAGAAGGCCCGCGTGTTCGGAATCGTCGGGTTGTGTCTGTACCGGAACGTACGCCCAAACGTTCAACGCGCCGCTCGTGCGATCGTAGCGAACGAACTGTGCTCGCCACGACCCGCTATGCGCTCCGTGAATTACCGCGAGGGGGATCGCCATCGTTACGGTGTAGCCACCGGCCTCAATCGCTCCGTGCGATTCCCACTGCGGTGCAAAGGCCACGTTTTCGCTCGAGCTCTCGTTGTGCGCGCCCGCGGCGTTCGCTTCGAACTGATACTCAAATCCGCCGGGTCCGCTTGGCCAAAGATCGACCCACACCGCGTCGTCGTTGCTCCACGCGATACTTCCGCTACTGCTGTTGCTGCCACCGGTGACGACGTCGTTGGAGTGTTGCGTTGCCACGACTGTGGCACGCTGCGTAGCGTCGAAGCGCACATAGAGAAATGTACCGTCCGTCGTCACGTGCACGGCTGTCTTTTCAGGCGCTGGTCGCTTGTGCGCGACGTCCCAAGTGAGCACGATCGGGGCGGAGGCCGATGACCACGCGGCGACGCCGGCGTGAGGGTCGAGCGGTGGGGTCGTAGCAACGACACTGACGGGAAGCGTCAACATACCGTTGCGAGCGTGCCAAAAATGCACGCGGACGTTATTCACGAAATACTCGTACGCTATGAAAATCGTACTTGGCAGGCTCACTATCGATGATGATGCCCTCGTCATGGCACTGGACGGGCGAACGCTTCCGGCGCCGCCGAAAGTTGTCGAGCTAGTCGTGGCGCTCAGCAAGCGTCGCGGCGACGTCCTTTCGAAAGAGGAGCTGATCGAGCGCCTTTGGCCGCAGGGGTATGCCGATGACGCGACGCTCTGGCAGACGATCTACCTAGCGCGCAAGCTGCTTGCAAAAACGGGACAGGCCACGATCGAGACGCACCCTCGGCGTGGCTATCGGATCGTTTGCATGACCACGGAGCGTCCCCGCCGGATTTGGACTCCATATGTTGCGGCGGCAGCGATGATGGTCGTCATGACCGTTGCGGCCTCCGCTGTCGTGTTGCATCGTAGCGCAGCGCCGCCGCTGTCTTCCGATGCACTGCGCGCGTACAACCTCGGGCGCTATTACTTGCACCAAGGTACCGCTGTGTCTTTAGGTCACGCGATCACGGAGTTCCAAGCGGTTGTGCGCGACGCGCCTGCAAGCGCTCTCGGATACGCGGATCTTTCCGAAGCGGAAGTCTTGTTCGCACAGGACACTATGCGCGGTCGCCGGCAGCTGCTCTCACGCGCGACTGCGGATGCGAACGCGGGGCTGCGGATCGATCCCAGATCGGCGACCGCGCAAACGTCGCTCGCCGTAGCGGCATTCTATGCTCACGAACCGCCCAGCAAGGTTGAAGCAGCCTTCAAACGTGCGTTCGCGCTAAACAACGAATATGCGATGTCGCACATGTATTACGGCGAGTTTCTCCTGATGCGCGGCGATCTGCATGGCGCGTACGCTCACCTGCGTCGCGCGACTGACCTCGATCCGTCGCTCGGAGACGCTAACGTATTGCTCGCGCTGGTTGCCAACCGGCTCGGAGATCCGCGCACTGCCATTCATTACGCTCGCGAGGGGCTCGGTTTCGGGGCGGCTGACAAACTCGATGCGTTCCAGACGCTAGGTTATGCGTACGTAGCCGTCGGGCAGCCCCAGTCCGCTTTGCGCGCATTTCGCCAACTACGAGATTATGTTCCCGAAGCGAGCGCAGCCGGCGTTACATACGTGCAATCGTTTGAAACTACGAGGCAACCTGCACGGCGGTGAACTCTGTTACCGTCGTCCACGTCTTGCCCTTGTCTGCCGAGATTTGCGTGGTGGTCGTTCGTTTGTCGGAGGACTGAAAGACGTAGACATCGCGATAGACGATTGTCTTCCCCTTGTACGGAATCTCGGCTGAGGTCGTCCACGTGTTTCCGTCGATCGTTACTTGTTGTGGGAACGGCTTTGACTCTTTGAAGATACCTACTCGCGTAAAAGCCTTTGTGCCGGGATCGTAGCTGAATATCGCAAGATCATTCACGGGAGCGCCGGGCGCAGGGTTGTGATTTAGAAAATCACAGACCATAAAGCCATGGTTGGGCGACCAATTACATTCGGCGGTGCCATCGTAAGCGTATGCGTGACTGTACTGCGTTTCGTACATCTTCGCGTGATACGTCCATCGGCCGGCCCAGATGCTAAGCTTGGTGGTCGGGTCGGAATCCTGTGAAGCGACGGGAGCGATAGACACAACCGCTAACGCCGGTGCCAATAGAGCGGCAACTAAAACCACGAGCGCGCCAGCGCGACTATGCAATTCCATCGTCTGCACCCCACTTCGCCGGATCTACCGCGCATATAACGCCGGAAGCGCGCAGCACGTGACCACGATATACTGGCGATTTGAGCAAAATTTTGGCCAAACTCCTAGGAGGCGGCGCGCTCGCCGGGTAACGGTACGGAATGAAGCGGTCCAAGCTCGTAAAACGACTCAGCGCTTTCGATGCGACGCTTATCGTTATGGGCGGGATCATCGCCTCGGGCATCTTCATGAATCCATCCGTGGTTGCTCAGCGCCTGCATTCCACGGGCCTGATTCTAATCGCATGGCTGCTGGGCGGAGCCGTCGCACTCATCGGCGCCTTTGTGTTCGCGGAACTCGCGTCGCGCCGGCCGGACGTCGGCGGCCTGTACGGCTACCTGCGCGATGGATATCATCCGGCGCTGGCGTTCATGTCGGGTTGGACATTTCTTCTCGTGAGTCAGAGCGGCGCGATTGCAGCAGTCGCCGTAACGTTCGGAACCTATGCGCACTTATGGATCCCTATCGATATCCGCGTGCTGGCAATCACGGCGATCATGGCAACGGGCATCATCAATTGCTTCGGCGTTCGTGAAGGCGTCGCAACCCAAAACCTCCTCATGCTCATGAAGGCTGGTGCGATCGCACTGATTATTGCAGCAGGTTTTTTTGGACCTGTAGAAGCTCACCATGCAGCCGTTTCGAGCGCTTCGCTTGGCGCGATGGCAACGCTTGCAGCGTTTGGTGCAGCACTTATTCCCGTCTTCTATTCATACGACGGGTGGCACACTGCGCCGTTTCTTGACGGAGAGATGAAGCATTCCGCTCGCGTGCTACCCACCGGACTCGTTTTTGGTGTACTCGGCGTCGTCGTGCTGTATGTTGCGGTGACGCTCGGCGGCCTTCGCATGCTTGGCGCGGATGGATTAGCCGCGACCTCCACGCCTGCAACGGACATGGTTCGGCTTGTGATCGGCCGCGCCGGCGAAGGGGTTGTGGGGGCTTTTATCGCGCTCTCAACCCTAGGCTTTTTAGGAACTGCCGCGCTTACTGTTCCACGCCTGTATTACCGAATGGCGAAGGACGGGCTGTTCTTCAAACAGCTTGCGTATTTGCATCCGAAAGCCCAGACTCCAGTGGTCGCAATTGCGTTGCAATGCGTTGCTGCCAGTTTGATTGTCGGATGGGGCAACTATCAGCGAATTCTGAACTACGTGACGCCGATGGATTTTCTCTACATGGTGCTGGCCGCCGTCGCAATCTGGATATTTCGGCGGCGAGACTCGCTGTTAGGCAGCGTTGCGATTCGCGTGCCCGGCCATCCGTGGACTACGATCTTTTTTGCAGCAGTCAGCACCGCCGTCGTAGTAAACGCCTATGTTGCCTTCCCAGAAGACTCGCTTATCGGACTCGCGATCTTTCTGTCAGGCGCACCGGTCTATTTGCTGTGGCGACGTAGAACTTCAACCGTCTCCATAGCGGTAAGCACACCGGAGGCAGTCGAGGCTACGCGGCCGCTGTAACACGTAGCGAAATCGTTCGGTAGTATAGTAGACGCAGGCGAGTCGAGGAGGGTTCAGCAATGCGCCTTCGCGTCGCGATTTTCGCGTTTTTATTATGCGTGTCACTGGCTGCGTGTTCTTCCGGACAAGCGGAGCACCGTCCAGTCGCAGCATTTGGTGCCGTCGGACGTCCGCAGGCAACGGTAGCACCAAAGGACTTCGGGCAGCTAAGATGGCGTGAGATTGGACCTGCCGTCATGGGCGGGCGACTCGATGTCGTCGTCGGCATTCCCGGTGATCCGTCAACGATCTATCTCGGGCATTCGTCGGGTGGGTTGTACAAGTCGACAGACGGTGGCATGTCCTTTCGCGCAATCTTTAACGACGGGCGCTCGAGCTCAATCGGAGCAATCGCGGTAGCCCCTTCAAATCCGAAAGTCCTCCTCGTCGGAACAGGAGAGGGATTTCCGCGTAACTCATCCGTGCTTGGCGACGGCGTCTACGTGTCGCGCGACGGCGGCAACACGTGGAAATTTGCGGGGCTCGCGCGCTCGCAACACATTGCAAAGATTGCAATCGACCCGCACGATCCGAACGTCGCTCTTGTTGCGGCGATGGGTCCGGAGTTTTCTTCCGGCGGCGAACGCGGAATCTATCGAACGATCGACGGCGGGAAGTCATGGCAGCGCGTTGTTTACGTAAATGAAACGACCGGCGGAAGCGATGTGCTCTTCGATCCTTCAAATCCATCGGTAGCCTTTGCAGGCACATTTGACTACTTGCGTCAGCCCTGGCATTTTCGAGGCGGCGGACCCGGCAGCGGCCTCTACAAATCGATCGACAATGGTGCTACCTGGACAAAGCTGACAGACCCCGCGCTTCACAATGGATTACCCGGTGGGCCGATCAATCGCGTCGGCGTTTCTCTCAGTGCTCATCACCCCAACGTTGTGTACGCGCTCGTCCCGACCAAAAAAGGAATGCTCTACAGGTCTGATGACGATGGCGTGCATTGGAAGATCGCCAGCACGCGTGAAGATATCAACTATCGTCCGTTTTATGGTTCACAGGTGCGCGTAGATCCGGACGATCCGAATGACGTATGGATCGCGTCTCGATCGATGTGGCATTCGATAAACGGCGGCAAGAAATTTACCGGCGTTAACGAGAGCGGAGATAGCCACGACGTGTGGATAGACCCGACGAATCGGCGACGCGTACTTATCGGCGATGACTACGGGTTGCACGCCACGCTAAACGGCGGCGTAACGTGGAGTTATATCAATAACGTATCCTTTTTGCAGGTTTATCGCGTTGGTTACGACCATGCACTGCCGTATCACGTGATGGGCGGTATGCAAGATAACAGCACGTGGTGGGGGCCGAACACTGTGTGGAACGATTACGGTCTTGGACCGCCCTGGAGGTTAATCGGGGAAGACACGGACGGCCCCTCAGCTTATCCGGATGCACGCGATGAGAACGTGATCTACATGGGTTCGGAAACCGGCTTATTGATGAGCCGTGATCTTCGCACCGGCGAGGGACGCTACATCTCGCCGCAACCGTTAATCATAAGCGGAATGGCGGCGCGTCAGCATCCATATCGATTCAACTGGAGTGCTCCGCTGCTTGTCTCGGCGGCTGATCCGGGCGCGATCTATTATGCTGCAAACGTTGTGTTTCGGTCGCGAGATCAGGGGGAGTCATGGGTCGCGATCAGCCCCGATCTCACGCAACCATGTGATGCTCGTTGGCTGCAGTCGAGCGGCGGACCGATCGAACAAAATCTTACCAATGCCGAGACGTATTGCACGATCACCGCACTCGCGGAGCGCGATGCTAAGACACTCTGGGCAGGCACCGACGACGGAAACCTTTACGTTACAAGTGACGGCGGTGCCACGTGGCGGAATATTGCATCGAAGATCCAAGGCTTGCCGGCGCAGTCATGGGTCGCGTCGCTTGAAGTTTCGCACCGTGACGGCGATACGGCATACGCGACGTTCGATCGCCACCGTTTCAACGACACGAAAGCATACGTCTACATTACGCACGACGGGGGAGCGACGTGGACCAATATTTCAACGAACCTCCCGTCGTGGGCGTACGTCGTCCGCGAAGATCCGCGCGAACCGCACCTGCTCTTTGCGGGAACCGAAGACGGCATTTGGGTTTCCTTTGACGGCGGAACGCACTGGCAGAGTCTTCTCTTACGTATGAATCACGTGCCGGTGTTCGACCTTCAAATTCAGCCTGATGCAAACGACCTTATTGCGGGAACCCACGGACGCGGGTTCGCAATTCTCGACGATATCGGGCCACTCGAAGGATTGGCGCGAGCCGTGCAAACGCGGGTTGCGCTCTTTGCGCCCGCAGATGCATGGCGCTATGCACCCGGCGAGGAAGAGCGAGATGTTGAGACAGCTTTTGTGCCGCAAAACAGACCGTATGGCGCAATCGTTTCGTACTACTTGGAAGCGGCGCCGAAGACAAAGCAAAAACTCGACCTGACGATCCTCGATTCTACTGGACGAGTCATTCGCCACATCAAAGCGAGCGCCAAAGACGGCATCAATCGCGTCGTGTGGGATCTAACGATCGATCCGCCGGGAGGCCTTAACGCGAAGCAAGATGCGCGTCCGGTCTACGATTTTTATACTACACAAATTGAAGGACCGGAGGTTCTGCCCGGAACGTATACGGTTCAGTTGAAGGCGCGCGGCGCCACGCTCCGCGTTCCAGTCGTGGTTCGACTCGACCCGGCGGTGAAGGCAACAGACCAGGACTTACATGCGCAATACGACGCGCTCGAGCGTCTCGCCCAACTCCAAGAGCAAGGCGAACGCTGGCTCGCGGCGATCGCAGATCGAAAGAAGCATTCGCGCAAGGATGATGCGAAGGAGATTGCGCAACTTGACGCATTCGCGGATCGCTTGCGAAACAACGGTGATGCAGATGCAAAGATGCTGCGTTCTTCCCAAGTCATCGATCAGCTGGCGTTCCAAAACGTGGCCATCCGTGAGGCCTTCAGGGGCCCGACGCAAGCGCAAGCGCAATTCATCGATCGATATGCAGCGGAGATGAAGCGCCTAGAACCAGAAGCGAAAAACTTGTTACCGCCGACACCGGCGCCGCACTCGAACAAGCGAGGCTGAGCCCGATGAAGGCGATCGTGTGCACGAAATACGGGATGCCGGATGTGCTGCAGCTACGAGAAGTTCCACGACCTCCCGCCAAAAAGCGGGACGTATCCGTCAAGATCCACGCGACGGCTGTAAATACCAGCGACTGTTTCATCAGGAGCGGCATTCCCACGGCGCCACTGCTGTCCCGAACGATGCTGCGACTCGTTATCGGTATCCAGAAGCCGCGACAGCCGATATTGGGCCTTGTGTTATCCGGAGAGATCGATCGAATCGGCGAGGCCGTCACACGATTTCAAAAGGGCGACCGCGTTTACGGCTTTACGGGCATCCGATTTGGTACGTACGCGGAATACGCCGTACTGCCCGAGTCAGGGATCATTGCGCGCATCCCTGCTAATGTTTCGTACGAAGAGGCTGCAGCGATTCCATACGGGGCCCTATTGGCGCTCTCTTTTTTGCGAAAAGGCAACATTGAAAACCGTCAACGTGTTGTCGTCTACGGGGCCTCTGGTGCGGTCGGGACAGCTGCCGTACAGCTTGCTAAGTATTTTGGCGCAAGAGTTACCGCGATATGCGGTCCGGAGAATTTGGGCTTGATGTGTGCGCTCGGCGCGGATTCGGTCCTCGATTACACGAGAACGTCCGCCGTTGAGACGCACATCGATTGTGATTTTTTCTTCGATGCGGCGGGAAAACGAAAAACCTCGGCGCTAAAAGAGGCGTTGCGAAAAGCGCTCGCGCCCGGCGCTGCCTATATTTGCGTCGACGACGGCACGCCGAAGATCACTGTAAGCGATCTAGACATGCTGACGGAACTCTTGACTACCGCGCAGCTCACGCCAGTGATCGATCGATGCTATCCGCTTGAGGAAACTGCGAGCGCCCACCAGTATGTCGAGCAACAGCACAAGAAAGGGAACGTGATCATCGCCGTCGCGCCGGACTGACGACTCCGATTCACGCCGCGCCTCCCGTACTTTGGGTAAGAGGCGAAACATGACACTCAAGCGGATGGACAACGTTCTTATCGTTGTCGAAGACATCGATACTGCCAAGGCCTTCTTCATCGAACTCGGTATGGAGCTGGAAGGGCAAACCACGGTCGAGGGTCCGTGGGTGGACCGCGTCGTCGGCCTCAAAAATGTCCGCTCCGATATCGCGATGATGCGCACCCCCGACGGGCATGGCCGAATTGAGCTGACGAAGTTTCACACGCCGCCGCCGGTCAGAGCCGAGGCGGAAAATGCGCCGGCGAACGCGCTCGGCATTCGGCGCATAATGTTCGCTGTCGATAACCTCAACGACGTTGTTGCGCGTCTGCGCCGCCACGGCGCCGAACTGGTCGACGACATTGCACAGTATGACGACGTCTACAGGCTCTGCTTCGTGCGCGGCCCTGAGGGCATCATGATTGGACTTGCGGAAGAACTTAGCGCTGCTCGTTGATAAATGGGCTCGCCTAAGCCGCAGCCATGAACGCGCATCGAAAGAGTTGATCCACATAAGCCTCGACAAACGCACGAAGCGCCTCGGCAATTTTTGGAATAACGCTGAGGGGGCGAACTTGCCCAGGGAAAAAGCGCGAGCGGCGTTAAGACAGCCTTCTGCGTGAAGCGAAACCTCGTATTGCTGGTAACGTCGCTGCTGTCGATCCTTCTCGCATCATTTCACCTGGTGGATGACATCGTATACGGGTCGGACAAAGGCGTGGCGTTAAGCCTCCTGATCGTAGCCATTCTTGCTGTTTGGCTGTACGGCACGCTGATGCTGCCCGAACGTCTGGCGGGGCAGATTATCATGCTGCTCGGATCGCTAGTGGGGCTGACCATTTTTTTTGTCCACGTAACCGGCACGGGGGGCCTCCAAGGCATCCAGATCGGCAAATTGAGCGGAGCCTTTTTCTTCGTCTGGACGCTCGTCGCGCTTGCGGTTGTTTCTCTGTTGTCGCTCACGCTCTCAGCGCAGGGTTTATGGAGTCTGCTGCGCTCGAAGGCGCGATAATGAAGGCGCTCTGAAAGAGCTGTTCGACGTAGTCGTATAATCCGACATCGATCTGTCGTAAGCGCGCTTTCGTTGCGCGTGGCCAGTGCGATGCGGGATCGTTGACCTCAATATACGCGCGGAGCGCCTCGGCAAAGTACTCGTCGATTCCGGTTGCGGCGTACGGAGTGGTGAATTGGGTTGCGTTGGCGAACAGCGTTCGCAGTTCCGGATCGATTCCCGAGTGATACACACCTCCGCCGAGAGCGCAGTCTAGTGCGTGGCCGAATTCGTGTGCGACGGTCATCGGGCTACGCGATCGAAGATATACGGTGCGTTCCTCGACCACGAAGAGCCCCGCGGGAGGGGCGGGCCATAGATCGACGTCGATTCCCAAACGCGCTAGAGCGGGCGAAGCAGAAGCGTATCTCTCTCCTCGGCGAAGCGGCGCGACGCTGATGCCTCGCGCAAGCGCGAAGCGCAATGCTTCACTTCCATAGCGTTGTAACGTTTGAACGATGGCGGCTACCGTGAAGGGGCGCTCAACGCAAATGAGAGCGGCGGCGAGCGAGGCGCGGTCGTGCATCGCCGTAGCTTCTCACTGCAGCATTGCTACGCGGTGACCTGTGCATTACCAGCTCTTTGCGGATTGTCTCTCAGCGCCGATCGAACGTAAAACCCGGACGTACCTTCAGTGGTGGAGGAACGACGGCAATGCGTACGCGATCGCTGTGAAGTCCGTCGTTTGCGTCGATAATGTACCGGCCTTCTGCGAGCGGCATAAAACCGTTGCCGGCGGAATCCGTATTCACCGGGTGGCCGTTGACACGCCATCGCAACGGACCGCGCGCGCCGGAAGCGCGAAGCGCAAGTTGTTGCTCGCGTCGTTGCAGAGCGGTCGGTGCATCGTCGCGATAGAATGTGCTGCCATCCGCGGGAAAGACTATGCGGAACGATCCATTCGTTTGCTGCGGCTGTTGCGCGAGCCAGGCGTCATATTCGTGCCCGAGCGGCGACGGTGCCGGTCGCTGAACACGTGCCAAATCGATTGGCCGCACCCATTCGGTTACGATAGCTGCGCAACCACGCGCCGGCGCATGCCCCGTTGTTGCGCAGATACTCGTTCGCACGTAGCCAGCCGGCGGATCGAACGGAGGCGGCTCATTTACTTCGTGCAGGTGCAGCATGATGCGATTCCA
>JAMXLG010000072.1 GCA_024281135.1 Vulcanimicrobiia bacterium | reverse complement strand
CCGATGATGGACTGCCGCAAGGCGCTCATCGAAGCCAACGGCGACATGGCGAAAGCCAAGGCGTTCTTGCTCGAACGCGGCGCCGCGCAGGCGGAAAAGAAAGCCGAGCGCTCGGCCAATGAAGGCCTCGTCTCGAGCTACATTCACGCCGGTGGCAAGATCGGCGTGCTCGTCGAAGTCAACAGCGAAACCGACTTCGTCGCGCGCAATCCGAAGTTCGGGGAACTCACGCGCGATATTGCGATGCACATCGCCGCGATGTCGCCGCAGTACCTCGACCGCGCCAGCGTCCCGGAAGACGTCGTCGCAAAGGCCAAAGAGGAGTTCAAGGCCGCAGTTCCTGCCGGAAAGCCGGCCGACATCGTCGAGAAAATCGTCGAAGGCAAGCTGAACAAGTGGTATGAGGAGCACGTGCTGCTCGATCAGCCCTTTGTGAAGGATGACACGCTGTCCGTGAACGATTTAATCAACGCGGCAGTTGGGTCGCTCGGCGAGAACATCAAGGTCCGCCGGTTCGCAAAGTTTGCACTCGGTGAGTCCTAAATATAAACGCGTACTCTTAAAGATCTCCGGCGAGGCATTCGCCGGTAACGAGGCCGGGGTCGACGTCAATACGACGCAAGCCATGGCCGAACAGATTGCGGACGTGAGCCGCGCTGGAGTCTCCGTCGCCGTTGTTGTCGGCGGCGGAAATATCTGGCGCGGGAAACCGCACGAAGATGCCGGTATGGACCGCGCGACCGCGGACTATATGGGCATGCTCGCGACCGTCATCAACGCGCTGGCACTGCAAGATTCGCTCGAACGAATGGGCGTGCCGTCGCGCGTCCAAACGGCGATCGCGATGCATCAGATCGCCGAGCCGTACATTCGCCGGCGAGCGATGCGTCATTTGGAAAAAGGGCGCGTCGTGATCTTCGCTGCGGGCACAGGCAATCCGTATTTCACGACCGACACGACGGCCGCGCTTCGCGCCGTAGAAATCGGTGCGGAAGCGATTCTCAAGGCCACGAAGGTCGACGGCATCTATACTGCGGATCCGAAGAAAGATCCGACGGCGACGCGCTTCGAGAAGCTCGAATATATGGAAGTTCTCCAA
The DNA here is from genome assembly GCA_024281135.1 of Vulcanimicrobiia bacterium. The sequence goes on along the minus strand of JAMXLG010000072.1, from coordinate 1,896 downwards.
CGCGGGCTCGAAGTAATGGATTCGACTGCAATGGCGCTGTGCATGGACAATAGTCTGCCTATCGTCGTGTTCGACATGGCGGTTCCCGGCAATATCCGCCGCGTCGTCGAAGGCGAGCCGATCGGCACGATCGTCGGCAAGGAGCCGCAACTTACGACGGGAGGCGTTCGCTAATATGGCTGATTTCTTCAAAGACCTCGAATCAAAGATGAACAAGTGCGTCGATTCGACGCGTTCCGAGTTTGCCTCGATTCGTACGGGACGCGCGACCCCGGCGCTGCTGGATCGCATTCACGTCGAAGCGTACGGCAACGCGGTTCCGCTCAAACAAGTCGCCGGTGTCTCGACGCCCGATGCTCGCACGCTGCTCATTACCGCATGGGACAAAGGCGTTGTGGGCGACATTCGCAAGGCGATAGAGAAGAGCGACTTGGGCCTCACGCCCAATATCGACGGCACCGCGATTCGTCTCGTCATTCCGCCGCTCAACGAAGAACGCCGCCGCGATCTCGTCAAGGTGATGAAGAAGAAAGCGGAGGACGGCAAAGTTGCGGTTCGCAACGTCCGTCACAAAGCGCACGACGACTTGAAGACGCAACTGAAGAATCACCAGATCACCGAAGACGACAACAAACGCATGCAAGATCAGCTTCAGAAGCTGACGGACAAGTTTGTGAAAGAGATCGACAATCTCGTCGTCGCCAAAGAAAAAGACATCATGGAGGTGTGATGTCGGCTCATCCCGGCGATCTCACCCTGATGACGGAAGTTGAAGCACGGGCGGCTCTCTCGGGCCGCCCTGTCCATATTTCGGTGCTCGCGCCGGTCGGCTCGTGGCTGGGCGTCGGCCGCTTGCGCGTGCTTCGAGCAGCCGAGCAGTTGGGTATGATGCACCTAGTGTGCGGCTACGAATCCTACGAGAAGAGAGCACAATGATAGCCCCCGTTGCGGCCGCAGTCCCGCGTCATGTTGCGATCATCATGGACGGAAACCGTCGATGGGCAAAGCGTCGCGGGCTTCCGAGCATCGAAGGGCATCGCCGCGGCATCATCGCCTTGCGCGAAGTAACGCGCGCGGCAAGTGATCTCGGCGTCGAGATCGTCACCGTCTTCGGATTTTCCACGGAGAACTGGCGGCGAGACGCGCGCGAGATCGCATTTCTCTTCGATCTCTGCGTCTATTTCGCGCGCACCGAACTCGCCGAACTCAATCGCAATAACGTACGCGTGCGCATCATCGGCGATTGGCACGCGTTGCCGCAAGGGTCGCGCGATGCGCTCGCAGAGTTGCAGGCCAAGACCGCGCAGAATACCGGCTTGATCTTGAATCTCGCGGTGAATTACAGCTCGCGCAGCGAGCTCGAGCGGGCCGTACGCGGTATTGCGGCAGACGTCGCCGGCGGGACGCTGAAGGTCAGCGAGATCGACGACGATCTGATCGCGTCGCGACTCTTCACGAGCGGTATCCCCGATCCCGATCTGCTGATTCGGCCGGGCGGCGAGCACCGGCTCTCAAATTTTTTGCTGTATCAGGCAGCGTATACTGAACTCGTCATGAGCGACGTGTACTGGCCCGATTTCTCGCGCGCGCACTTCCAAGACGCTGTGCGCGAATTTGCGTCGCGTCAACGGCGGTTCGGCGGATCGTGAGCGCCGGCGTCGCGGGAGCGGGAACCCAGCCGATTACCATTCGCCGCGTCGTCGTCGGACTCGTCGTCGCCATTGTCGGCCTAGCCACGGTTTTCGTTCCGTGGCTTTTCTTTCTACTGGTCCTGATCATCGGACTCACGTCGCTCTACGAACTCAACGCGCTCTGCGAAATCAAAGGGCAGCCGCTCGAGTATCCCGTTGCCGTGTTCGGCGTTGCGGCATACATCATTCTCGCCGCCGTCGGACG
>JAMXLG010000071.1 GCA_024281135.1 Vulcanimicrobiia bacterium | reverse complement strand
GGGCCGATGCCGCGTCCGGTGGTTCCGATCGCCGCACTTCCGCGCGCGCGTTCATTCGCGCGATCGGCTGCACCGTGGTACGGAAACACGATGTGCGCACGGTCGGAAACCCTCACCCTGGAAACGTCAATGCCGATTCCGGCCAGTCGGTCGAGCTCGTCGAGCAGTCCGCTCAGGCTAATAACGGTACCGCCGCCGATAAACAATTCTACATGTGGATTTAACACACCGGACGGCACGATGCGCAGCGCAATATCGGTATCACCAGCCTTGATTTGGTGTCCGGCATTATCACCGCCGCCGAATCGAGCGACGACGTCGTAATTCTGCGCGTACAAATCAACGACGCGCCCCTTCCCCTCGTCTCCCCACTGAATGCCGACAACAATATCCGCCTTACTCATAACGAGTTGGGGTTACGGGCTCGGGTCCCCCGTGTCATCCTGAGCTTGTCGAAGGATCCCCTGAAACTACTCGGATCGGAACTCCAGGTCGGATGTGTCGCCCATTGGGATTTGGCCTACGCCTTGGAATTCGGTCATGACGAATTCGGAGAACAATGCGTTTGGCCAGCCGAAATCCTGACGGGTGAACCGTTTCGGGTCGTTCGGATCGAAGGATTCATGCAAGAGGTGATCGCCGGGATCGCTTGCGAGCAATTGTCCGAGCACGTCTTGCTTTTCGGTGTCCGTCGTCGCCGTTAGGCCTTGCATGATGAGCGCGAGCGGCCAGATCCAGTGATCGGGCGTGTGGAAACTGCCGATGCCGCGTGCGACTTGTCCCTGATAAAACGATGGGTTGTCTTGTGAGAGCAAGAAGCGACGTGTGTTTTCGTAATAGCGGTCGTTCGGGACGGTGTATCCGAGGTACGGAGCGGAGAGCAGGCTCGGAATGTTTGCGTCGTCGGTGAGAATCGCGTGACCGAGACCGTCGACTTCGTACGCGTAGATATATCCGTACTTCGGCACGAGTACGAGACCGTACGTTTGAATGCCGCGCTGCACTTCGTCGCGCAACGACTTCGCTTCGTTCGCTTTGACGACGTTGTGATAGACGTCGCGTTCGATTTCGGCCATGTCGCCGAGTGCGACGACTGCGAACATCTCCGACGGAATCAGGAAATTGTAGTAGCACGCATCATCGGACGGACGGAAGCCGGTCCAAATCATGCCCGTGTAACCGGTTGGACGTCCTTTGCCGTCGTTCGAAAGTTCTTTGTGCGTGTAGCGCGAGTTACGTGGATGGTCTTGCTCGCGTTGCAACGTCGCGAGAATCGAATCGAGCGCCTTCTGGTAATCCGGCGTGAAGACGGACGCGTCGCCCGTCGTCTTCCAATAGCTCCACGCAAGCGTTACCGGGTAGGCAAGCGAGTCGAGTTCGAACTTCTGCTCCCAGACGCGATAGTCCATCGTGAATGCGTTCGCGTACGGGTCGACCTGCAGATACTTCGTCATGCGCGTAATGATCGCGCGGAGAAGTTGCCGTGTGTCGGGGTCGTCCTTCGCGAAGAACAAATAGGGGCGTGCTTGAGCGCTTGCATCCCGCAGCCACTCCGCGGGAATATCGCCCGTCTTGATATAGGCGGTACCGTCGGGAGCGTACTCGGCAAGTTTGCCCGTGTCGAGCAGTGCCGAGCGGAACATCTGTTCCAGGCGCGGATTCGAATTTTTATAGTCAGCCGCTGCACGAGCGATTGACTGCAACTCGAGCGAGGGAGCGCGTAGCGGCAGAATTGCAAACATGAGAGCTGCGAGCGCCGCCGCGACGCGCATGCATCTACTCATGGCCATGTACCATGCGCATAAAGCGCCTGGAGTTCACGATAACGTCCCAAGTAGTCAAGTCCGTAGCCCACCACGTAAACGTCCGGGATCTGAAAACCCCGGTATCTGATATCTATATCGGCAATTCTGCGCGTGGGTCTATCCAATAACGTACATACTGCCAGAGACGCTGGTCGGCGAGCAAGCAACGCCTTGACCACATAGCCAAGCGTCATACCCGTGTCGATCGTGTCCTCTACTAGAATAATGTGTCGACCCTCAACCGATGCTGAGGTGTCTTTTTGGAATTTGATCCCTTCGACGTCGCTGAATTTCGTAACAGCGATAACGTCAAACTCGCATGGAATCGACACCGCCCGCGTGAGATCGGCGAGAAACGGAGCAGCGGCGTTGAGCACGCCGACGAAAACGGGAAGTTTGTCCGCATAATCGCGCGAGATCTCCGCGCCCAGCTCGTGCACGCGCTGCTCGATGGTCGCGGCGTCAAAGAGCACTTCTCCGATCATGCGGCCTTCGGAATGCGCGCAAAAAGCCGCTCTGCGTCGCGGCGTGTGAACAGCTTGACGCGCACGTTCGGATGATGCTCGCGCAGCAGACGCAATTTGCGATTCTTGCGCGTGTTGAAGGCGGACTTGGCCACGGTGAGTTCGATATAAAGGTCGTATTCGGGTAGGTAAAAATCGGGTGTAAAAAAGGCGACGGCTTCGCCGTCGCTATTCCACTCGATGGGAAACGAGCGGGGCTCGTACTCCCACTTTACGCGATAAAAATCGAAGAGTCGTGTGAGTGACACTTCACTCTCATGCGCAAAAGAAACCCGCGACATAGTCACGGGCGTACTTCTACGACGAAGGTGGCACGAATTCCGCCTGCAAGGACGCCAGAGCTTTCGTAAATCTTGCCCCGCCGTAAACGGGTCCGAGCGGCCGGCGGAAAGTTCGGCGACGCCGGTTGCCGCGAAACACGGCAGAATCGTGGTAGACCAAGCCGGTTTTCTTCGAATACCCTAGGAGAGACTCGGAGGTTACTTTTATGGAGCGTACCTCAGTGACAGGCACTCCCGTTACAATAAAGTCGAGCCGTTTTTCGTACGCCGACACGGTTGCAGAACTCACGAAAGCGCTGTCTGCCTCGGGGAATACGATCTTCACCACGATCGATCAAGCCGCAGCCGCCGTCGGAGTCGGTATGACGTTGCGGCCCACGACGCTTATTGTCTTTGGAAATCCGAAGGGTGGGACGCCGCTGATGGAGGCGTTTCCACTTGTTGCACTTGAGCTTCCCCTAAAATTACTCGTCTGGGACGACAACGGAATAGTCAGTGTTGCATACGTACCCATGTCGGCGATTGCTGCGCAGTACAATGTCAGGGGAATGGATGCGCGAATCGAAGCGATGGACCGCGCGTTGGACACGCTGACGAACACCATAACGTAGATTGCGTCCGATGACTATGCATAACGTAAACGTCTCGAGGGCGAAGCTTCTTAAACTGGGCTGCCTCACTTGTGGTGCATTCGCATTTCCTCAAGCGCCGGTCGTGCCGCAACTCGAGTCTGAGGAAGCGCCTTTTCGATCGCAGCCGTTCAACGGAAGCGTGGACCCCTTTCCGATCCCGTGGCTCGACAAGAACGGTAGCCACAATCAACCCGCAGGGCCGGACGTCGAACTTTCACATATTTACCACTTTAAAGGAAACGTCGGTCGATGCAGCGGCTTCGTCGGCATGGGAACCGATAACAACGGGAATCGTCTTGCGTTCGGTTCGCCAACTACGGATTTCGGCTACATGACCGGCGAGTATTGGGCGGCGCGTAAGGCGCTGCAAGGATCCTTCACGCATATTTGACTGACCCTTTTTCGGGGACCGGCGGTTCCCGCCAATCAAATTCACGATAATCATCCGCCTATCTCACCTTCGGGGCTCTATTGGGTTGTACCGTTCTCACCGGAAGCCTTGAACATCAGCGCCGATGGTCGACGAACTACGCTAACGATGCGCGATGTACCGATCGTGGACCAGCCAAATTGGCCTCAATATGACACTGTAACGCATCCCGCTTCGTTGACGTTTACGCTTGTCTTCACGAAGCTGGACGAACCCGTTACATATGAAGACCCGGCACGCCAATACCGCTTTACCGGCTTTAAAGCAATGGCGCAACTCGAAGCAGCAGTCGATGTGCCGAGCATTCGATTTTCGTGGAAATCTGATTCGTTAGAGAAGTCGCGCGCAAATTTTGCCGTGATTGGGCAAGAAGTCAACGGGAAATACTATTTATCGTAGACGCTCGCAATTCTATATCGTTAGTGCTTCCGTAACGGCTTGGTCTTCCGACCACGCTTTTCCAGCAGCCATGAACCTCGTTAGTTCATCTTCATCGAAAACTTCGCGCAGCGCGCACATCATCTTATCGTACTCTTGCTGTTCCGTGTACTCTCGAGCGTGGGCGCTTCGCCTGCGTTCGTCGACAAATCCGAGAATGTTCGCCGCACGACGAAGTTTCGTATTGTGTTCACCATTTTCGCCGCTGAGGATTGCGACAGCAGCGAGGTGCTGCATTACCCATTCGAGATAACTCGTTGTTCCGAGTGCGCGCGCGGCGCGGAGCGCCTCATGCGCATAATCCCGGGCCTCTCGATAACGACCAAGTGCTATAAGATATGCCGATAAGTTACAAAGAGTAAACAAAAGGCGCAGCAAATCGGAGCGAGATCGCAAAAATTGCAGCGCCTCTTCGGCTAGCTGTACCGCCTTTTCAACGTTTCCGGAAACGAATTCGATCTCGGCGAGTGTGTTAGTTACAGCGGCTACGTGCCGAGCGCATCCGGCAGCTCGAACTTGCTGGAGCGCTTCTGCCATTAGCGTGCGCGCCTCATCTACATCTCCAGCACTGCAGCGTACCATGCCCAAAGTGTTGGTTGCAGCATAATATTCAAATTGTGCGCCGCTGGAGCGGGCGGCCGCGCGCGCCTCGCGCAGCACACGTTCTGCCTCATCGAAGCGTCCCAACATGTGGAGTGCGAGTCCAACCAAGTGTCCTGCTGCGGCCCGAGCCCGAAGGTCATCGGCTTTCTGAACGTTGAGCGCACGCCGGCTCTCAGCGAGGCTCGCGTTGGCATCCTTCCCGAAGGCTAGGGCAATTCGAGCCGCTGCAATTGCGAGCTTCGCCGTCACTTCAGACGGCGTGGTTTCGGTACAGCCGTTCAGTGCTGCACTCACCCACTTCCGCAGTTCACCCGATTGGAGTCCGCACCAACCCGCCGTTTTTGACGCCGCCATTCGCAGTGCGAGATCGGTGTCGCCCTGCGGTCCGAGCGCCCACTCAAATGCAGCGCGGAAATTGTCGCGTTCCCTTTCGACGTACGCATTCCACACTTGATCGGGCGTATGCTCCAGCCTCGAATCAAAATCTTCAGCGAGTGCGAGAAGGGCGCTCGCGTGTCCTCGGGCAGCCGCGTTCTGCTCATCGTGCTCATGAAGTTTTTCGCGCGCATATTGTCGCGCAGGTTCTAGCATTTTGTAACGTGGTGGTTCGGCGTACACGTCACATTGCACCAACGACTTGTCGACGAGCGACGCAAGTACACTAAGAATGTCCTTCTCTTCAGTTTCTCCAGCCCAAAGTGACGACACCAATTCG
>JAMXLG010000070.1 GCA_024281135.1 Vulcanimicrobiia bacterium | reverse complement strand
CCGCAGCCATGACCGTTGCGCCGATTGCCATCGGGACTGCAGCCGGGGCGGTAGCAGGTTTAACGGGCGAAGCCGTGGCTTCCGGTGAACGAAAGCAGGCCGGAAGCGAAACGCAATTCATTCTTCCTACTGGAAAGTCTGCGGTTCTCGCGGACGTCACGGAAAACACAACGGACGCAATCGACAACCTTGCGAAGCAAGCCGGCGGAAAGATCTACCGCCGACCACGCAGCACGGTCCTCAACGATCAATGGTTCGGCGACGACTCCAATTTGTATCTCTACCCCTACGACTACGAACCCGGAGTACCGCCGCCGAAATAAATCGGAATGCGTGTCACTCACAGCTCGTCGAAAGACGGGCTTTTTTCTTAAGGCGAGAGATCCGGGGAAGCGTGAGTTCCTCGTTCAGTGTCCCGATGGAAGCTATCGTAGTAAGCACGCTACGAAAGGAAGGCTCCGTGAATTCAGCTGTCAATGAGGTCGTCGAGAAGGTTGCACAAACTCGCAGCGAGTGGGGATGGTACCTTGCCTCCGGCATCGCGCTAGCCGCAATCGGTATATTTGCGATGATCAGCGGGTACTCGGGTACGCGCGCATCCGTCATCTTGATCGGCGCTCTGCTCGCGGCAGCGGGCATCATTCAACTCGTTACCGCATTCCGAGCTCGCGGAGCCGGTCACATCGTTTTGTACTTTCTGGTCGGCGCGTTGGATTTAGTAGTCGGTGTTATGCTGGTCGAACACCCGGACGACGGGGCTTTGGCGCTGACGCTTCTCTTGGCGCTAGCGTTCGTAGCCGGAGGGCTCTTCCGGTTCTTCGCCGCAAACCTGATGCAGTTTCCGCACTACGGCTGGGTAGCGTTCAGTGGAATCCTAACGTTCCTCTTGGGAATTTTTCTCTGGGCGCAATGGCCGGTATCTGCAGAATGGTTCATCGGTTTTGCAGTTGGTCTCAATTTCCTGATCGCAGGCATCGCGCTATCTGCAGTATCGTGGAAACTTCATGAACGGCTTTGATAACGGAAAAGCCCAACGTAAGGCGGTTCCACGATCCGCGCATTCGGCGTGGTCGGCTCCAGCCGATCGCGCCGATCCGATCGAGGTGCTGAAGGCTCAGGAAACAACGCGAATAGCGGAGCTCATTCCGCTGAGGCACGAACGTATGATGCGTTCGCCGTTCGCGTTTTATCGCGGCGCAGCGGCCGTCATGGCGGCGGATCTGGCGCACACGCCGGCGTCAGGCGCAAACGTTCAGTGCGGCGGCGACTGCCATCTCGCAAACTTCGGTGCGTACGGCACGCCCGAACGGCGTCTGATCTTCGACGTCAACGATTTCGACGAGACGTTGCCCGCTCCGTGGGAATGGGATGTTAAGCGTCTCGCCGCAAGCGCCGTTCTCCTCGCGCACGATCTTGCGTTCAACAGATCGTCCGGGAGAATCGCGGCCGTCGCCGCGGCCCGCTCGTATCGCGAGACGATGCTAAAATGCGCGGAGATGACCCCTATCGAAGTGTGGTTCTGGCGTCTCGATGCGCAGTCGGTGATCAATGCGCTGCAGACCGCACGCGTGTCAAAGAAATTGCAACAGGTCGCGACGAGCGATGCCGGAGCCATGTTGGACGCGGCTTCTTCACGACTGCTGGAGACAACGACAGGCGGTATTCGCTTCGCCGAAAATCCGCCGATCGTCTATCATCTGCCCGACCAGGATCCGAGTACGAAGTCGATCCGTCAAGCCGTCGAACGCTATCGAAAAACGCTGCGTGATGACGTACGCGTACTATTCGAGCGATACTCGCTGATTGATCTTTCGCTGAAGGTCGTAGGCGTCGGCAGCGTTGGAACGCTCTGCTCCGTTGGGCTCTTCCAGAGTGGGAGCAGCGTGCTGCTGCTGCAGGTCAAAGAAGCGACTTCATCAGTGCTGGAACCGTTCGCGGGAAAGAGCCGGTACACAAATCACGGCGAGCGCGTCGTTGCCGGCCAACGCTTGATGCAAGCTGCGAGCGACATGTTTTTGGGCTGGACGAAGCTTGAAGACGGACGACACTTTTACGTTCGGCGTTTCCGAGACATGAAAGCGAGTGTCGACTTTACGCGCATGCGGGTAGACGATCTGGCCGCCTATGCTTCGCTCTGCGGCGCCGCGCTAGCGCGTGGACATGCGCGTTCGGGAGACCCCACGTTTATCGCGGGCTATCTCGGCTCGTCCGCGGTATTCGATGAAGCAGTTGGAGACTTCGCGATCTCCTATGCGGATCAAACAATGCGCGATTACGGCGCGTTCCTCGAGGCAATAGACCAAGGCCGTGTTTCAGCTTCGGCGACTGAGAAGGTCGGATGACGCTCAGCCTTCGGCGAATTCGGGACGGTAGGCCGGTATCGACTCGATGAAGCTGCGTTTGAGCGGGTCATCGACAGAAGCGTTCCACGCGACGTAGTACTCCAAGCGCACGGGCGTATCCACAATCGGAATGAACACGAGCCCAGGGATGTTCGACGTCGCGAAACTACGATATCCAAACGTGATGCCACGCCCGCTCGTGACGATTCCCCACAGCACACGCACTTCGTCTGCCTCGTAGGATATCTGAGGATAGAAGCCGGCCTCGCGGCACATTTCGATAATGCACGAGAAGATTTCCGGTGAAAAGGCGTAGCTAAGCATCGAGAGCGGTTCATCGCGCAGATCATGCACCGAGATTCCTTCTCGTTTTGCAAATTTGTGCGTGGGCCCGCAAGCGATAAACACGCGTTCTTGCGATACAAGAACCCTCTCAAGGTTCGGCGTTTCAGGCTGCCCGATCATAATTCCGAAATCGAGCGAACCGTCGACGAGATTTCGAACTTGTTCCTGGGTGGACAGTTCGCTTAGATCGACGCGCACACCGGGCATTGATTCTGCAAAGGGTCCGATGATTCGTCCCGGCAGATACCAGGGGAGCGCGCGAGCGTACGCGACATTGAGGTGTCCCGCGTGACCTTCTTTCGCGTGCCGCGCCGTCTCCGCAATCAAGTTGAATTCCGCGACGGTCTTGCGCGCCTGCGGAAGCGTCGCGCGCCCGACCGGCGTTAAGTCCACCGAATGACTCGACCGGACAAATAGAGGAGCAGCGAGTTCGCCTTCCAGGCTGCGGATGTGCGTTGTCAGCGCAGACGGCGCAATGCCGAGCATTTTCGCGGCACGGCTGAAACTTAGCTGCTCGGCCACCGCAATGAACGACTGCAATTGCTTGATGTCCATGGTTGACCATCATATCACGATTCTTGCGTCGCTCAAGAATAGCGAATCATAGATTCTCGTTTTGAGAATTTGACAAACGCGAGGTTTCTTGCGAATGTCACTGGATGCGCTTCCAGCGAGAAGAGAGGTTCGGACGATGCAGGCCGGCCCTACGTCAAGACATGCAAGACTTTCTCAAACACGCCCGTGCCCGGTTACAGCCGGAAGACGTGGGATTGGTGCGTTCGGCACGAAGACGTGCAACAGGTCTACGT
>JAMXLG010000069.1 GCA_024281135.1 Vulcanimicrobiia bacterium | reverse complement strand
AAGTGGGCGACGGTAAACCCCTCCACCGGCGGCATCTGATAACTCTTCTGATCGACTCGTGCTTCGCTCATGGATCGCTCCGCTCTCTTCGTGTCAAATGACTCTGCAGAAACAGTTTCTCACGTTTTCGGCGCGGAACCATGCGAGCGCCCAGACACCTACGCGAGAGACAAAGTGATTCGGCGGCTTCGCAGGCGCGATTTACCCATCGACACAATCCAGCTCGCGCGCTACCTCATCGGCAAAATGTTGGTGAACGATGATCGCGCACGCCGCGCGAGCGGTCGCATCGTGGAAACTGAAGCCTACCCGGTCGGCGATGCAGCAGGGCATGCGTTTCGGGGAAAAACCGCCAGAAATGCCGCGCTCTATCTCGCACGCGGTCACGCGTACGTGTATTTCATTTATGGAATGTATTATGCGCTGAACGTTTCCAGCGAACGAGCCGGCGTCGGCGCCGGCGTTTTGGTTCGCGCACTCGAGCCGATCGATGGGATCGACCTGATGAAGGAGCGCCGCGGCACTTCCTCGCTACGAGATCTCGCGCGTGGCCCGGGACGACTTGCCGTCGCAATGGCGATCGATCTGCGTTATAACGGTGTGGATTTATGCACGGATCCTTCGTTGTGGCTCGGCGCGTCTGATTCCGAATATCGCAGCGTTGTTGCGACCACTACGCGAATAGGCTTGAGCAAAGAACAACACCAACCTTGGCGCTTCTACGAGCGCGGTAGCATGTTCGTAAGCGGTCCGCGTAGTACTCACATCACGACGCCTAAGTAGGATCGCCGAATATTAAGAGTCGAGGTGCTCGATGTCGGCAGTCGTCGGTTTTGTCCTCGCAGCAATAATTGGGTCAGCGGTCGTGCTCGTAGCAGGTCGCCGCGGCTCTCCGCATCGCCACGACTTTCCATGGTTGTTGGAAGAAGTTGCGAAACTGCACGTGATGATCGTCGGAACCCTAGCCGGTTTCGCTTTCACGGGTGTCGTGCTCGTCGTCTCGCTTGCACATGACAAGCCGAGCGCTGCGCCGATCGCGCTCGACAGCGCGATCGCGATGTTCTTAGTCGCGTACCTCTACTGGGTCGGCGCAGCTTTTCTTATATCATACTTGCCGCACGCCGGTGTAGCCGGCGATTGGGTGCAACGCGCACACTTCAGCCTTGCGTCAACCATCGAATACCGAACGGTCTTTCTTTCATGGTTTGCGCTACTGCCGCTTCTTCAGGCAAACGGATTTACGCGGCTGGCGCAAGTGCTCTACGTTCTTCTTCCGCTGTCTCTCTTGCTAGGATCGCTACTCTTAGCAATGGCTACCGATGGTCTCGGCCTTCTAGGATTCAAGGAAATATATTTCTCTGCGGCAGTCGGCGCCGCGCTAGCATTGGCTTATGGCGCAATCGCGCTCGCAATTCCCAGCCTTCGCTCTCCATACTCGTCTCTCTACCTTACGATAGCAATCTTCTGCGTTAACGGCGCAGGCTTCGCTTTTGCAACCCTTACGCCGCTCTCGGTTCGATACGAAGGCGTCAAACGATTCTATGAGCGATACTGCAGGGAGACAATCATCGCGGATATGAACGTGACGATGGTTTCACTGACCTTTCTATGGTTAGCGGTCGTGGGTGTTATTTGAGTTCGCGTTCCCACCATGAGAGTTCGCGTGAATAGAGATCTCGTTGAGCTGCGACTCCTCGGACGCCGTGCCGTGCTTCTGGATACAGGAACATATCGACGTGCTTGCCCTTCGCGATAAAGGCTTGCGCGAGCGAAAACATGTTCATGATGTGCACGTTGTCGTCACCACTGCCGGCAAGTAACAAAAGGTCGCCCTCAAGATCGCCTGCTTTCGGCAGAACCGACGTGCGCTCGTAATCGATCGCGTCGGCTTTCGGCATTCCCATATAGCGCTCGGTATAGGCGCTGTCGTAGAAATGCCAATCCGCCGGCGGACCGCCGGCGATACCAGCGTGGAAGACGCCCGGAGCGTGCGTCATCGTAAACGCGGTAAGGTATCCGCCGTAACTCCATCCGTAGAGGCCGAGTCGCGAAGCATCAACGTAGGGCTGTTGCTTAAGCCACGTTGTGCCCGCGAGTTGCCCTTCCATAGCGATCTGCCCCATACTGCGATAGAAGAGCCGTTCGTTGCTCGCGCGGTCATCGTTCGATGCGGGCCCGTCGATGGTGAACACCAGGATTCCGTGCTGCGCGAGCAGATGCGGAAAAAGCCCTTGCCAACGATTGTTCGTGCTCGATCCGCCGACGCCGAGCGGACCACCGTACGCCATCAGGAGCACCGGATACTGTTTGTTTTGGTCGAAGTCGCGGGGTACGGTTATTTGCGCATCGAGCGGTCCCCACTTGGACGGGACCGATAGAGCGCGTGTTTCACCGAGATTGAAACGCGAGAGATCGTTCGTGCGAAAGATTGTCGCGACCGCACCGGTTCGAGGATCGTGCCGGGTAGTGACGGGCGGCGTTGAGAATGACGACGCCGTTTCAATGTAGGCGTTGTCGTTTTTCGCCATCACGATGTCATGGGTGCCCGGCGTTGGCGTAAGATTGCGGACGCCGCTTCCGTCGAGCGAAACGCGCAGCAGCGAACGATCGCGACGTGTCGGATATTCCGCGATGACGTAGGCCACGTGCGCGCGAGCGTCGAGTCGCACCAACGAGACGACTGCGTACGCACCGGTCAACCGTTTCGCGGAACCCGTTTCTGCATTCACATGATAAAGGGCCTGAACGCCTCCACGCTGCGAGAGCCACAGAAAGCTTTTTCCGTCGGGTAAAAACGCCGGTGGTTGCTCCACATCGACAAATTGGGCGTCGTGTT
>JAMXLG010000068.1 GCA_024281135.1 Vulcanimicrobiia bacterium | reverse complement strand
GCATAGAGTTCGCGCGGCACGCAATCGGCGATGTCCAATCGCGCCAGCGCTTCAACGAGCCCCGCATCTTCGTAAAGGGGAACGTTGTGTTCTTTCGCAACCCGAACGATCTCTTCGGCCGTGACGCCGCGTCCGACGGCGACCACCTGCGGCGGCTCCGGTTTGAGCGGATCGTACTGCAATGCCGCCGCGGCCGGACGTTTGAACACGCGTTTGCGAAAATCAAAAAAGCCGCTCATGCTTTCATGTCCACATTCGATGTGCGCAGTGGCGGTTGCTGGGGCTCAGCCTTGGACTTCGTCTTCGGAACGAGTCCAGCGGCCATTGCAGCAACACGGTAGTGCATCGATTCGAGACGTCCGCGCAAGTCGCCGAGCGACGTGCGGAAACGATCTGCCGAACGCGGCGTTTCCGTTTTTACATCGACGCTCACGCTGCGACCGACGGTTTGTAAATCGATCGCAACCGTCCCGAGCGATTTTGTATCGAGCACGAACGCGATGTGAAAATTATCCGCATTGAGGCCATTCTTACCGTTCGGTGCATCGCGCGAGATCCGCAACTGCGCCGGTGCCCCTCCGTCATAGAAATATGCGGGCAACGGGATCGTGATCGTATTGCGCGCGTTGTACTCCGGTGTCAGGGCATTGAGCTGCACGGCGGTCGTTGCCGTCAACGCATCGCGCAACGCCTGAACGAGTTGCGGTGAACTTCCGGACGGTGGATCGGCAACGAGCTGAAGTAACGCGGTTTTGACATCATGTTCGAGCGCGACGCTTCGTTCTGCGGTGCTAGCTGCAGTCGCGACCGGTACGACCGACGCCTCCGGCAGTCGAACTTGGCTGTTTGCAGACGGTTGCGGTTGCTGCGGTGTTTGAGGATCCGGCGCTACATCGGCTTCGATCCACGCGCGCACGATCTGCGCGATCTTTGATTCCGCGCTGGTCACCACATTCGAAACGTACGATGCAATTTGTTCGGGCAACGCGCGTGTATTTCGCAAATCGAGTCGCGCGACGAACGCAAGGGTCGAGCGCAACAACGCGGTGCGGGGGTCGGCGGGCAGCCTCGCAAGGAGTGTATCGAGCCTTTGATATGCGCTGGTCATGTTGCGCGTGGCCGCCTCGACGAGTTTCGCGGCCGCAATGGTTGCAGGCGTAACGGGCACGCGCAGACGCGCAAGCAGCGCGGTTTCCGGTGTTGCCGGTGGCGAAGTTTGCTGTGTCCGTTGTGGCTGTTCTACCGCAACGCGTGTCACTGCCGTTTGCACGTTCACGCCTTCAGGGACGCGCGGCGGCGAAAGCGGTTGTTTTATCGACGGTGCACCGATCGTCGTACTCGCTCGCGTCGCGATCAATCGCGCTTCCACATCGACCGGCGCATGTGGTGCTGTGGGTTGCGATGTGGAGACGAGCGGTGGCGGCACTTGCGCGGATTGCGGCCGTACGGAGGCAGCAACGAAGATTTCGCGCGGTGGCGCGACGGACGCTTGCGGTGAAGGCGGTGCCGGTGCTGCCGGTGGCTGCTGCGGGGGCTCCGGCAGATTCTCCGGATCGGCGGGTCCTAAATTACGTACGATGATGGCAGTGCTCGTAAAGCCCGTTACTTGCAGCGCAATCGTTTCGCCCGGATTGATGCCGGGCGGCAATTGTGCGGTCAATGTTTGGCCGAGCAGCGAAATGCGGTCGGTGCCGTCTTGCGCCGGCAATACTGTTGCGCTCAGCACATCACCGACCGAGAGTTGTGCCTGAAACTCACCGAGCAGCGCGCCGAGATTGAGCGTCGATTCTTCAATCGCCGCCTGGGCATTCGCAACTGCCTGGAGTGCAAAAGCGGCCAGCGGATCGAAGTTTGCCATCAGCTGATACTAGACCGTGACGTCAATGAAGTGTTCACCGTCGGCAAGACCGAGCGGAGAACTCTCTGCAGGCGCCTGATATTCGCGTCGGTTGCGCTCGTCCGGCGTATATCCCTCACCGTTGCCTTGACCGTCGGGACTCGTACGAATGCCGGAACCGCGGGCCGAATTTTCGGCTTCCGCGATTGTCTCTTCGCGCTTGTGGACTTGTTCGGCGAACGCAGTTTGGGCCGCGGCTTGAGCTGCGGCAGGTGCCTGTTGAGCGCTACTAACCTGGGCCGCGTTCTGCGGTGCGGCCAGGTAGGCGAGTTGCAGATCCACGGGACGAATCGCCATTGCCCGTTACTTCCCCGCGTAGCGTGCGTTCTACTTTAGTATCGGCACCCGGCTGCGGCTTACGCAGATATTTCTGTTTGATCGTGGGGTCGTCTTCACGATAACCGAGGTCGTTGCGCAGCTCGCGCAGCCGCTGACGCAGATGGATGACCGCTTGAGCGTGAATCTGCGACACGCGCGACTCGGAAACGCCCAACGCGCCCTTGATTTCCTTGAGCGTTTGGCCTTCGAAGTAGTAGAGTCGGATCACGGTGCGCTCTTGCGGCGGCAGATTCTCAACCGCTTGGACCAGTTCGGTCTTTACTTCACGCGCCTCGACTTCGAACATGACGTCGTTGTCTTCGTCGCGCAGCGTGTCGACCAGCGGGATCTCGTAGCCCTTTTCGTTCGGCAGAAACTCTTCGAGCGAGAGCACCGCGGTGCCGCGCACGCGTTGCACGAGCTGGTCGAGTTCCTTGGGCGTGACGCCCATGCGCGCGGCAATCTCTTCATGCGTCGGAACGCGGCCGAGTTCGGTTTCCAGTTCTTGGTGAGTGCGCTCGAGCTCGCGGGCCTTTTGGCGCACTGCGCGGGGAACCCAGTCGAGCGAACGTAGCGCGTCGAGGATCGCCCCGTTGATACGGGTGATTGCGTATGTTTCGAACTTCACGCCGCGCGCATCGTCATACTTTTCGATGGCGTCGATCAAACCCAAAATACCGTCGTTTATTAGATCGTTGATCTCAACGTTCGGCGGTAGATTAACGGAGATTCGACCGGCCACATACTTCACCAAGTGCAGGTACTTGTGGACGATCTCTTCCCGCGAGAGTTCGACGCCGCCGATGACGTAGCTACGTGGACTACGGCTCAGCTTCATGCAACCCCGACAACGCGCACACCGCGCGTCGCTGCGACATATTCACAGTTGCCGGTTAGCTTCCTACTCATAGCCATAGTCCACACACCATATCTATGGTTAAGCTTTTGCTACGCCGGAGAGGTCACAGAGCACCTGCGGAATGTCGTCGAGCGCCGCTTCACGATCGACGAGACCTTCCTTTGCGGCGGCGCGCGGCATCCCGTACACAACGCATGTCGCCTCATTCTGCCCGATGACGTATCCGCCGCGTTCTTTGAGCCGACGCAGTCCCTTTACACCATCTTGACCCATTCCGGTTAGAATTACCCCGATTGCCGCATCACCATACGCATCCGCCACCTGCTCGGCAAGCATGTCGACGCTCGGAACGTGCAGCGAATGCCCATCGTCGTCGACCAGACGCAATTCGATTTCGCCGGCGTTGCGGCGCAGCGCAATCTGTTTGCCCGACGGAACGACAAGCGCGCTTCCCGCTTCGAGCACCATTCCGTTTACCGCTTCGTGCACGTTCAATTTACTTTGCGCGTTCAAACGATCCGCGAGCGGACGCGTAAAGCCCATCGGCATATGCTGGACGATCAGCACCGGCAACGGAAAGTTCGCTGGTAGTACGGGTACCACGTGCGAGAGTGCGACGGGGCCGCCGGTCGACGTCCCGATCGCAATACAGGCGTACTTCGACGTCGAACGTGGCGCCGGGCTAACGCGAAGTGGTGGCGCGATGATGCGCGGCCGCTCGGCGGCCGGCATCGGCGTGTGGACGATCGGATGTGCCGGTTGGGCGCCGCGGCGCGAAACAGCTCGAATCTTCGCAACGAGGTCGCGCGCAACGTCTTGAATGTTCACGTACGCCGCGTCGGGCTTCGCGATAAAATCGACGGCGCCCAGCTCCAGGGCACGGAACGTCGTTTCCGCGCCTTCGTGCGTGAGCGAACTGCACATAATGATCGGAATGCGATGGTCGGCGACGATCTGACGCACCGCTTCCAAGCCGCCCATTCCAGGCATCTCGACATCCATCGTGATGACGTCGGGACTGAGCTGCAGCGATTTGGTGATCGCTTCTTCTCCGCTGCGCGCCGTCGCGACCACTTCCATGTCGGCTTCCTTGTCGATCATCGTTGTGATCGCGCGCCGCATGAACGCTGAGTCATCCGTTACCAATACTTTGATCATGTCTGCTCTGCCGTCATTTCCGCCGGTAGTAGATAGCCTTCGCAGTGACCACCGGCTCGTATAAATCGGTAAGCCGCATGATCGATTCCGCATGTCCCAAAAACAAATAGCCGCCCGGGCGTAAAGCGGCCGCGAATGCCTCGACGACGCGCTTCTGCGTAGACTTATCGAAATAGATCAGAACGTTGCGACAAAAGATCGCGTCATGAACCCCCATCGCCGACACAGCGCGGCCTTCCAGGAGATTTATGCGCGAGAACTCCGCCAATCGCTTAATCTCGTCATTGATGAAGAAACCGCCTTCGAAGGGGCGGAAGTACTTCTGGACCATTTCGGGCGGCGTAGCGCGAAAAGAGAGCTCACGGTAGAACCCGGTCGAGGCCTTTTCCAGCGCACGCGGAGAGAGATCGGTTGCCCGCAGGGTGATCGATGACGGGACGATCCGGTGCGTCTCCATGAGCATCATCGCAATGGTGAACGGCTCTTCACCCGTCGAGCACGCCGAAGACCATATGCGCAGATGCCTGCCGTTTTTCAACGTCTCGTCGAGAACTTCGGTCACCAAAACGTCGAGTTGGGCGCGCTCTCGAAAGAAATACGTTTCATTGTTGCAGAGCACCGATGCCAATTCGGCCCATTCGTTTTCGCGGTTCGGCGCGCTCGTGAGGAACGAGTGGTATTGCTGAAAGTCTTGCGCGCGCGTTTTAATCAGGCGCGTCTGCAGGCGGCTTTGGAGTAGAAACTGCTTCGAGTCGTCGTAGAAAATGCCGAAACGCTCGCGAATAAGATCGCGCAGCGCGACAAACTCCGCCTCCGAAATAGCGATCGTGGACACCGGTCGTGCGACTTTCGCCGCTTAGCGCAGCGATGCCCTCACGCAGAAACGTAAAGCATGCGCATAGAGAACGAGACGGTCGAATGTGCTGCGCTCGTGATCCTCGCGGTAGAGTGCGTTGGAGAAACGCGTGCTCGACGCGAGCTGATCGAATAAGATACCGTAACGCTTCGGACGTTCTTCAAGAAAGCGCATGAGCCGCACGCGGTGCTCGAGGCGCCGTCGAAAGCGAGCATTCAGCCGCTCGCGATAGATTGCGGCGGCTTTCGCGGGCGCGAAGCGATGATCGCGAAACGCCTCGGCAGCGAGTCGTCCGCTCGTGGCCGCCTCGAAAATCCCTTCGCCGTTGGTTGCATCCACTAAGCCTGCCGCGGTTCCGCCGACCATGACGTGGCCATGCGCAACTGATGCCCGCGGCCAGCCGCCGAAGAGCAAATGCCCTTCTTCCTTTAACGCTCGCACTTTAGCGTCGGGATAGAGCCGGGCTCGGACCCGTTCGGTAAAATCGTCCAGTTCCTCGCGCAACTCGCGTCCGGCCAACTTCCCAAGTAGGCCGAGGCCGATTGCAAGATGGTCGCGTTTCGGGAACATCCAGGCCACGATTTGGCGCCCCGCGTGAGACGGATAAAAATGAAGCTCGAGCGTCTGGTAGGCGATGGCCGCCGCCGGGCGGTCGAGATAGACGCGATATTGCAGCGTCGTCATCAAACCATCATCCCAACGCGGATCCTCGAACGTACGCTCGTCACTCAATTTCTCGAAGCGCGCCGTGGCGCCGTTCGCGACAAACATCGCTCGCGCGCGGATCTCACGTCTCGTTCCGCCGGCGAGGTCGGCGTATTCTGCGACGACGCCGCTCGCATCGGAGCGAAATGATTTGAGCAATGATTGGGTGCGTATCTCGGCGCCCGTCCGCTGCGCCAATCGAGCCATCGTTCCGTCGAGCTCTTCGCGCGTCGAGGTGTGACCCGGTCCAAAAAGCACTTCGTGTTCGCGGCCTTCGCCATCGAAGAGGGCTAGCCGCGGCGTATCGCAATGCACGATGTCGCGCGGTAGATCGAATGTCTCGCAGAATCCCGGTCGCAGTCCAGCGGCGCAAACACGTTTCGCGCCGACGATCGCGTCTTTCTCGAGAACGAGCGTTTCAATGCCGGCAGCTGCTGCTTCTCTCGCAGCGGTACTGCCTGCCGGGCCCGCACCGACAACGAGAAATTCGACACTCTCCATATCACATTGGTACTACCACACTTGTCGCATCGAGCCTGTGGTGAGCAGCCTGTGGTGAGCTTGTCGAACCAAACCATCGAGGTCCCCTCGAACGACGAACCGAACAACGAGGGCCGCTATGGAGCTTACCGGACGTAATTACCTGCATTTGCCGATCGGCGAGAATCAGCCGGACGAAATCAATGTCATCGTCGAAATACCTGAAAAATCGCGCAACAAATACGAGTACGATAAAACACTCGACATCTTTCGTCTCGATCGCGCGTTGCATTCGGCAATTCACTATCCGGGAGACTACGGCTTTGTACCGCAAACGCTCGCGCTCGATGATGATCCGCTCGACGTTCTCGTGCTAGTGATCGAACCGTCGTTTTCCGGTTGCCTCGTCAGCGCGCGCCCGATTGGTTTGCTCGAAATGACCGACGGCGGAAAACAAGACGACAAAGTCCTCGCGGTTCCCGTCGGCGAACCTGCCTTCGACGAGATCCACAACTACTCGCAGATCTTCCCGCACCTGCTGCGCAAGATCTCGCACTTCTTCGAGACCTACAAAGCCCTCGAAGGAAAGAAAACCGCCGTCGGCCCGTGGCACGACGCAGCATACGCCCGCCGCATCATCGCCGAAGCCTTCGAGCGATTTAAATCGCAGGATAAATAAGGACTTTCGGGGTACCCGTCGCGCTTAGGCGGCGTCCCGCTTGGGGCGCTGCGTTTCCTGCTACTCCTACATAAGGGCATTAATGACGGCACAATCTGCGATTTGGGCCGGCTTGATCGGTGGCGCGCTCGCCGTGGTCTATGGCATCATCCTCACCTTCTGGGTGTTGAGACAGCCAGACGGCAACGAGCGCATGAAGTCGATCGCCGCGGCCATTCAGGAAGGCGCGATGGCCTTTCTGCAGCGCCAGTACACGACGATCGCGATCGTTGCGATCATCCTGGCTATCCTTATCTTCGTTGCACCACCGCTTGGATGGGAAGCCGCAGTCGGCTTTTTGATCGGCGCCATTCTTTCCGGCGCCGCTGGCTTTATCGGTATGCTTGTATCGGTTCGCGCGAACGTGCGCACTGCGGAAGCGGCGCGCGGCGGTTTGACTCCAGCGCTTCATGTCGCATTTCGCGGCGGCACGGTGACGGGCATGCTCGTCGTCGGTTTGGGACTGCTTGCGGTTTCCGGGTATTTTGCATTTCTGCAGAACGTCAATAGCGGCGACACGACGCGCACGCTCGGCGCAATGGTCGGACTCGCGTTCGGATGTTCGCTGATCTCGGTTTTCGCGCGACTCGGTGGCGGCATTTATACGAAGGCTGCAGACGTCGGCGCCGACTTGGTCGGTAAAGTCGAAGCCGGTATTCCGGAAGACGATCCGCGCAATCCCGCGGTTATCGCAGACAACGTCGGCGACAACGTTGGCGACTGCGCTGGTATGGCGGCAGACCTCTTCGAAACGTATTGCGTCACCACGGTTGCCGCGATGTTGCTCGGCAATCTGCTCTTCGGCAACACGTTGCCCGGGGCGACGACCTTCCCGCTCGTGCTTGGCGCAATCTCTATCGTTGCGTCGATTATCGGATCCTGGATGGTCGGCATTGGCAGAGTTTCCAAGACCCGCATCATGGCGTCGCTCTACAACGGGATGATCGTTGCGTCGATTCTCGCATTGATCGGATTCTGGTTTGCCTCGAGCTCAGAATTCGGCGGTTCGAGCGTTGCGCCGTGGAGGATTTTCGTTTGCGCGGTTGTCGGCGTTGCGATTACCGGATTGATTACGTTCATCACCGAGTACTACACCGGAACGCAGTTCTCGCCGGTGCAACGCATCGCGAAAGCGTCGGTTACGGGACACGCGACGAACATTATCGCCGGCCTCGCCGTCTCGATGCAGGGCACGGCGCTCCCGGCGATCGTCATCGTCATCGGCATTCTGGTCAGCTTCGGAGTCGCAGGTCTCTACGGCACAGCGATTGCGGTCATGGCGATGCTCTCGCTCGCCGGAATCGTCGTCGCGATCGACTCGTTCGGTCCGATCACCGACAACGCAGGCGGCATCGCGGAAATGGCTGAGATGCCTGAAGACGTTCGCAACGTGACCGATCCGCTCGATGCCGTCGGCAATACGACGAAGGCAGTGACGAAGGGTTACGCGATCGGTTCCGCGGCGCTTGCGGCGCTCGTGCTCTTCGCGTCGTTCCTTCAGGAATTCACGAACCACTGCAAAGCGATGGCGGCGGCTTGCGCAACGACGCCGGTTTCGTTTGCCGTCGGCGATCCGTATATTCTCTCGGGTCTCTTCATCGGTGGTCTGCTTCCGTATCTCTTCGCATCGCTTTCAATGGAAGCGGTTGGACGTGCGGGCGGCGCGGTCGTCGAGGAAGTACGCCGGCAGTTCCGCGAGATTCCCGGCATCATGGAAGGCACGACAAAACCGGACTATGGTACGACGGTCGGCATCGTGACGACCGCAGCACTCAAAGAGATGGTCGTTCCGGCACTCATTCCCGTCGGCGTTCCGATCATCGTCGTGCTGCTCAGCTTCTTCAACGTGCTTCCAGGAAACACGGGCGCGCAAATGATGGGCGGCATCTTGGTCGGCTCGATCGTTACCGGGCTCTTCCTTGCGATCTCAATGACGACCGGCGGCGGCGCATGGGATAACGCGAAGAAGTACATCGAAGACGGCCATTACGGCGGCAAAGGTTCGATCGCTCACCAGGCGGCGGTCACAGGCGACACGGTCGGCGACCCGTACAAAGACACGGCCGGCCCAGCAATCAACCCGATGATTAAGGTATTGAACATCGTTGCGCTGCTGCTCGTCGCGTTCCTCGTGCACTAACCAGCTTCTCATGAAGCGTTCGAAGGGCCCGGCACTCTGCCGGGCCCTTTTGACGTTCTAAGAAACGTGGGAATAAGTTCTTCTATGCAAACGTTTGCCCGTTTGGCCGCCGTCCTGCTCGCACTCTCCGTCACCTTCGGGACGGCGGTACCCGCGCAAGCGTACACCGATCAGGAGCAATGGGAGTTGCAAGTCGGCCAGCAAGAATATCAACAGCTTCAAAGTAAGATCGTTCCGCCTTCATCACCGCTGTACCGGAAATTGGTTCCGATCGCGACGCGAATCAAGAGCGTCGCGGATCACCAATACTTCGTTCCGTTTCACTTCATCTTAGTGAACGATAGCTCGCCGAACGCGTTTTCGGTTCCCGGCGGCAACGTCTATGTCACGACGTCGATGATGTCGTTCGCGCAGAATAAAGAGGAACTCGCGGGCGTGCTCTGCCACGAGGTTTCGCACGACATCCATCACGACGTCTATAACCTGCAACGGAAAAATCAAAACCTTTCCCTGCTCGCGGGGCTCGCCGGAATGCTGGCCGGCAACAGTCAGATCGGTCAATTCGTTGTCGGCACCGGTGCGCAACTCGAGAGTTTGAGTTTCTCGCGCCCGGTCGAAAGCGCCGCAGACCATACCGGCGCGTACATCTGCGCGCAAGCCGGCGAAAATCCGTGGGGCATGGTGTGGCTCTTCAAACGATTTGAAGGTCAGCAAGCTCCTCCGATGGAGATGCTCTCGGACCACCCGAACGACACCCACCGCATCACGGATCTCGAGAACGAATTTCATAGCGACCATGCGACGTTCGGACGCTTCAATTCGAATCCGTCGTCGGGCACGCCGCTCTAGCGGAAGCGCTTACTACGTAACGGGAACTTCGGCCGGCAACGACTCTTCGAGTGTCTCTGCCGTCTCGACTTCCTCGCGCACATCGTCGCGCGGTGACGTAACGCGCGCTGCAACGAACATCGAGAGCAGCAGCATCGCGCCGCCCACAATCCATCCCGCGCCGGGCGCTTTCCACGCATGTGCGGGGCTGATGGAATAGGCAAAGATTCCCGTGAAGATCGCCGGACCGACGATCATGCCGACACTGCGCAGCATGTTGATCGCGCCTTGCAGTTCGCCTTGCTCGTTCTTCGCGACACGCCGAGTCATGATGCCTTGAGACGAAGATCCTGCGATCATCCACAACATGTTCACGGGAATGCCAAGCCAGAACAACAGCGGGCTGCCGCTGTACATGCAAAAACCGACGGCACCGAAAAACAGACCGAAGAGCAACGCCTTGCGTTCTCCGATCGCGTCCACGACGCGTTGGATGACGAACGCCGAGATAATGATCGTAAAGATGCCGACGACAGCAAGCGCCGTGCCGTTGGTCTTCATCGTCCAGCCGTACGCGAACATCGTGTAGAGAATGAAGAGCTGTGGCAGCGCTTCGTGGGCGATGTACCCGATCTGCAGGACGATCGCAAGGCCTGAAAGCTCGCGGTGGCGACGCAGCATTTTGATCGAGCCGAGCGGATTTGCGCGCGTCCACGAAAACGAGTTGCGATGCTCCGGCGCGAGCGACTCCGGCAACACCAAGAGACCGTAACAGAAGTTCAGGAAGCTGAGCGCACCGGCAACCCAAAACGGCAGCCGTGGATCGTGCGCGCCGAGAAACCCGCCGATCGCGGGGCCGACGACGAAACCAATGCCGAACGCTGCGCTGATCATGCCGTAGGCACCTGCGCGTTTCTCAGCCGGCGTAACGTCCGCAACGTATGCGCTTGCGACGGTGATACTCGCCGTCGTCGCTCCGGATAAGATGCGTCCAACGAAAAGCCATCCGAGGTTCGGTGCGAGCGCGAGAATCACGTAGTCGATGCTCGTTCCGATGTTTGAGAGCAGCACCATGGGACGGCGTCCGAAGCGGTCGGAAAGCGTTCCGAGAACGGGCGACGCGAAAAATTGGACGATCGCGAAGATCGTTGCAAAAATGCCGCTGTAGATCGAGGCTTCGGCATAACTGCCGTGCGCGAACGTCAAGATCAACGGTTGAAAGACCGGGATGATGATGCCGAGCGCGAGCATGTCGAGCACGACGGTGATAAAGATGAACGTCATTGCGGCAGAACGTTTATTGAGCACGACGCAGTCCTTTCGACTGGGTGAGCGCATCAAGTGCTTCGACCCATGCATCGAGTGCAGCGCCGATCCGTTTCATATCGGCGGTCGCTGCAAAGTCGAGCATGAATCCGCGGTAACCCGCGAGTACGATGGTCGCCACGACGCGAGCGCGTTCGGGCGGCGCTCCCGCGGCCACGAGCGGCTCTGCAAGAAACGCAAGCCAATCCTCAACCGCTCCTTCGAGAAATCCGGGAAAGCGTTCGGGATTGCGCAATGCGAGCGCGTACGTTTCAAAAAAGAGACGCAGAAGTGGCCCGATCGACGGATCGGTCATGTACGCCCATGCCGCGCGACAGATGGCACCGGGGGTCGTTACTTCGCTGCGCCGCATGCGGTCGAACACGGCAAGCTGCCTGGCGCGAACTGCGCGCAGCACAGCCGTAACGATGCCTTCTTTCGACCCGAAGTGATAAAGCAGCGTGCGAGGACTCGCTCCAACGGCCTCTGCGAGCGGACGCAACGAAAGACCCGCGAGACCGTGTTCTGCGACATAGGAGCTCACTCGTCCGAGCAGCTCGTTGCGGCGCTCGAGATCGACCGTCCGGGTCATGACTCGACCCTAACATACTTGAAACAGTCGTTTCAAGTATGCTACAACGAACGCATGGAACGCGAAGCCTGGCACACCGTGACGCCGCGGCTCATTGTCGACGATCCCGCGCGCCTTGTCGCCTTTCTTATCGAGGTTTTTGCGGCAGAAGGTGAACTACGCACCGGCCAACCGACGGTTCTGCGGATCGGGGATTCCAACGTCATGATAAGCGACGGCTACTCGGACGACAGGCGAACGCGCATTCATGCACCTACATCGAGTCTTCTTTACGTGTATGTCGATGACGTAGACGCGACGTACGCGCGTGCGGTCGCAGCGGGAGGAACGTCGGTCGAGGAGCCGGAGGACATGCCGTGGGGCGACCGGCGAGCGACCGTCACCGACAGCTTCCGGAATGTCTGGCAGATCGCAACGCAAAGCGTCTAAGGCGTCTTTGCGAGGTGCGCTGACTAAGCTGGAGCCGCGTGATCGAGCGCTTCATACTTGCGGTACACGACGTAATACGTTGTGCCGATGATCGCGATCGCGAACACCATCACCGCGTCGCCGACCACGCTACCGAGTGAACTCGTCGGAGGCACAAAGTAGCGCAAGATCCCGCGAAACAAAAACGCGCCGATGTAGATTCCCGCCGTCGCCCACGAAGGACCGAGCTGCATGACCCCATGGCGATCCGTTGCCGAAACTTGCGTGTGATGTCCGCGCAATATGCCGACGGGCACGCCAACCGCGAAGCCGATCACGATCGCCGCGATGATTTCCCAAATCGGCGCCGGATTGAGCCTCTCATAGCTGTAGACAACTAAGGCAGCGAGCAACATAAAGATGATCCCTTGAGTCCACATCCGCGTCACGCTGATGCGTTGCGGTCGCGACGCGCGAAAGAGAATCAACGCAATTACGACGACCCATATAAGAATCGACGTTGAATTCAGCGGCGCTCCCTGCTGCACAGGACCTCCTCACAAAGAAAAAGAGCGAGACGTTTCCGTCCCGCTCGTTTCTTTCGAGAAGATCGAAATTACTTGATTTCGACCTTCGCTCCGGCTTCCTCGAGCTTCTTTTTGATGCTCTCGGCTTCGTCTTTCGTGACGCCTTCTTTGACCGGCTTGGGTGCGCTCTCCACGAACGCCTTGGCTTCGGTGAGACCGAGGCTCGTGATTTCGCGAACTGCCTTGATGACCTTGATCTTCTCCGGACCCGCTTCTGCGAGGATCACGTCGAATTCGGTCTTTTCCGCGGCCGGAGCAGCGGCGCCGCCGCCGGCACCCGGCGCAGCCATCATCATCGCGGGCGCGGCCGCGCTGACGCCATACTTCTCTTCGAGCTGCTTGACGAGATCCGCGAGCTCGAGAACGGTGAGTTTATCGATCTGTTCGATGAGTTCGGCAACTGCCATGATATTGGAATCTCCTTGAATTCTTTAGGCCGCGGCTTCTTTTTGCTCGCGGATTTGGTTGAGCACGCGGACTAGGCCGCTCTGATTGCCCGAGAGCACGGTAACGAGACCGCGCAGCGGGCTTGCGAGTGAACCAACGAGTTTGGCGATGAGTTCGGCTTTGGGCGGAAGCGCAGCGAGCGCTTCGATTTGCGATTTGTCGGCGAATTTACCGTCGACGATCGCTGCTTTGATGCCGAGTTTCTTGCTGTCGTCTGCGAACTGTTTGATCGCTTTCGCCGGCGCAACGGGGTCGCTGCCTGCGAACACGATGCCGGTCGGACCGGCCAAAAACTCATCAAGCTGCTTGGCGATATCTTCGCCCGCGGCAATCTTGAAGAGCGTGTTCTTGACGACGGCATACGTGCTGCCGTCTTTGCGCAGCTCGCCGCGAAGTTTTGTGATCTCTTCGACGGTAAGGCCCGCAAAGTCGGTCAAGAACAAGTTCTGCGACTCGGCAAGCCGATCGCGCAACTCTTGTACCGCTGCTTCTTTACGTGCGGTTGGCATGTGACGTTAAGTCGCTTTCTTGGAATTAAAAAAGCGCTCCATCCGTCCGGAGGGCGCTACAAGAAAGCCACACGTTTGTGGAGATCCTTATTCACGCACCTCGGTGATCCTTCGACTTCGCTCAGGACTCCGGGCACTTCGTGCCCTACGACATAAGGAAGTTGAAAATTAAGGCTAGAGCCGATCACGGTCTTCGGAGCCGTCGGATAGACTACCACATCTCGCTGGCCGCCGCAATACCAGGGGAGGGCCATCCTGCCCTCCAAACCGAGAGCCGAGGAGGGTTCGCGATGTTTGACCGCTCGAAGACCACGCGCCGCTCGTTCGTGACCGGGGGCGCGCTGTTTGCCGCCTCGCTCGCGTCCGGCGACCTTGTTCTTGGCGCGACGCCCCCAACGGTAAACATGGGAGCGCAAAAGGCACTTGACACGCTAATGGCCGGAAACGCCCGGTTCGTGGCGGATAAGGCCGAATGCCCCCCGCTAACCACGCGGCGCCTCGAGCTTGCAGAGGCGCAGCATCCGTTCGCGATCGTTCTCAGTTGTTCGGATTCGCGCGTTCCGATTGAGACCGTATTCGATCAGGAGCCTGGGAATATTTTCGGCGTTCGCATTGCGGGGAACTTCGTGGATGAGGACGGTTTAGCGTCGATCGAGTACGGCGTAGAAGTTCTCAAATCGTC
>JAMXLG010000067.1 GCA_024281135.1 Vulcanimicrobiia bacterium | reverse complement strand
GATAACGCAGCTCGCGATGCCGAGGCGGGCGTGCTGGGACTCGACGCGCGTGGTGAGGATATTCGCGATGCGGAGCGACGCGAGCGCACCGCGCTCGTTGTGGGACACGAACGGCGGGGCTTGGGACCCTGGGAAGCCTCCTGCACCCGCCGCGTCGCGATTCCAATGACAGGTCCGGCGGAGTCGTTAAACGCCGCCGTCGCCGGCTCTATCGCGCTTTATGCGTTGTCAGCGCCCCTAAATGTGCGAAAAAGCACCCAGGACTAGTCCCATGGGCCGTTGGGACTAAAGGGAACCGCCTGGGGTTGTCAAGTCAGTAAGATTTCGAGAAAAAGTCAAGACTACCGGTGCCAAAAGTCGCATGGTAAAATTCCCTAAGTCCAACGGCGCAGCCGGAATCCGACGGCTAGAAGGAGACCTCAGCAAGTATGGCAACCACCGATCTTTTTTGGAAACTTTTCGCCCAAACGGGCTCGATCAGCGCCTACCTTGCATACCGCCGCATCCATGCGGTGCCCAGTCCAGGCTGAGCACATAGTCGGAAGAAGTCAACGTCAAATTAACGAAGCGCCCGGTATAATCACCGGGCGTTTTGCTTTGGATTCAGGATGACACGGGTTGAGTGAACTAGCCGAAAAACTGGAAGACCTTGAGCGCCGTTTTGCCGGTGCCGCCGCTGAGGCCGCCGACGAACGGGCGCTGGACGCCGTCCGCGTCGCCTATCTCGGCCGCAGCGGCGAGGTAACGAAGTTGCGCCGCGGCATCGGCGAACTGCCGCCTCCGGAGCGGCCTGATGCGGGCAAGGTGATCAACGCCGCCGTCGAGCGGATGGAGCATCAGCTCCAGCGAGCGACCGCCCATCTGGAAAATCGCGCCTTCGAGACCGAACTCGCCCAAGAAATCGACGTGACGTTTCCGTCGATCGAGCCGGCGGCCGGCAACCTTCATCCGGTGCGCCGCGTGCTGCGCGATGCGTGCGCGTATTTTGAGCGCCATGGATTCGCCGTAGTCCTCGGTCCCGAAGTTGAGCCGGACTATTACAATTTCGATGCGCTCAACATCCCGCCGACGCATCCCGCCCGCGAAGGATTCGACTCGTTCTTCATCACGGATACGCTGTTGCTGCGCCCGCATACGTCCCCGATGCAGATTCGCACGATGCAGCAACATCAACCGCCGATCGCCGTCGTCGCGCCGGGGCGCTGCTTTCGCCGCGACGCCGTTGATGCGCGCCATCTCTTCCAGTTCCACCAAATCGAAGGGCTGCTCGTCGCCGAAGGCATTCACTTCGGTCATCTCAAGGGGATGCTGACGGGACTCTGCCGCGAACTCTTCGGGAGCGATCAACGCGTACGTTTCCGTCCGTCGTTCTTTCCTTTCACCGAGCCGAGTGCCGAAGTCGACACGACGTGTCCGAAATGTAAAGGCCAAGGTGAAAACTGCAACATGTGCGGCGGGTCCGGATGGATCGAACTCGGCGGCTCCGGAATGGTGCACCCGAACGTGTTACGCGAAGTCGGATACGATCCGGAGATCTACACCGGTTGGGCGTTCGGCTTCGGCATCGAACGGCTCGGCTTGACGCGCTACGATATCGACGATATTCGCCGTTTCGTCGAGAGCGATCCCGATTTCCTGAAACAGCTGGCCTAGAAAGAAAAGCATGCGCGTTCCGATTAGCTGGCTGCGCCAGTATGTCGACTTGCCCGAAGATTCAGAATCGATCGCCGAACGGCTTGCGATGCTCGGCTTTCCCGTCGAAGAAATCGTGCGGCGTCCGCTCATCAATGGCGTCGTTGTAGGCAAGATCGCGACGCTCGAGAAGCATCCGAATGCGGATCGTTTGCAGGTCGGCAAAATCGACGTTGGGGGTAATGCTCCGCTCACGATTGCAACCGCGGCGACGAACGTTGCGCAAGGGCAAGTGATTGCCGTAGCAACAATCGGCGCGCAGCTGCCGGACATCAAGATCGAGCGTCGCAAAATGCGCGGCGTCGAATCCGAAGGCATGATGATCTCAGCCGAAGAGCTCGCGCTCACGCCGGAGTGGTTCGAAGACGGTATCATGCAGTTCGATCCTGGCACACCGCTCGGCGCAAACGTGATCGAACTCTTCGGCTTGACGGACGACGTGCTGGAGGTCGAGATCACGAGCAATCGCGTCGACGCGATGTCCATGCTCGGTCTCGCACGCGAGCTTGCAGCATCGTATGGCGGCACATTGCGGGCCCCATCGTTCGTGAATCCCGGAGCCGATGAAGATCCCGCATCCAGCGCTCCGCGCGTCACGATTGAATCGGCAGGTTGCAAACGCTTCGTCGCGCAGCAGTTCGACGGCGTGAGGGTTGCGCCGGCACCTGCGTGGCTGCGTATCCGGCTCGCGCTTGCCGGACAACGTCCAATCAACAATCTCGTCGATATCTCGAACTACGTGATGCTCGAGGTCGGTCAGCCGCTGCACTTCTACGACGGGCGGAAAGTAACGAACCATCACTTCATCGTGCGCGACGCGCGCGATGGCGAAACGCTCGAGACGCTCGACGGTGAAAAGCGCACGTTGACCGATCAAGGATTGGTCATTGCCGACGAGCGTCATTCGCTTGGGCTTGCGGGCCTCATGGGCGGCGAAGACAGCGAAGTGCGCGACGATACGACGTCGATTCTTCTCGAATCGGCGAACTTCGAAGGCGTACGTGTACGGCGCATGGCGATGCAGCTCGCGATGCGTACCGAAGCATCGTCGCGACACGAGAAGTCGCTCGCGCCCGCACTTACCGATATGGGAGCGGCTCGCGCCGCGCAATTACTCGTCGAAGTCGGCGCGCACGCTTACCGGCCGCATGAGTTCGGCTCCGACGTGCTCGAAGGCGACGTGATCACGCTCACGGCGCGCGACGTGCAGCGCCTGCTCGGGCTCGATATCGACGCAGAACGTATCGGCGCGCATCTTCGGGCGCTCGGCTGCAACGTCGTAATCGGCGGTGATGCGCTCACCGTCACGCCGCCGTTGTGGCGACGCGATCTAACGATCGCAGCGGATCTCGTCGAAGAAGTCGCACGCATGGAAGGCTACGACGAGATCGAAGCCGTCGAACCCTCCGTTCCCGCGCACGATATTTCGAGCGCCGAATACAACCTCGAGAATAAAGTCGCCGACACACTTTCCGGGCTCGGCTACCACGAGATCATCAACTACTCGCTGCAAGGCCCAAAGATTCTCGACGCGATCGAACGCGCCGGCATCGAGCCAAGTCACGGCGTGGTGGAAGTGCTCAATCCTCTTTCGGAGGATCAGCGGTTCTTGCGCTGGGCGCTTGGCCCCGGTATCATGCAATATTTCGCGCGCATCGATGCGCCGGTTCGCGTCTTCGAAATCGGGCATGTCTTCTCGACAGATGAGAAGCCGCTCGTGGAGATGCCCGCTCTGACCTTCGGCTTCACCGCGGAACCGCTAGACGAGCCGGCGTGGCGCGATTCGCATTTCTTGCGGCTCAAGGGCGATGCGGAAGCGTTGATCCGTACCGTGTGCGGCATCACCGTCGATGCGGCGCGCGACGTTCGAAACGGAATGCATCCCGGAAAGACGGCGGTGCTCATGCACCAGGGACGCGAAATCGCGAATTTTGGCAAAGTCGACCCGCGACTCGAGCGCGCGTTCGACGTTCGCCTCCCCGCCTATCTGTGCAACATCTACCTCGATAACATTCCCGAGTATCAGATTCCGCGCTATTCGCCGCCGTCAAAACTCCCGTCGACGTACCGCGATTTGGCCGTCGTCCTGGATTTAGATGTAACCGCGGAGCGCGTGCAGACGATCGTACGCCATGCGATCGGCGAGCTGTGCACGGACGTGCGCGTCTTCGATGAATATCGCGGACCGCAGGTCGGCGAAGGCAAGAAGAGCTTGGCGGTACGCGCGATCATTCAGCGTTACGATGCGACGATCACCGACGAAGAAGCGGACGATGCAATGCAACGCGCGATCGATGCGCTTCGCGAGGCGGTAGGAGGCGTGATTCGCGAATGATCGCAGGCTTGGGTTGGCCGGATATTCTCATCGTCGTGATTCTCATTATCGCGGCGTTCAAAGGATTTTCGCGCGGTTTCGTCTCGGAACTCGGGGGCGCCGTTGCCGTTGTAGCGGCGCTCATCACACCGTGGTACTACAACGGCGCGTTCGACCCGTGGTTAGAGAATTCGGTCCATCTCGGCCCTGGTTCAGCCCACGTCGTCGGCATGTTTCTCACGGGCTTCATTACCTATGCCATCGTGCTCGCAATCTCGTGGGTTCTGAACCGATTTGCGAAACTTCCGATCCTCAACATCGGCAATTCGCTTGGCGGAGCTGCGATCGGATTTGCAAAGGGTGCCGTGCTCGTTTGGCTGGTGCTTTTCGTAGCACTCTATTTTCCGCTCTCGCCCGACATCCGCAGAGATTTACACGACTCGCATTTTGCGGCGAACTTCACCGAACCAGATACGACGATCGATCACGCGATCGAAGGAACAATTCCGTCGTTCGCGCGGCCGTTATTGCTCCCGTTTTTCCAACGGCACCACGTGTAGCGCTCAGCGCTTCGAGCACGTGTGATGTTCCGTCACTAAAACGCCCTGGAGCGGATACGTCGGACCGTCGATGACGTAGCGGGTATCCGAAATGCGTTTGAAGGCGGCGTCACCATTCGGCGGTGGGGTGCGCGTTGACGGAAAGAGGCTGACATAGTCATAAATCCAGCCGCCACGGCCGTCGTCACTCATTCGAATCGCGAAGTACTGCCCGGTCGTCATGGCGCCGAAGCGGACCCAGCCTTGCCTGCGCTCGTCAAATCCGACCAGGTAAGTTGCTTTGAATCCTTTGGTCGTCGGGTCGGCATCGCTCATCATACTTTTTTGAACCGGGCCCTGGTCGATTGACTGCGTTAGCCACCTACCGTCGAGCGTAGCGCCCCACGCGGTCGTATAGGTGCCTACCGTCTTTCCCACGGTGTAGGAACAGTTCCAGTCGCCGATGAGGTACGCGTGCGACGATAGCGCAGACCAGATCGCGAATACGATTGCGGTTTTAACCATAGTATACTTATGGTGGCGGCGTAGGGACGAAGAAGTCTCCCAAAGCCGGCTCAAAACTTTTTTGAGGAGCGCAGCAAATGCGGATCTTCTCTATCGGACCGTTCCAGCTCAATGCCGATCTCCTCAAACTCAGCGTCGGCCCATCGCCGATTCCCCTCGGACCCAAGGTCGTCGAAACCTTGCTGGCGTTGATCGAACTCGGGCCCGGAGTGGTAGCGAAAGATGCGCTGATCGCTCGCGTGTGGCCAGAGGGTTTCACCGGCGAGTCGAATCTTTCGCAGAACATCTACGTGCTGCGTAAAGTGTTTCGTGATTACGGATTGCCGCACGCTATCGAAACGCAAGCGCGTGTGGGCTATTGGCTCAGGGTTAGCGCTACGCCGGCCAGGTTCAAGGAAACGGGCCCGCTGCCATGGCACGTAGTCGCCGCGATTTCGGCCGCCGTCATCTGCCTTTTCATTGGAGCCGGCGCATTCGTCGCTCAGCAGCAGAACCGGGCGGACGCGTCGAGCGATTCACAACGACTTTATGTCATCGGCCGTTATTACTGGAATATGCGCTCCCGGGATGGCGTACGGAAGAGTATCGACTATTTCACGCAAGCGATCGATCGCGATCCTAACAACGCTCGCGCATTTGCAGCAATGGCCGATGCAAACGTTACGATGGGAGACTATTGCTTCGGCACCCATAAACCGTCGGTATATTTCTCGCGCGCCCAGGAATACGCAAACCAGGCGCTGATGCTGGATGCGAAGTCCGCCGAAGCGCACGCATCCCTCGGATTTATCCGGCTTCATCAAAGTCGCGACAACGAGGGAATTGGCGAGCTGCAGACATCAATCCGTCTCAACGCCGCATACGCGCCGGCTCGCGAGTGGTACGGTATCGCACTCTTGCAACGCGGTGACTTGACGAGAGGTCGCGCTCAGCTCGCAATTTCAGCGCGGCTCGATCCACTTTCCGCTGCAACGATCGCGTGGCTCGGCTCTGCGGCCTACGGCCAGCATCGATATCGCGAAGCGATTCTCTATTCGAACATGGCTCTGGAGTTATCACCGGCTCGCATGGACTCCCTAGCCATCATCGGTCAATCATATGCTGCACTTGGCAATATGGCCGCCGCGGCGAGCGCATTCACCCGCTATGGGTCAATTTCACCATATTATAAGCCGCAAGCTGCAGCAATGCTTGCAGTTGCGCAAGCCCGTGCCCGCCGCACTGCGGAGGCGCAACGGAACTACGCATATGCTCGCACCCACGCCGACAACGTCGAGGATGCTGACCTCGCGGCGGCGGCGAAGGCGTTGGGCGATTTTCAATTCGCGCGAGAGATCGACCGCAGGCAAATCGCGCATGCATCATGGAATCACGTTGAAAACGCGCACCGGTTTACGTTAGAAGAAGACCTTCGTGAGCCCTCGTAGCAGGCAAATCATCGCCTATGCCGGCTTCGCCGCTATCGTTGCGGGATGTTTTTTGCCGTTCAGACACGTCATGTATCGCGACATAAGCACATTGCAAAGTGGACCAGGCATTGTGTTTCTCGTCCTTGGCCTGGTTGCAGCGGCATTGACCTTCGCTCGGCGCTTTACCGGCGCCGCGTTCTGCGCCGCGGCAATTCTGGTTTTGCTCGGGCTTCAATATGCAATGATGCTGCGCATCACTGCGCTCTCGTCGATTTTCTGGAGCGCGAGCGACGGGAACGGCCAAAATGCAACCGTCAGTCCCGTCGCACTCCATGCGCATCCCGATATCGGGTTCTACGTCATTGCGGGCGGCGCGCTCGTTATCGTGTTCGCAGCTCTATACGGGCGCCGCAACGCGCCCGTTCAGCACGTTGGCGGCGGCGCCTACGCCGCTCCCGAAACGAACGGACACGCCGCAATCGGCGAGCCCGAGCTCGATCGCACCGATCGCGCCAAGTAGATCCGCGTCGCTTACGTCGCCCATCGTGCCCATGCGCACGATCTTACCCGTCAACTCGCCTTGTCCGCCGGAGAGCACGACACCGTAGTTTTCGCGCAACGTCTTCAAGAGCGCCGCCGGTTCGACGCCTGAAGGCGGCGTCGCCGCAACAACGGTTACCGAGTGCGCGTCGCTGCGCGAGAAAATCGTAAATCCAAGCGCTTCGAACGCCGAACGAATCGCCGACGCATACCGCGCGTGGCGCGCAAAACTCATCTCCAACCCGTCAGCATGGAAACGTTCGAGCGCAACGGCGAGGGCGTAGAAAATCGAGATCGGTGGTGTCCACACCGTTTGACCTTTGCGCGCAAATTCGCGCGCTTTGCGCAGATCGAAGTAAAAGCGCGGGATCGCAGCGCGTTCGATCGCTTGCCACGCACGTTCGCTGGCGGCGACCATCGCAATGCCCGGCGGAACGGCGATCGCTTTTTGCGACGCCGTGACGACGACGTCATATCCCCATTCATCCATATCGAACGGCGCTGCTCCGAGACCGCTGACCGCGTCCACGATCGTCAACGCACCATGATCGCCGATGGCTTCTGCAAGTTCTCGCATGTTGTTTTGCACGCCGGTCGACGTCTCGTTTTGCGTGAGCAAGATGCCGCGAATCGTGCGATCGCGATCGCGCGCTAGACGCTCGTAGAGCGCCTTGGCATCGACGGCCGCACCAAGCGGTGTGTCGAGCACCTCAACATTGCAACCATAGGTGCGCGCGATATCAGCGAGCCGCTTTCCGAAGACGCCCACGGGCACCGAAAGCACCGTGTCACCTGGCGAAAAGCAATTGACGACTGCAGTTTCTAAACCGCCCGTTCCCGACGACCCGAGGAACAGCACCTCGCGCTCGGTTCCGAAGATAGGTTGCATTCCGCGTTCCAGACGCGCGAGCAGATCGGCAAACTCGGGACCGCGATGGTTGATCATCGGCCATGCCATGGCTTCGAGAACGGGCTGCGCGACGGGAACCGGACCGGGCAGAAAGAGCAGTGTCTTCTTCATTGCGGCCAACTTCTGCGGCATGAGCCCGGCGCCTGGCAGTGGTATAGCGCATCTTATGGGATCGACAGACCGCGTCCGGTTGACGGCGCGTTCCTCGTGCGCAGGTTGAGCGAGTAAACTCGGCGCTGCCGAGCTGGCGCAGGTCCTGCGTCACTTGCCCACGACTGCAAACGAAAGGGTTCTCGTTAGTTACGGCACGTCCGACGACGCCGGCGTCTTTTTGCTGCGCGACGATCTCGCGCTCGTGCAAACGGTCGACTTCTTCACGCCGATCGTCGACGATCCGTTCGATTTCGGCCGCATCGCGGCAGCGAACGCACTTTCGGACATTTATGCAATGGGCGGCACGCCTGTTTCGGCTCTCAACATTGCCGCATTTCCCGAAGACCTCGACCTGGGCATATTGGAGAAAATTCTCGAGGGCGGCGCAACCATTGCACGGGGCGCAAGCGTTGCGATCATCGGCGGCCACACGATTAAAGACGACGAGCCCAAATACGGGATGGCCGTTACGGGCACAATCGATCCCCGCCGGATTATTCGAAATGCGGGAGCGCGTCCGGGCGATGTCCTGGTGCTTACAAAACCGCTAGGTAGCGGCATTCTTGCAACCGCGCTCAAGCGTGAAGTGATTGACGAACATGCAATGCAACACGCCATCGACTGGATGACGACGCTCAACGATGCGGCATCGCGCGCGATGCTCGCAGCAGGCGCGCATGCGGCAACCGACATTACGGGATATGGATTACTCGGGCATGCGCAAGAGATGGCGAGCGCATCGAATGTGCAATTCACCATCGACGCTGCCGCCGTTCCGGTCATGCCGCTCGTTCTCGATCTCGCGCGCCAGGGCGTCGTTCCGGGTGGGACGCGCGACAATCTCGCCGCCTATCGAGCGTGGACGACGTTCGACGCAGCCGTCGACGAGCCGAATCGACTCATCCTTTCCGATGCGCAAACTTCCGGTGGACTGCTCATTAGTGTCGCACCCGAATCAGTCGACACTTTACGCAACGAACTTCGCGCATGCGGTGCTTTGAATGCCGTAATTGGAAGCGTAGGCGAGGGCGCGGGCATCCGAGTCGGATGAAACAAGCTCTCGATCTTCCGATCGACATCCGCGACGAAATCATTTCGTCATTTACCATCAGCGTCGAATTGCAGACGCCGGAACTCTTCCTTGAAACCGTGAGCTGGGCACAAAGCCTGCTCGTCTTCCGTTATCGCTCTCCCGGACAACTTTCGCGCGCACTCGAATCGCTGACGTTTCAGTTGAGCGAGCATATCAGCACGACCGACGAGCCGATCGCACGCGAAACGCTATCGCGGGCGCGCGAACAGCTGACGGCGGTACGCTTAATCGAAACGCCGCTGATCGACGAGCGGACTGAACACGGTGCAATCGCTCGGCGCTACATCGATGCGCTATTGTCCGGCGATGAAGTGCGAGCCGCGCGCGAGGTGTTACTCGCAATTGCTTATGGGCAAAAAACGCTCGACGTGTATGACAAGATTCTCACGCCGGCGATGCACGAAGCCGGACGATTATGGCAGCGGAATGAAATTACGGTCTCGCACGAGCACCTGATCACCAATGCGACGGAACGTATTATCGCGCAGTTGGTCGATCTGACGCCGACGCGGCCCCATCGCGATCTCTCGGCATTGACCATCGCACTCGGCGACGCGGAACACCAACTCGGCGCGCGCATGGCGGCGGACGCGTTCTCGATGTGCGGATGGCACGTCTCATTTCTCGGATGCAAGGTTCCCGTGAACGACCTTGCGCGCTATATCGAAGGCGTCTCGGTGGACGTCGTCGGCTGCTCGGCGGCCCTCCCGCGCGACGTTCTCGCAATTCGCGATCTGATCGAGGAATTTGAGACCAAACCGATCGCTCCGCTCGTGCTGGTCGGCGGAAGCGCCTTCGATCGCCATCCTGAACTCTGGCGTCGCATCGGCGCCGACGGTTACGCGGCAACACCGTTAGTGGGCGTCGCGGTTGCGAATGAGCTGATCTCGGACTGCTGCGAGAATTGACGATCTCCCGTTCCGCGATTCGCGAGAGCGCGCAGTATCGTTGGTATGCGCTCGCGGTGATCATGACGGGTTCCATGATGGGGACCCTCGACGCTTCGATTGCGAACGTCGCGATGCCGACGCTTGCCCACGTCTATACGACGACCGTCGATAATGCGGAATGGGTCATTTTGTCGTTCATGCTCGTCACGGCATCGACGCTCGTGCTCTTCGGGCGGCTCGGCGACATGTTCGGACAGAAGCGTATCTATCTAACGGGGTTCGCCATCTTCGGCTTGAGCTCGCTCGCATGTGCGTTTTCGCCGACGCTGCTCTTTATGATCGTCGCGCGGGCCGTTCAGGCGGTTGGCGCGGCAATGCTCGTCTCGTCGAATCAAGCACTGATCGTTGACTCGTTTCCGTCGGAACAGCGCGGACGCGCGATCGGTTTGAACGGCGCGGCAGTTGCGGTTGGTTTATCCCTCGGCCCGATCGTGGGAGGCGCAATCATCACGTACGGCGACTGGCGCTGGATCTTCCTGATCAATGTGCCGATCTCGATTCTCGCACTCCTCGCCGCCGCGCTTGTCCTCAAACGGCCGGAACACCGGCGTAGCGAGGGGTTCGATCCCGCCGGCGCGATGCTCTCGATCTCAGGACTCTTCTGTCTCTCGCTCGCGTTATCGCGCTCGCACATTTGGGGATGGACGTCGCCGTGGACCTGGGGACTCATTTGTGCGGCGATCGTTTTACTTGGCACTTTTATTTTTGTTGAGAGACTTGTCGCAGCGCCGACCCTCGATCTGTCGCTCTTCAAGAATCGTCTCTTCGCGTTTTCGGTGGTTGCAGCACTGCTGTATTTCGTCGGAATCGCGGGCGTAATTTTTATCGTACCGCTGTCCGCGCAAACGACGCTCGGCGCATCGGCGTTCGGCGCGGGCATTTTGCTTGTGCCGATCACTGCGATGAATGTCGTTCTTGCACCGCTTGCGGGCGGGCTATCAGACCGTGTGCCCGTGCGCTATGTTTCGACTGCGGGTGCCCTTGTTGTCGCAATCGGACTGTTTTTGCTCTCGCGCCTGCCACCACAACCGGCGACGTGGCAGATCGTTGCATGTTTAATCGTCACCGGAGCCGGGACGGCCGTCTTCAGTCAACCGAACAACAGCGCAATCATGGGATCCGCACCGCAGAATCGGCGCGGAATCGCGGCCGGAACGCTCGCGACGGCACGCACAACAGGCCAACTACTTGGCATTGCCGTTGCGAGCGCGGTATACTTCGCGCGCGTCGCGCAACTTGGCACAGATGCAAAGACGTTTGCTCCAGCCGAAACGTACTTCGGGTTTTTGGTGGCACTTTTGATTGTCGTCTCAGCGATTTCTTGGATTCGCGAATAATCAAAATACGTAGAAGTTAACTAGTGAACGAATTTTGATTTTCACTCTGCGAAAAGTCGCTTGTTTTGCATTACGCGCGCGCGCATCGTTATATGCATGAGAACCTACCAACTCTTACGTGCACTGCCGGCCGCCGCGCTCGCTGGTGCACTCGGTATCTGCCTCATGGGTGCGACGAACGATTCTGTGAGCAGCACCGACGTAAACTTTGCACCGTCCGCGATGAAGTTGATTCTTCAGAGCGCTGCAAACGCTGAAGCGGTCCAGGACGGCTCTGCCGATCCGAGCCCAAGCGTTACCGCTCTCGCGAAGCAAATTCAGACGGACTGCCTAGCCGTCGGTTCGCAACTCGCGGATGTCGCCAGCTATGACGGCATCAACGTCAACACTGATCTGCCGAAAGCAACGGGGACCAATACAAGCTTTGCTTCCGATCAAGTGACTGCCCTCGAGCAATTGATCGCCGTGCTTCAGGCGGAAAAGAACGATGGCAACGCGCCGAACCTCCGCGACTTCGCGGACAATTCGATCCCGCGGCTGCAAAAGGACCTCGACGCAGCAAAAGCCGCCGCCAAGTAATACTCATCCCCTCCCAGCAAAGAAGCGGGGCAGCCTATAGAGTGGCTGCCCCGCGGGGATTTGATTCGGCGCATTCGCCAGATGCGTGACCTAGGATAGATAAACTTTTGGTCCGGATTTGATGGAGGTTCCGACCGTCGCGGTTACCGTTATCTCATGCAGATCGCGACGGTCCTTGCCTTGGTTGCCGCGATGTTTCGCAGCGACCCCGCTCACACGGGCGTTTATGATTCCGCAGCCCCGACATTACACTCCGTCGTTTGGCGTTTTCACAGCGCGGATAGCCTCGTATCGTCGCCCGTCGTCTCAGGTGATACGGTCTACGTCGGCAGCAGCGACGGCAATCTCTACGCCGTAAACCGATCCAGCGGAACGATAAAATGGGCGTTCAAAACGCTCGGACCGGTGACTTCGTCGCCGGCCGTGGCCAACGGCATTGTGTACGTGGCAAGTACGGACGGAAACTTCTACGCGATTTCTGCGCAGACGGGAACGTTGCACTGGAAATTCAAAACCTCCGGCGAACGGCGCTACGCCGCAAAAGGCATTCACGGAATCAAGCCCGCGGACCAGATGATGAACGATCCCTTCGATATGTTCATTTCATCGCCCACGATCGCCGGTGGGATGGTGTATTTCGGCAGCGGCGATCACGACGTCTACGCATTAGCCGCCGATTCCGGAAAACCGCGGTGGACATTCAAAACGGGAGACGTCGTACATGCAACTCCCGCGGTTTCGAACGATACGGTTTACATCGGAAGCTGGGACCGCTATTTTTACGCGTTAAACGCGCAAACCGGCAACGTGCGTTGGAAGTATCTCACAGGCGACGATCAGAAGATTCACAATCAAATCGGTATCGAAGGTTCTGCCGTTGTTGCGAACGGATTGGTCTATTTCGGTTGCCGTGACAGCCATCTTTATGCGCTCGACGCCGCTACAGGTGCCGCACGCTGGACGCATGACGAGCATGGCAGCTGGGTCATCTCTTCGCCCGCGTTGTACGACGGAACAATCTATTTCACGACATCAGACGAGCACGTGTTCTTCGCGCTCGACGCATCAACCGGAGCGGAGCGCTTCAAGCATAG
The DNA here is from genome assembly GCA_024281135.1 of Vulcanimicrobiia bacterium. The sequence goes on along the minus strand of JAMXLG010000067.1, from coordinate 4,871 downwards.
CTATGCCACGTTCTCGTATTCGTCCCCGTCAATAGCCAGCGGTGTCGCGTACTACGGAACGTTCGACGGCGTACTCTACGCCGTCAACGCGAAGAGCGGCGCGATCGAGGCGCAGTTCGAAACGGACGGCGCAAAGAAAAACCGAGCCGCGCATCTTGATGCAAAAGGCAATCTCGACTTGAATACGATGTATCCGAGCTTCACGCTCGACGGCGTCAACGAGGGAATTAAAAATATCTTCACGCTCGGATCCATCGTCGGCGCACCTGCGATTGCCGACGGAACGCTGTACGTAAGCAGCACGGACGGCACGCTCTACGCGCTTCGCTAAGCGCGCCGTCCGCACCCAAACGTATTACGCCGGAACCGCGGCGCGCTTGCTCACGAATTCGAGCAAGTCTTGACTGAGCCGATCTTTCATCGTGGATGGCAGACCGTGCGGCGCGCCTTCGTAGACCTTCAGCTGGCCGTCCTTTACCAGCTTGATCGATTTGAGTGCCGCAGCCTTGATCGGGACGATCTGATCGTCGTCGCCGTGAATGATCAACACCGGACAATCGATCTTTTTCAGGTCCTCGGTTTGGTCGGTCTCTGAAAACGCTTTGACGCAGTCGTAGGCGGCGGGCAAACTGCAGATCATGCCTTGGTGCCAGAACGATTCGCGCAAGCCCTCCGAGACCTTTGAACCAGGACGGTTTGCACCATAGAACGGAGCACTGAAGTCTTTCCAGAATTGTGCGCGATCGGCTTGTATGCTCGCTCGGAGCCCATCGAACACTTCCATCGGCGTGCCTTCCGGGTTCGCAGGCGTCTTGAGCATCAGCGGCGGAATTGCGCTGACCAGCACGGCGCCGGCGACGTGCCGTTGCGCTCCGTGAACGGCAACATACCGAGCGACTTCGCCACCGCCGGTAGAGTGGCCGACGTGCACAGCATCCCGTATGTTCAGCGCTTCCATGAGCTGTGCGAGGTCGTCAGCAAAGGTATCAATATCTTGGCCACCCAGCGGCTGACTCGAGCGTCCGTTTGCACGTCGATCGTGTGCGATGCAACGATACCCTTTCCTCGCGAGGAAGAACATCTGATCTTCCCACGCATCAGCACTCAGCGGCCAACCGTGGCTAAATACGATCGGCGACCCCGAACCCCAATCGTTGTAATAAATCTCCGTGCCGTCGCGCGTCGTGAATCTCGCCATAAAAGCTACCTCCACTTCTCTTCAATTGAGGTGATGGAATATGTAGCATACCGATTTCAATGAGAACCGAAAGAGGCAATGGCTCGCTGGCTGGTTTGCCTACTGATTAGTATCAGTTATCGGCAGTAGCTTTTCGACACGCCGATCGCGCAGCCACAATCCGCCCCACATGAAGATTGCGAAGATGATCGGAAACGCGATGTTAAACAATGGTTGTCCCGCACGAATGTTGCTCGCAACGGCGCCGCCGAGATACCCCGTCAAAAGCACCGCACCAAAAAGCGATGTGCGCGGAATGATATAGAGGGTCGTGCAGAGCAGCAGCGTGACGCCGATTCCCAAAATATCGTCCATAGGATAGCCGAGTTGGTGCACTGTCGCGTCAACGACGACCGGCGGACGGAACAACTTCATTACGCCGTCCATAACAAAGAAGAGAACAGCTATTGCGCTGAGTACGCGTCCGGTCCAGAGCCTCGTCTTGGAAACCACGGCGGTGCTACTCGATGATTCCGGTGATGTTGCCCGTCGGGTCGGCAAACATCGCCAGTTTCGGTCCGCCCGGAACTTCCGTTGGAGGCAAAATCGTATTCCCGCCAAGCTGTTCCACACGGTCGAGCGTCTTTTGCAGATTGTCGACCTTCGCGTAAACCGTAACGCGCGATTGCCCGTTCGTGCCGGCTCCTACGCCGCCGTTGATGCCGCCCGGAACGCCGCCCGTGTCAACGACACCGTACTGCATCGGATTGTTGCTATCGATCTTCCATCCGAACAGTTCCGCGTAAAACCGCTCCAGCTGCGTGCCGTCGCCGCCCATGATCTCAAAATGAACAACCGGTGCTCCCACGATACGATCCTTTCTATGAATCCCTTTCGGGGAGCGTAACTTCTCCGAACGCGCCTGTCTTGTATAGAAACGACAACTGTTTCTTGCGCACCGCGAGGTTCGACGGCGTTTCTCCGATGAAGCGCCGCAACGCTCGCGACATGTGCGCTTGATCGAAGTACCCCGCCGCATGGACGACATCGAGGATCGGAACCCCGTCTTTGATCAGTAACACGGCCTGACGTGCGCGCTCGATTTGTCGAAACGTCGCGTACGTAACACCGGTGGATCGCAAAAAGTGTCGTTGGGCAGATCGCAGCGATAGCGAACGCGGCTGACGTTTCAGCGTGTCGATGACGAGGCGATCGTGCGCGAGCGACTCGTCCCGCGCCAGGCGCTGCACGAAGGCTTCGGCGTTTTCGAATGTGGGATAGTCCACGGCAGAGCCGTTGAGCCAAAACGACCGCGTCGATGCGTTCGGAAGCGTGACGTCGTTGCGATCTCGCAGCACGCCCAGCGGAAACCACGGCATGAAGGCTCCCGGCTTAAAGCGGATGCATGTCCACTCGCCGTCGCCGGGGCAGTCCATCGTCGTTGCGACTGTTTCGGGACCGCGCAGCGTGATGAATTGTTCACCGCGCAGGCGCGTAATCGCGATCTCGAACGAGGTCGCCGCCACCGAAAGAAAGCGGTCGGCCCGGTCGCTGCGGCAACGCCATACTTTTTCGATTAGGGGATGGTCCGAGTCCCTATCCTCAAAGTGGATGAAATCGCTCATTACTCCCACCTCAATGCTCAACTCGCTTCCCGAGTGACAAGAAAAAGCCCGCATCGTTTGATGCGGGCTTTTGATTTGAGGCGATCCTTCGACAAGCTCAGGATGACACTGTAGAGGTTAACGCTTGCGGACTGGGCGGCGGCGGTCGACGGCGCGGCGTTTTACCGTGCCGTTCGGTGTTGATGTTGCGCGGCGGCGCATTGGGACGACGTTGTGTGCTACGCCGTTTTCGGCGAGCGCTACCGGTGTCACGATACGTTTGCCGAGTGCGTGATGCAGCACTTCGCTGATCTCTTCGACCGGTACGAACGTCATCGTGTCGCGCACTTCCTTCGGAATGTCGTCGAGATCGATCTCGTTGCGTTTGGGGAAGATGATCTTCGAGATGCCGGCGCGTTTTGCGCCGAGGACCTTTTCTTTGAGTCCACCGATCGGCAGCACTTGACCCGTAAGCGTAATCTCACCCGTCATTGCAAGATTCGGATCGACTTTCAATCCGGTCAGCATCGACGCAATTGCCGTTGCCATCGTGATGCCGGCGGACGGACCGTCTTTCGGGGTCGCACCGGCTGGCACGTGGATGTGAATGTCGTGCTTTGCGAAGTAGTCTTCCGGAATGTCGAGTTCGTTCGAACGCGAGCGTAAGAACGAGACCGCGGCTTGCGCGCTTTCCTTCATCACGTCGCCGAGCTGACCGGTGAGCACGAGCTTTCCGGTTCCCGGCATCGCGGTTGCTTCGATAAAGACGATGTCACCGCCGACCGGCGTCCACACCATCCCCGTCGCAACGCCGACCGATGCAACGCGCTTGCGCACTTCGTTGAAGAATCGCGGCTTGCTCAGGTAATCAGCAAGATTCTCCGGCTTGACACGCGCTTTGAAGCGCGGATTCTCTGCGATCTTGCGCGCGACTTTGCGGAAGACCGTCCCGATTTCGCGCTCCAGATTACGAACGCCGGCTTCACGCGTGTAGTCCGCGATGATTTGGCGAAGCGCCGGGTCGCTGATCTGTGCCTGCGTTTCTCTCAAGCCGTTCGCCGTGCGCTGCTTCTTCAGCAAGTAACGCTTGGCGATTTGCATCTTCTCGAGTTCCGTGTAGCCGGCAAGCTGGATGATCTCCATGCGGTCGCGCAGCGGCGGCGAAATCGTATCGAGCGAGTTGGCCGTACAGATGAAGAGCACTTGCGAGAGATCGAACGGCAGATCGAGATAGTGATCGCGGAACGTGTGGTTCTGTTCCGGATCGAGCACCTCGAGCAGCGCCGACTGCGGATCGCCGCGGAAGTCCGCACCGACCTTATCGATCTCGTCGATTATCATGACCGGATTTTTCGTGCCCGCATCGCGCATCGCACGGATGATCGTGCCGGGCATCGCGCCGATGTACGTGCGGCGATGTCCGCGGATCTCCGCTTCGTCGCGCACGCCGCCGACCGACAAGCGCACGAACTTACGTCCCATTGCGCGGGCGATCGATTGTCCGAGCGACGTTTTACCGACGCCCGGCGGTCCGACGAAGCACAGAATCGGTCCGGTGAGTTTCTTCTTGAGTTTGCCAACCGCAAGATACTCGATGATGCGATCTTTGATCTTCTCGAGATCGTAGTGATCCTCGTCGAGAATTTCGCGCGCCTTCTTGATGTCGATGTGATCGGCGGTTTCCGTGTTCCACGGCAACTGCACGAGCCAATCGAGATACGTGCGAATAACGCTATATTCCGGCGATGCCTGCGGCACTTTCGAGAGACGGTCGAGCTCGCGCTCTGCAGCCTTTTGCACTTCTTCCGGCATCTTGGCTTCGTCGATCTTTTGACGCAGCTCGTTCGTTTCGGCTTGCTGCGGATCGACTTCGCCAAGCTCTTCTTGAATTGCGCGAAGCTGCTGACGCAGATAGAACTCGCGCTGATTCTTCTCCATCTCGCGTTGGATATCGCTCTGAATCTTGTGACCCAACTCGACGACTTCCAACTCTTTGGTGAGGAGCAGCGTGAGCTTCCGCATGCGCTTGGCGGTATTGCGCTCTTCCAGCAGTGCTTGACGATCGGCCGTCTCCAAACGCATCGTCGACG
>JAMXLG010000066.1 GCA_024281135.1 Vulcanimicrobiia bacterium | reverse complement strand
GCGGTGAACGAGATCGGCAAATGCGCCGCGACGACCGCCCATGCGCCGTAAAACGTTACTGCTGTCGACGAATGACCGCTCGGATACGAAAATCCGAATTCAGCGCGGACGAGCCAGTCGCGCGGACGTGCACGCCGGAACGCGCGTTTGACGCCTTCCACGATCGCCTGCGAGACGATCTGCGATACGCATACGGCAATCGGAATCCAAAGCGGCCAGCGCATGAGCGCAAATAACGCAATCGCGAGCGCGCCAAGGAGTGTGAGCCATCGCCAACGTCCGGATTCCGTAAACACAACAGCGAGCCGCGTCGCCATCCCGCGAAAACCCGCACCTCGAATATCGTAGACGCTGTGCGGTAGCTTCATCACGATCACGCCTAGAAGCGCGAACGCAGCGAAACAGTCAAACGCGACCAGCTGCATCCGGCACGAAGACGGCGAGTGCGTTACGGTCTACGGAGAACTTCGCAGGCGTGGTACAGACCGCCGAGCCGTCGACGGAGATGAGCGCTTTGCGCGACGTCTTGATGCGGATTTCCGGGGCGCGGAAGTAATGCGCGTCGGGAAATGCGGTCTGTGAATTCGTCAGAAACGACGCGTACGTTCGCATGGCGTCAATCGCATTCGTTGACGCAGTCGAGAAAAACGTGAGCGATCCATCAGTGAGCGTTGATTCGGACGTGATCGGAGTGTGTCCATACATACGTCCGTTCACGACCAGAATTTGATGCGTGTGAAGTTTGAGCCGGTTCTTCTTCCATTTCACCAGTGCGTCGAACGGACGATGGCGCACCAGTGGTCGCGCGGCGGACAAACCATATGCGATCGGCCCGAACACGTGCTTTACCCAGCGGGGCGTCTGTTTTGAAATTACGGCAGCCAAACCGATCGTTGCAAAATTGGCGAAGCGGATGCCGTTGACGACGCCGACGTCGACGCGTTCGACTCGCCCGTACGCGATTGCATCGAAGGCCTGATCGGGCGACGCGATGCCTAAGCTCTCTGCAAAGCTGTTACCGGTGCCGGCTGGTATGACGCCGAGAATTGTATTGCTGTGTGCAATTTCACTAGCGCCGATCGTCTGTGTACCGTCTCCACCGACTAGTACAACGATCGGCACTTTGGATCGCACCGCTTGCCGTATGCGCTTGCGGATCGCCTTGTGACCGCTTTCCAAATGCGATGCATCCACGCTTACGCCTCGTTCGCGCAACGCGGCGCCGGCTTGTTCTAAACGCTTGCCACCTTCTCGTGCATGCGATTGCGCAATAACGATTGCTTGCCGCATGTTCAGCCTATTCCCAGCGAAAAGTGGGAAGACTGCATTCCTATGAAATTCGCAACAGCTATGATGGCGGCGGTTCTGGTCGCGGGCCTCGCTACTGCAGGCGTGCGCGCGGCGAGCTCAGACGATCAAAGCTTCGTTACCACCGCGCAATCCGATCTCCTTGGTCAATACGCGCTCGCAGCGCTGGCACGGAACAAAGCGTCCGATGCGAACGCAAAGGCCCTTGCTACTGAAATCGCAACCAACGCAGGCACGGCAAACACGTGGCTAAAAAAGTACGCCGCTTCACACAATATTTCGCTCACCAACAAACCGCCGGTGCGCTCCGACGTGCAGTACGGTAATCTTCAATCGTCCAGCGGCTCGTCGTTCGACAAGCAATTCGCGCAAGACATCAGCGTAGACACGCAAATGCAGGTCAGCGATTTTCAAGACGCAGCATCGAGCGCTTCGGATCCCGCTCTGAAATCGTTCGCGAAAGAACAGGTCGCCGCACTTCAGAAGTTCACGACGGCAGCGACGAAGCTCTCGCACTAACCACAGTACGAAGCCTCGCGATTCATCCGGAACGCCCGCTTGGGCGTTCTTTTTTTGTTATGACCGCCGCTCTTCCGTGGCCGCTTCAAGGCGCAAAGGATAGGCCTCGTCGAACGCCCGGCTGCATGCGGGCCGAGGCCTCCGATGATCAGCTGGCGGAAGCGTTTGCTGCCAAAGAGCGTTGGGCGTTCGACGAAGCGTATCGGCGCTTCGGGAGCTTGCTCTACTCGACTGCGTACAACGTCCTGAACAATCGCGAAGACGCGCAAGATTGTGTCCACGACGCACTTGCTCGCGTCTGGCGCTCGCCCGGTTCGTACAGTCGCTCGCGCGGCGGCGTTCGCAGCTTTCTCGTCGTGTGCGTTCGCAACGAGGCGATTACACGGTTGCGTTCGAAAACGCGACGCTTGCGCTTGGCGGAACGCATTGCGGCTGAGCCGCAAGAACACGACGAACTCCCTTTCGTCGACGTTGTCGAACACGACCGGCTCCGAGCCGCACTTGGCCGGCTTCCGCCGGAACAGCGGCGTCCGCTCGAGATGGCATACTACGAACAAAAGACACATACGGAAATCGCGAGCGAATTAGGTCAGCCGCTTGGAACGATCAAGAGCCGCATTGCCATGGGTTTGCGGAAACTCGGCAACGCACTAGGAGCGGATCGATGACTGCACACATCGATGAAGACGCCGCGCTCTACGTGCTTGGACTGCTCAATGAGCAAGAGCAAGCGGCGGTCGACGAACACGTCGCCACATGCCAAGCGTGCGGCAAGCTACTCGCTCAAGCGTACGACGATGTTGCAGCGATGGCTGCCGCAGAGCCACAGCACGAGGTGCCGGTGCCACGGCCCGCGCGTCGCGTTGCCCGATGGCAACCGGCTTTTGCTGCACTTGCAGCAGCAGTTCTTCTAGCACTACTTCCGAGTGCGTATTTTTACGAGCAGAATCAAGCGATGCATCAAGCGATGCTCGCTGATGCCGACGCAATGGCACGCATCGCTTCTTCGCCACATCGTAGCGTAGAGTTTACGGGCGCAAGCGCAAACGTGATGTACGCCAGCGACGGTTCGTGGTATTGTGTGGTCGTCCGCGGTGCAAAAAAGCCGATGAACGTTGCCTGGATGCACGACGGCAGGCAGATAATGCTTGGAACCGCCGTTCCTCATGGTGACGTGGCGATTTTGTATTTGCCGCGGAGTCATCGCATGGAACAATTGGCGCTGCTCTCGGACGATCGTATGATCGCCCAGGCACGTCTCGTCTTTTAACGAAAAACGACCAACGATATGCTATTCTGCCTTGCTCTCGGGCTGGCGGTGCTCAGCGCTGCGTCCCCAACCCCTAGTGCAGCGCCGCCCGCGCACGTCTTCACGGCGAAGATGGCGAACAGGATCGACGATCTTGGGAACCAGATTCGAGGCGACAGGCGCTCGCCTGGTTTGTCGATCGCTATCGTCGAGGACGGACGCATCGTTTACGCGCGCGGATTCGGATATGGCGAGCTCGCGACGCGGCGACCAGTCGATCCAGAAACGCAATTTTACGTCGGTGGAATCAGCCAGCAGTTCACTGCCGCAGCAATTCTGCTCTTGCAGCAAGACGATAAGCTGAAGCTCGACGACAAAGTTACGCGGTTCGTTCCGGAACTCACCATCTCTCCGAATCTGACGATTCAGCAGCTTCTGCAGCAGACGTCGGGGTTGCCGGATTA
>JAMXLG010000065.1 GCA_024281135.1 Vulcanimicrobiia bacterium | reverse complement strand
CCGGTGAAGTCGAAGAACGGGCCCGAGGTAACCTTGACGCGGTCGCCCTTCTTGAAGTCGATCTTGAGCTTGGGCGCTTCGATGCCCATCTGCTTGAGGATCGTCTTTACTTCTTTCTCTTGCAGCGGAACCGGCTTTTCGCCCGGTCCGGGGCTGCCGACGAAGCCTGTCACGCCTTGCGTGTTACGCACGACGTACCATGACTGATCGTCCATGATCATCTCAACGAGCACGTAACCCGGAAAGACTTTTTTCGGTGTGATCTTGCGCTTGCCGTCTTTAAATTCGACTTCGTCTTCCATCGGGACGAGCACGCGGAAGATCTTGTCTTGCATGCCCATCGAGTGGATGCGGCGCTCGAGATTTGCTTTGACTTTGTTTTCGTAACCGGAGTACGTGTGGATCACGAACCAGTTGCGGTTATCTTTTTTTGCCGGCGCCGCGCGTTCGACGATTTCTTCGGGCGCTTCGTCGCGCACGTCAAAGACGTCCGCCGTGGCGTCGCTGCGGTCTTGCATCGTTGTTTGGTCGGTTTCGACTTCGACGGCACCGCCGTCGTATTCGCGTTCGAATTCGGTCATGATCTTAGATGTTGGCGAGGCGTATCTGCTCGAGCAGCCAGCCAAAGAATGCGTCGAGACCCCATGTAAAGAGTCCAATACCCACAACGAGCCCGATCGTTAGGACCGTGGCGGAAACCCATTCATCACGCGTGGGCCACGTGACGCGTCGCAGTTCTGTGATCACGCCACGCACGAAGTCGCCGCCTGCGGATTGCCCCGCGGCGGTCGCTGTGCCTCGGCCGATCGACTTCTTCTGCTCGTTCACCAAACGTCAACTCCCGGGAAAAATTCTGGCAGGGCGGACAGGACTCGAACCTGCAACCGGCGATTTTGGAGACCGCTACTCTACCAATTGAGCTACCGCCCTACGTATTAGCACGCTTTTCGCCGCTGGACGGCGTCAGCTCTGGGGGTCGTGGACTCTAGTCCACTCGCCCCGTCGCTTCCTTGCCAGCGACGAAAATCGCGCTAATACGATATTTGTCGGCCGGCTCGGATTACGACTACTTTACTACTTGGTTTCGCGGTGGGAACGGTGGCAGCGGCACCAGCGGCAGTATTTGCTGAGCTCTAACCGGTCCGTTGTTTTTTGTTTGTTCTTTTGCGTGTTGTAGTTACGACGCTTACATTCCGTGCACGCCATGACGACCATCACGCGATTCTCTTTTTTTGCCATCTCAGTCTACCACACATGAAATAAACGCCCCGACGAGGCGTTCAGCCAACAGACTGTATCACAGCCTCCGGCTTCCTCGCAAGAGTGCTTATGGGCGTTGGCCCTCCGCGTCGGCAAGCACCCGGTTCCGGCCGGCGGCTTTGGCCTTGTAACACATGCGGTCGGCCCGGCGGATGAGGTCGGCAACCGTCTCGTTTGGACGGATGGCGACGATCCCGATACTCACCGTCGTCCCGTGCCGGTCGGGCGAAGAGTTGAAGGCCGCCGCCATCTCCTCGGCCGTTCGGATCCCGTTTTCAAGCGAGCAGTGGTAGAGGAGCGCGGAGAACTCGTCGCCGCCCCAGCGCGCGAGCACGTCCGTACGGAAGACCGCCGAATCGAAGGCGCGAGCCGCTGCGCGCAGCACCTCGTCGCCGATCTCGTGCCCGAGCCGGTCGTTGACTTCTTTGAATCCGTCGAGATCGGCAAAGAGCAGCGCGTGCGCGGGAGCCGCGCGCGTCATCGAAATCGCAGTCTCGAGCGCGCGTTCGAAGTAGCGCCGGTTAAAGAGTTCGGTAAGTAGGTCGTGCTCCGCTTCGTACAACAGCTTCGCTTCGCGTTGTCGCGCGTCCGTGATATCGCGGAAGACGCAGACGATCGAGGTATATTCGCGCGTCGCCGACTCTAGAATCGGCTGAACGTAGACTTCGAATATCCCGTGACGCCCGTCTTTCCGGCGGTAGTCCACTTCCGTGCGCACCTGTTGCCCCGCATACAACGCGACGCGCATCGTTTCGAGACGCGGAATATCACGCGGATCCCACAGAAACTCGAGCCATGGTTTTCCGACCACGTCTTCCTGCAAGTATCCGGTTATGCGCGTAAACGCGTCGTTTGTATAGGAGACGACCCACATGCGCTCGGGCGACCAGTTACATATCGCGACCGGATCGTATCCATGCTCGACGGCAGTCGTGAGTTGCACCGTGCGGTCGTGCGCGCGTTTCTCACGCGTAGCATCTCGCGTGATAAACATCCACCGGTTTCCGCCGTCCCAGGGAATAGGCGAAAAATTCGCTTCTATCCAGATAAAGTTTCCGTCCGCACGCGTAAAGCCGCGTCGAATTCGAAACGGCTCATGACGGTCGAGCGCTTCATTGACACGCTCGCGATCTTCCGCGGTGCTGCGCTCGCGCATAAAAGCATCAGCTGAGGATCCGAGCGTCACATCACGACGACATCCATACATGACTTCGAACGCGCGGTTGACATACCGGAAGACATAGTCCGGGGAATTCGCCCGGCGTTCGATCACGCAGATCGCATCAGGTGCCCGGTCGCACAATTCGGCAAGCAGATCCGAGGATATGCCATACCGCCCCTCAGCCGTGCCGATGGTAACCTTTGCGTCCACGCCCCAATGGTACCCCGCCCAAGTACTTCAAGCTACTTTCCAAAGAACGCACTACCTAGGCCCTAAGCCCGGTCCCATGTAACGCTTGCCCCTACTCCGTCGAACCACGCGCTCCGATGCGGCGCGCCGGAACCCCGCCGGCAACGGTAAACGGCTCGACGTCGGCGTTGACGACGGCTCCCGCAGCAATGACCGCACCATCGCCGATCGTCACTCCGGGCAAAATCACAGCGTTCGCACCAATCCACACATCCGCCCCAATGCGAACGTCGCGCTCGCGTTCCGGTTGATCGAAAACCGACACGTCGCGCACATCGTAGCTGTGGTTTGCCGTAAGAACCGTGACGTCGGGTCCAAGCATCGCGTACTCCCCAAACGTGATCCGCGCATTCGGAGAAGCCCACAACCGATTTCCGACTCCAAGCCTCACATCAGCCCCAAGCTCAATATTTTCAGCAAACCGAAACGAAACATCCGGCGGTATAAACACCCGCGCCCCAACAAACCCAAGCCGCCCACGCTGACTCGTATACTCCACCACTTGATGCAAAATCAACTCGCCAAGCGCCGGCACCGCAAACCGCAAAATCCAAGCCGCCCTCCGAACCCGCCGAAAAAACGTCCCGATCATAACCACAACGTCCGACGGCTCAGTCGAAACCTCCGCTTCTTCAAAACGCGATTCCGCCTGAGCGCACGCTCTCGCATCAAGGACGTCCCCCGAGCCAAACGCTCAGCGGACGTCCGAAAGCCAAAAATGCGCTCGGGCGGAATCGAACCGCCAACCTCGGCCTTAGGAGTGCCTTGCTCTATCCAATTGAGCTACGAGCGCGTATTTTACGCTCTCGCTCATTCGGCCGCGCTCATCCCGCGTCATGCCAGCCCATGCCGCCGTCTTCGCGCCAGATTACGAACCGGTCGACCAAATGCGGATCGAATTGCGTCCCAGCACACCGCTGCAGCTCGGCGAGCGCCGCGTCTTCGCTAATGCCCCGATGGTATGGGCGATCGGCGACCATTGCGGAAAACGCATCGAGAATCGCGATCGCGCGGGCGATCGGATCGATCGCCTCGCCGGCCAGTCCGGCTGGATACCCCCTTCCGTCCCACCACTCGTGATGCTGGCCGACGATTTGCGCCACGTCTGCGTATCCCGGGTGCTGCGCGAGAATCTGCGCACCGAACGCTGCATGTTTTATCACGGATTCGTATTCGGAGTCGGAGAGGCGCCCGGGTTTAATGAGAATGCTGTCGGATACGAGCAGCTTGCCGACGTCGTGCAGCAAACTGGCCTGCAAGAACTTGGAGAGCTGTGCGCGATCGAGCTCGAGGTTGAACTCCGACCACAGCTTAGCCATCGTATTGACCTGGAGTAAGTGAACGCGCGTGAATGGATCGCGGTCAAGCAGCGCGTGAACGATCGTCTCGACGTTCGCAAACGATCCGTGTAATGTGTATGCGTCCACGTCATCTTCGCCGACAGGCGGGCAACCTTGCTTGCGGCTCAAACGGGTACGCTGCATACAGAGCGCAACGAGGTCTGTGCGCGAGCCGGCATCCGATGGCGCGAGCGCATATCCGAGCGCGATTGGAACCGGCAACGTTTGATCGCGAGCCACATACGCGAGGGCTCTCAGCTTCGTGCAAAGCCGTTCGACGAAATGCGCCACCAGATCCGGTGCGGTTTCGCGAAGCAGCACCATGAACACGTCCGGCCCGAACCGGCCGACCGAAATCACGTCATCAGCATCTTCGAAATCACGTAGGACTCGCGCGATTTGGCGCAACACCTCGTCGCCTTCGACATAGCCATATGTGGCATTGAACGTGCCGAAGTTCACCACGTTGAGCATGATCGCAACCGCCGGTCGCGTCGATGTTGCGGTAGCGAGCGCCTTATCGATCTCGCGCGAGATACGCGAATGATTGGCAAGGCCGGTTAGCGCGTCATACTCGGCGGTTCGTTGCAGCGCCTGATACATGCGCTGGTTTTGCACGGCCACAGCAAGATAGTGACCGATCGCGGAAACGATATCAACGTCCGCTTCGGTGTAGGCATCGCGTCGCGTGGTTTGCACGGAAAGAGCACCGATCATGTCGCCGCCGGCGCGCATCGGTACAAACATCGCGGAAACGGTATCGTTCGTCCATGGACGATCGCGGTTGATCGGAGTCGTTCCCATCGGTGCCCAAACCTCTGGGCTGTTTCCCCAAATCGTCGCGCCCGTTTGAATCACTTCGCGCGCGCGCGAAGTCGGTTCGAGCTTGATATGCGGATAGCGACGGATCTCGCCGTGGTCGTAGAAATACTCGATAGCATGGCCGCCGTCGGAGCGCGCGAGCGCGATGAAGACGACGGAAGAATCAACGTATTCGGCAAGCAGACGCGTCAATCGCTCAAAGAGTTCGCCCAGCGAAAGATCGGTAGCAAGAAGTGAAGCGGCCTGTCTCATCAACACACGGTCGTTAGAACGGCCGACATCGCGATCGCTAGTTCTTGAATCTGGCACCCGAACACCCCAGAGACATGTGCGAAGAAGGCGTACGCTTACCTTCGCGCGGCGCCGCCGGAACCCCGCATGCGGCCGGATGGGTTTGCGCTAAGCGCGCAAACCGCGTCTAGCTTTTCTTCTTCCTACGACCGCCTTTGCGTCGCGGAACTTTGGCGCCCGCGCGACGCGCCTCGGAGAGACCGATCGCAATTGCTTGTTTGCGGCTCTTGACTTTCGGTCCACGTTTTCCGGAGCGAAGCTCACCGCGCTTCAACTCACGCATCGCGCGCTCGACCTTCTTGCCGGCTTTACGCGAATACTTACGGCCGCTGCTCTTCTTGCGTGAAGAGGTCTTCTTGCGTGAGGACGTCGTCTTTCGTAATGACGTCTTCTTTCGTAATGACGTCTTCTTGCGTGATGACGACTTCTTGCGGCCGTTGGTGGTGCTCTTCTTTCGACCGCCCGTGCTCTTTTTGCGACCGCTGCTGGTGCTCTTTTTGCGGCCGTTTGTGTTCTTTTTTCGTGATGTCGACTTCTTTCGTGTTGCGGAAGCTCCGCGGGCCGCGGCTCGGCGTCCCTCGGGTTCCGTCATTCCAATTCCGGTCTGATCTTCTCCGACCTGAACGAACTTATTCATGTGTCCGTCGGGATCGTACAAGAACGCGAGTCCGCTTGCGTCAAAAATATCGAAGAAGTGGTCCCAATCGATCTCCTCGAGGCGACCATCTTGATCGCCGAAATCGATTCGCAGCATTCCGCCCGTCCCTTCTACTTCTGCGGGTCTCCCGCCGTTGCGTTCGACCCATTCACGAATCTCGTCGTGATCGGTCGTCTGGCGTGCCGTTGCCAAAGCAAAACCTCCTACCTGGAGTATCGTGCGAATAACATACCCTCGACTTTTCCGAATAAATCCAGCGGCGCGTTCAGAGAAAGCGCACGTCCTACTTCGTGCAGCACGTCAACGCTATGACGCGTTTCATTCGTTAGCGCTCTCCGCGACCACGCGACGCACTGCCTCGAGCACGTCGTCCGCAACGACGGGCGCAAATGCAATCTCTTCCGGTCGCGTTACTGTCGTCGGCACGAGAACAGCCTGCGCGCCGGCCGCGCGCGCCTCGATATCTGCGCCGATATCTCCGATCATGGTGCAACGTTCCGGCGAAATACCTAAACGCGCCGACGCCGCAAGAACCAGCCCTGGTTCGGGCTTGCGCCAATCGCGTCCGTCGCCAACGCCGCGAATACAAACGAACCAGCCGTCGATCGGCCCAGCCGATTCCTCGATGCGCGCGTGCAACTGGAAGAGATGCGATTGATCGATCTCCCCTTCGGCAACCACGGGCTGATTCGTCATGACAGCAACCGCGTAACCCCATTCGCGTGCGAGCGCAAGTGCATCGGCTGCGTGCGGCATCAACTCGATCGCTGCGGGGTCGCGTTTACCCGGGCGATCTACGATAAGCGTGCCGTCACGGCCGAAAAAAATCGCGCGCTCCTTCATGCGCGACGATTCCCCCGTTGTATGTCGCGAATCGCAGGCGCTGTCCCCAACATAACAACGCCGGCGTGCTTCGTTACCGTTCGCTCGATTGGCAGTGCGTTTACGAAACGATGCATCGCGGCAATCTCTTCGATATGCGAAATCCTCTCGACGCGCGCCGCTTGCGTGCGCTCGGCTTCTCGGCATGATCTCTCTTGTTACAGGAGCCGCCGGATTTCTCGGATCGCACCTGTGCGGCGCGCTCCTGCGCGAGGGGCACGCAGTGATCGGTGTCGACAACTTGGTGACCGGCAACATAGCTAAACTCTCGAGCATACTGGACGACGATCGATTTCGGTTTGTCGAAGTCGACGTGAGTGAAACGCTTCCGAAGCTCGAGCGTGTTGACGCGATCTTTCACTTTGCCTCACCCGCGAGCGCGATTGACTACGCGGAACGGGCGGAGACCACGCTGCGTGCTAATTCGCGAGGGACGGAACTCTGCTGCGAGCTCGCTTTGCGGCACGGCGCTCGCGTTCTTTACGCATCCACCTCAGAAATTTATGGGGATCCGATCGAGGTGAACTCGATCATCCCTCGCCCGTGGTACGACGAAGCCAAGCGCCACGGAGAGGCCGTCATTGCGGCCCATCGTAGAACAGATAGACTAGATGGCAGGATGGTTCGCATTTTCAACACCTACGGCCCACGCATGCGCCGAGATGACGGCTGCGTCGTTCCCACGTTGATCGGTGAGGCTCTCGCCGGTGAACCGCTGACCATTTTCGGGGACGGAAGCCAAACACGTTCGCTCTGCTACGTCGACGATCTCATCGAAGCGATTTTGCGTTTTTCCGCGATCGATAGCCCTGCATATTGGGTGGTCGACATCGGGAACGATGAGGAGGTGAGCGTTCTCGAGATCGCGCGCACGATAAGCGACCTGTGCGCCATCCCGCTTCGTATTCGGCACCGGCAGCTACCCAAAAACGACCCTCGTCAGCGGCGTCCCGATCTTACACGCGCACGAACGCTTCTCAAATGGCGCGCGCAGACGCCGATGAGCGAAGGACTTGCTAGAACGATCGCGTGGTTCCGGCGAGAGGTACCGGCGTGAGACCGGAAGTGTGAAGCGTGAGCGCGCGATGATCGACGTGTACGCGACGCCGCCGAACGTCACCGCGGGTGAACGAACGACGCTGCGGATTCGATCCGAAGATTCCGCCGTGATGTGTTTCTTCCGCGTCGGCTCGCGCCCCGAACGAATGCGCGAATACGCCGGAAAGTCGATCGGTCCCGGCGAGCACGAAATCGACGTCGAGATCCCACGCAACTGGCGTTCGGGGGTCTACGTCGTTGTTTTTCAACGCCCGCACGAAACGAAAATCCGCCTAGACGCTCGCGAGGCACGCGCGCTCGTCATCGTGCGCCCGCGCGAAGCGCAGTCGCCGATTCTCTACAACGTCCCGATTTTCACGTACCAGGCATACAACATCGGTCAAGGCATGGCCGAAGGAAGCTCGAGTCTCCATGACCTCGGAGGGTCGGTGAGTCTGGAGCGCTGTGGCGGCGGGATCGGCGGCCATCTATGGGATGAGGGAAATATCGATGTCTACGATCCGTCATCGCCACGGCAGAGCTTCGCACATTGGGATGCGCGTGCCATCGCGTGGCTCGAACGTAACGGTCACGAGGCTGACTATTGCTGCGATCTCGATCTTCATCTCAATCCGTCGCTGCTAGACCGGTATCGCTTGTTGCTCGCGTTCGGACACCACGAGTATTGGACCAACGAGATGCGCACGCAACTCGATGCGTTTATCGAACGTGGCGGGAACGCGGCCTTCTTCACCGGCAACACCTGCTTCTTCCGCGCGCACTACGATTCGGTCACCCGGCAACTTTCGCGCGCCGGACGTTGGGACCACGATCCCGAGGAGCGAACCTTCGGCGTCAGTTATCGCTTCGGCGGCGGAAAGTGGATCGGAGGACGTCCGCCGACGGGATTCCACGTCGAGCGTTCCCATTGGGTCTTTGATGCTTGTCCGTTGCGCACCGGTGACGTCTTCGGTGAAGAAGAGCGGCTCGTCGGGTACGAATGCGACGGATCGCCGGCATCGCCGGCGCCGGACTTTACTCCGCTCGCGCAGGCGAGCATCGCGCATTGGCCCGTGCAAGACGGAACGGGCGAAATCAACGAGGGCGCTCGTGCGACCTTAGGCGTGCTCGAACGCCGCGGAACGCTCTTTACAACCGGCACGGTCGACTGGGCGCGCGCGCTTGGATCTTCCGAACCGACTGCTGTGCAGATAACGGCTAACGTGATCAGACGTCTTTCACTATCGTAAGCATCTAACGGCATGAGGCCGGCTGGTTGAAGGTCGAACTACTGCTAGGGATTGGAACAAGAAAGTCTTAGAGAGGCTCTAAACGACCGCGAGGCGCTCGAAGCATCGAGAGCCTCTTTCGTCTCGGGCATCGTTAGTGCGGCCGCCGATGTCGATCCAACGACCGTCGCGACACTTTCGATCGCCGGCGCCACGCTGGCCTATGGCCTCGAATGGCTCGTGGTGCTCATCATTCCGATGTTCTCGATCGTGCAGATGATCGGCACGCATGTGGCCGCGATCGCGCGGGAAGGACTGCAGTCGGCGATACGGCGCCGCTACGGTTTTTGGATCGCGTCGCTTTCGCTCGTCTGCATCGTCGGCGTCAACGTCATTACGTACGCTGCGGACTTGGAAGCGGGCGCGGCAGCACTCAATCTTCTCACGCCCATTCCATACGTGTGGCTCTTGATCCCGATTTCCGTGGCCGTTTTGATGCTGCTCGTCCTCGGTTCGATGGATCGCGTACGTCGCGTGCTCATCGTATTGCCTCTAGCGTTCCTCGCCTACATTGCGACGACGTTTATGGTTCATCCGCAATGGCACGCCGTCGCCCAAGGACTGATCCCGCGAGTTCGTTTCGACGACGTCTATATCTCAACAATCGTCGCGTTGATCGGCACCTCATTAACGACGTACTCCTTCTATTGGCAAACCATTGAGATCGCCTCGGAGCGGCCGCCGAAACGCGCCGTGCGCGCGATGCAACTCGCGTCCATTCCGGGAACGCTCATTACCGGCGTCGTGATCTGGTTCATTTACGTCGGCACGGCGTCGACGCTCGGAGTCCACCATAAAGCGGTGAACACGGCGCAAGATGCGGCACAAGCGCTGGTTCCGATCGCGGGAAAATGGGCGGCAGATGTCTTCGGAATCGGCCTCTTCGGTTCGGCGATGCTTGCGCTACCCGTGCTCGCGGCTGGGACGGCGAGCGCGGTCAGCTCAACGTTTCGGTGGGGCGGTTCGCTTGACAAGCCCTACCGGGATGCGCGGCGCTTCTATGCAACGCTCTTTATCGGCGTTGCAACCGCTACGGCGCTCGCACTTATCGGCATAGCGCCGATCAAATTGTTATTCTGGGCCTCGATCGGAGGCGGC
Source organism: Vulcanimicrobiia bacterium (assembly GCA_024281135.1). The sequence continues at coordinate 4,312 of JAMXLG010000065.1, read as the reverse complement.
ATTGGTACACCGGTGACGCTTGGCTTACTGGTCATGCTGAGCCGGTCGCGGCGCACGATGTCGGGCGATATGATATCGCCGTGGCTTGCAGGCGCGGGCTGGATCGTCACCGGGATCATCACGGCCGCGTCGGTCGCGTTTATCCGCTGGCACTAAGCGCCGTTGACGGTTCGGACGTCAACGCGCTATCCAACGCCGAGCGAATCGCAACGTAGCAGGGACACGATTCGCGTTCTAAGCGCTCACGATCGAGTATCTGAACGAGGCCGTGATGGACGCGCACGATTCCCCGACGTTGCAAATCGGAAAACGCGAGCGAAACGGACGGCCGACGGATCGCTGCGACATCAGCGATTTGCTGATGCGTCAGCGAAGCTTCCGGCTTCCCAGTTTCATCCATAATGAAGAGCAGCCAGCGCGCTAAGCGACGATCGACGTTGTGTTCCGAATTGCAGGCCAAGCGATACGCGCACACGGCAAACGACGCATAGGCAAATCGCGTGAGGATGCGCCGTATCGGTGAGTCGATCGAGCGCGAAAGCGTCTCCAGCGACGCACGCGAGACGCGCCAGGCGCCTCCGGGAGAAAGGACTGCGACGTGTCCGTGCGTCGACGGTAAATCGAGTAGACTGTCGAGCGACATCGCCCCGCGGCGGCCGGTAGTCAAGAGCGAGGTCGGACGTTCGGCACCCGTCGTCGTCGTCCAACTCCACAAAAGCGCGTCGATCGGGAAATAGATGAATTCGGCCGCTTCTCCCGGTGATGCCAACACTTGACCACGATGAAGGAACACGCGACGGAGATGCGCAGATAATCGCGCAACCTCTTCTCGGGGCAACGCGTCCAACAAATGGTTGCCGAACATCGCATGCTGCATCGCGGACGTCCCTAGGACGCCCCGCGATCCGCGCTGGACCTCGTACAAGTAAGTACCTCCGAGAAGCTTGCGACGTTCATTCCCGGCAGGGATAGAAAGCAAACACTCCGGTACGTACAGAAACGGCGATGCTTTATGGATTACGATCTTCTCGAAGCACAAGTTCGCGCGCTCATCTCAGCCGAGCGAGATGACCTCGCGAATATGGCGAACTTCGCTGCTTTTGTATACCACGAGCTACCCGATTTGAATTGGGCGGGCTTCTATTTCGCCGATGAAGCGAGCGAACTGGTGCTTGGCCCCTTTAACGGACGTCCGGCGTGCACGCGTCTCGCCGCCGGCCGCGGCGTTTGCGGCGCTGCATTTACCGCCGGCGAGACGACCGTCGTCGATGACGTGAACGCATTCGCCGATCACATCGTTTGCGATAGCGCGTCGGCATCCGAAATCGTCATTCCGCTGCGCGATGAAAACGCCGTGGTCTACGGCGTCTTCGATATCGACAGCCCGCGACTCGGGCGGTTTTCGGCGGAGGATGCGAAGGGAATCGAGCGGCTCGTTAGCGCCCTGACCGAACGAGTTCGGGCTCGTCCATTATTCCTCGCGCGTCCCGTCCGATAAGCGCATCGACGAATTCCGAACTCGTCAACACGTCGAACCATTTGTGCCACTCTTCAAAAACCGTCGCTGTTTCGTAACGATCGCGGAGTGCATCGACGAGCGTTTTGCTCGGACCGAATTTCGGCTGCTCGCGCCGCCAGAGCCAATTTCCCCAGTACTCATCAGCTTGGCGAGAGGCGTCCTGAAGGACCGCTAACTGAAATGCCATTTCATCGCGCCGCGAAATATCGGGCGTTGCTGGACGGTCGTACACGCTCATACGCAGCACAACTCCTTTTTATGAGACAATTGTAGCAAGCAACGGTACGGCGAGCGCGGAGTTGGTTCGCAGGACGACAAACGCTTTCGCCCCGGGTGAGCCGGGTAGAAGCGACACATGGGTAACGAGCAGCACAGTCTAGCAACCTATGTTAGCGACATGCTTGCGGTCGAGCGCCATATCCGCATCCCTTTCGACGCGCAACGCGACGACAAAGACGTTCAGGAATACTCCGACGCCGCTGACGTAGTGAACCGCCTCGCGGCAATGGCTGCAATGCACATCGACGCGCTGTCAGAGCAGCTCGAGCGCTTAGGCGGTCATGAAGCCTCCCTAATCAAAAACGCAGTGACGCAGGTTGAGGGCGTGGTAGCCGGCGCACTCGATAGAGTTCGCAAAACGAAGGTTTCAAAATCCCTTCGCGACGACTATGCGGCGCTCGCGCTATGCACGCTGAGTTATTCCGAGTTGCTGACCACCGCGAATGGAATGGGTGATCCCGACGTTGCCGCACTCGCGCAGCGGCATATCGCCGATTACGCGCATATGATCATGGAGATCGGCGGATGCATTTCCAGCATCGTGATGCGCGAATTACAAGCACTCGGTCTTGAGGTTGATTCTTTGACGGTTGACCAAAGCCGTCAAGCGATCTCGCAAGCATGGCAACAGACGTCGCGTCCGATGCACGAAAGTGAAACGACGGCAAGAACGGGCATCATCGAGGCACGCCCCAAAGCAGAGCGTGCGGCCTCCGATATCAGCGCCCCTTAAAGTCGAGCGAAAGCGAGTTGATGCAGTACCGAGTTCCGCGCGGACCTGGGCCGTCATCAAACACGTGACCGAGATGCGAATCGCATCGAGCGCAACGCACTTCTGTGCGAATCATCCCGTGGCTCCGATCTTCTAAGAGCCGCACGTTTTTCTGTTCGTCCGGATGCGTAAACGACGGCCATCCGCAATGCGACTCGAATTTCGCATCGGATGAAAACAGTTCGTTGCCACATGCGCCGCATACGTACGTACCGTCATCCCGCACGTCGAGCAGCGACCCGGTGAATGGACGCTCCGTGCCTGCTTGGCGCAGAATCCCGTAGCGCTCCGGACCCAACTCATCGAGCCACTCTTGTTCTGATTTCCTCACGGTCGATTGATCGTTCATACGTTTATAGGAACGCCGCCGCCGCCGCGATGGATGCGTCGCCAACCGACCTTGCGCAATGTCGTACGTTTACCGCATCCCTACTATTCGCACTACTTGCAATGGGTGTGCCCGCCCAAGCTTCGGCGCAAGCCGTTACCGAAACGTCATCGCCCATGACCGCTGCCACGCCAGGTTCGGAAGCGACGGCAAATCCTTCGGCTAACGCCTCAATCAAGTGCAAACGGCCTTCATGTGAAGGCCGTTCGTATTTCGAGTCGTTCGCTTTGGTTCGGCGTCAGAAGTTCGTATAGAAACTTACGTTTGGCAACGCCGGATAGTTCGGACCGACCTCCACAAAGATCACCTCGTGTGAATACAACGGAACGCTACTCGGATCCGAGCCGTAATACGTATAGTTGTTTGCGGTAACAAGTCCGTTGTTCATGTTCCCGCGATACACTTGACCCGACGTAAAAACGCGCACCGGTCCTTGGAACGGACCGAAGTGATTCGCGTCTGCCGTAATACCCCAGATGTCGAGATATGTCTTCAGCGTGTAGATCGATTTCGTAACCGCAACGTTCTGGTTGCTTTCGATATGAACAATACCGCTCGAATCGTGCGTATGCGTAAAGTAGAAACACTGTGCAGTGTTCAGGAATCCGCTCACCGGCGTCCCAGGATTGACCATCCCCGTCCCGATCGGCAGCGCCATTAACGTGCCGTTGTTGTACACGCCGAGGAAAATATGAACGTGATAGGTGGTCGGCATCACAGGAAGACACGGGATGCCGTCGACGTTCCCGCCCGTTCCGCCGCTTGACGTATTGCCTTCCGAAGGCGTAAAGCCGCCTATCCGTCCGTTGAGGCCCCCCTGCGTTGCATGAAGCGTCTGCGTTGAGGCGCCGGGCGGAGTCGGAGTCGGGCCCGGCGGAAGCGTCGGGGGTGGCGGGGTGGGCGTCACGGCCGGGGTGGACGTCGCAGGCGGTGGGGTGGGCGTTCCAGGCGGTGCCGTGGACGTAGGAGCGGTCGTTGGCACAGAACCCCCGCCGCCACTACCGCCTCCGCCGCATGCGCTCAATCCGAACCCAGCAACGCAAAGCGCAGCGAGAGCGGTGCGAGATGCAACCTTCGTCAGCATTACCTTAGCTATCGTAGCGATTAGACTTTGATAAAAAAGGGCGACGTGGGCGAAGGACATTAGGTCAACTGGGCAACGCCCAAGCGTTTACCCGAGTTATATAGGGTGTGAAGAGATTAATCCCAGTGTTCCACCGCGTCGCCGCGTCGCTTATGCTTTTCGCGATTCCGGTAGTCGTATTCGCTCCAGCGCCTGCTTATGCTGCTATGACATATACAGGTCGCACGGTCGTCTATTCGACCAGCCTACAGCCCATCAATCAAAATATTG